>NZ_AP025481.1:1500000-1727822 GCF_024347435.1 Vibrio cyclitrophicus
ATTCCATCGTCGCGAAAATCAACCAGAAAGAGCTCGCTAAACTATCCAGCCACATGCACGAAGAAACCCACCGTTGTGGTGGCTACATGGTACACGAAGACAAAGCAAGCGCACTCAAAGCCGCAGCGATGCCACTAACAATGAGCACCTTCGAAAAGCCGGTAATCAGCCATCAAGACACAGTGAACGACCTACTCGCTCAGATCGAGCCGAACAACATGGTCACGACCATTGAAAATCTAACCAACTTCACCAACCGTTTTTATACTACTTCTACTGGTGTTGCTGCTTCAGATTGGCTTTTAGAGCGTTGGGAAACAGAAATTAAGGATGTGCCGTATGCGTCTGCACGCCAGATCACGCATGCCGAATACCCACAGAAATCCGTTGAAGTGACACTGCTTGGTGCTAAATATCCTGAAGAGATCGTCGTGGTTGGTGGACACCTTGATTCGACCGTTGGATCTTGGACAAGCGAAGGCACCATCTCACCGGGAGCCGATGATGATGCGTCTGGTATTGCAACGGTAACAGAGTCGCTTCGCCTGATGATCGCCAGTGGCATTCAGCCAGACAAAACCATTAAGTTCTATGGTTATGCTGCAGAAGAAGTAGGGCTACGTGGTTCACAAGATGTCGCCAATGCATTAAGAGACGAACAAGCAAACGTTGTGTCGGTGTTGCAATTAGACATGACCAACTACAACGGTTCGGCGCACGATATCACCTTCATCACAGACTATACCGACAGTAACTTAACCACCTACTTAAGCGAGCTGATCGACACCTATGCCAGCAACATCAGTTACGGTTTCGATGATTGTGGCTATGCCTGTTCTGACCACGCCTCTTGGCACAATGTTGGCTACCCAGCCGCCATGCCATTCGAGAGCATGTTCAATGATTACAACCCAAACATTCATACTCAGCACGACACGCTTGAGAACTCCGATCCAACAGCGACACATGCGACCAAGTTCGCCAAACTGGCCATTGCTTACCTTGTCGAAACCAGCCTTGATTCGCCCGTTGCAGGCTCTAAAGAGCTGCAAAATGACGTGCCTGTTGAAGGGCTTACTGCAGGATATGGTGAAGAGCAGTTCTTCACATTTACAACGGAAAGTGCAGGTCAGTTAACGGTGACATTAACAGGCTCTCGTAGTGGTGATGCGGATTTATATGTGAAACACAATGGTACAGTATCGAAAACAAGCTACGATTGCCGCCCATACCAGAACAGTAGCAACGAGCAGTGTGTATTGAACAAGCCAGCGGGTGAATTCAACATCATGGTGCGCGGCTACCGTAACTTTAACGATGTCACCATCGTCGCTAACTTTGTTCCTGATTAGCTTTAAGTTTAGTTGCTTGCTAACCACTAACCCGAGCAAACACGGCTAAAACCAAAAATCCGCAAGTTCGATCCTAAATAGAATGGAGCTGGCGGATTTTTTATCATCTACGCTCTTCACTTGCTATGAACAGCCCTGTTCGAACAAACAAGCCATTAGTTTAATTCACAGTTAAGACGTTTTTTTGATCACCTTGCCACAAATGTATTCACCAATCGGCATTGCAGAGGTCGCTGCTGGCGATGGCGCATTACACACATGCAGGCTTCTTGGGCTTTCGGCAAACAGGAAATCATGAACCAAGGTACCATCTTTGAGCACCGCTTGAGCGCGTATGCCTGCTGGGTAAGGTTTGAAATCTGACACCGTAATGCTCGGGCAATATTTGTTGACCAATTTTAGATAGCCCGGCTTCCACCACGAGTTCTTAAGCTCGACCAAACCGGTTTTCAGATTATTCGCAGTCACTTTCCAAAAGCCCGCAAATCTCAACATCTGCCAAGTGTCCTTAAAACTAAAGTTCAGCTTGCCATAGCCTTCTCTCTTCCAACCTTGAACTGCATTTGGCCCTACTGTTACGGAACCATCAATCATACGTGTTAAGTGCACCCCCAAGAAAGGCAGTTCTGGGTCAGGGATCGGATAGATAAGGTGATTCACCACCTGGTTGTGTTTCGCGTCCAACTGATAATACTCACCACGATAAGGCACGATTTGAAAGTCGGTTTCAATGCCAAGCATGCTAGTCATTCTGTCGGCCATCAAACCAGAACAAGTGATCAAGAATCGGCTGTTCAGTTGTAGAGTTTGACCATCTACTTTGCACGTTAACTGTACTTCATCTTCCAGTTCATCCGCCATGATCACTTCTGTGCCTAGGCTGAGCTTGCCACCCGCCTCAACAAACTCTTGAGCCATTACTTCGGTCACTTTTTTGTAGTCGACGATACTGGTGGTTTTGACATAAATCGCGCCCAAGCCCGTGATGTTAGGCTCGGCAAGTTTCAGTTGCGCTTGGTCCAACAAATCGACATCAATGTCGTTATCATAACAACGTTGATAGAGCGCATTCATGCGCTCGACTTCCTGCTCATTGGTTGCGACCAACAACTTACCGCAGTTTTCGACAGGGATATCGTGTTGGCTGCAAAAGGCGATAGTTCGCTCGACGCCACGCCTACAGAAATCCGCCTTTAAACTGCCTGGAGCGTAGTAAACGCCAGCGTGAATCACACCACTGTTATGGCCAGTTTGGTGCTGCGCGAAGCCACGCTCCTTTTCGACTAAAAGGATACTTTGATCAGGGTGAGCTTGCTGTAATTGCCATGCCGTCGACACACCAACAATGCCACCACCAACGATAATATAGTCGTATGTTGAGTTCATAATATTCCTACATTCAATCCTTTAATTATAGGGAAGACGCGACAGTGTTAGATCCGGTTTGAGGTAACTTTTTTTCCTCACTTTCTGATTCCTTTTTCACTTGATTTGCATCGTATTTACGACCGCTGTAGATGAAGATACCAACAAAAATGGCAACACATACCAAACGGATCACGACTGAAACATCAGGCCATACTAGAGCTACACCTATCGCAACCAACACTACTCGAGTAATAATATTAACTTCGCTCTCTAAATAACCTTCAATCGCCGCGATAAACGCGTAAGTACCAATAACAGCAAAGCCACCCGTGACTAACACGGAGGCCACATCCCAACTTACCAAGTTAGTGTAGGCAATCAACAATGGTACTAAATACAAGCCTTTGGCGATCTTCCATGCCATTAAGCCCGTTCTCATCGGGGGTGTTTTAGCAATGGTTGCAGCCGCAAATGCAGTTAAACAAACAGGCGGAGTCACGTTGCTGTCTTGCGATAACCAGAAAATAATTAAGTGAGCCGAAAGCAGTGCAAGGCTGATAGCTTCTAAGCCAAGGCTCTGTTCAAGCAGAGTTTCCACAAAATCAGCAGGAACTAACGCAATCATCTCTTTCGCCGTTTCCAACGCCATCGGTGCGTTCAATAGATCAAGCTTATCTGGCGCAGCCAACATAAAGATGGCTTTAGCTTGCTCAGGAAGCTGCCCTGACACCAACAAGTCGAGCAGTTGACTTTCAGCAATCAATTTATACAAGGCAGGAGCAGACAATGTTCCCAACACAATATAAGCCGCCGTTACTGGTAACCCCATACCCAGAATCAAAGACGCCAGTGCGATCAACGCAATCATCACCAGTAACTCGCCATTCGCCCAGCTGTTGATCATCAAAGAGAAGGTGTTACCAATTCCCGTAGTGCTAATGACATTAACAACTAGACCAATACCAACTAGTAACACAGCCGTTGTCGCCATGTTTTTTGCGCCTTGAGACAAAGCTTCAATGATCGCTTTCGGTCCCATTTTGTGATTTTTAGAGAACCATGATGCCACCACCACAGAAAGAATCGAAATACCCGCAGCGTAAGTCGGCGTAAAGCCTTGAACGAGCAAAGTCACTAACACGGCCAATGGGATCAGGTTGTGCCAGCCCGATAGCAATACCTTTAACAAAGGTTCACAGCCAGAGGTCACCTTTTGTACACCACTACGCTTCGCTTCAATACGCACGAAAAAGGCCACTGACAAAAAGTAGATAAGCGCAGGAACAAAGGAAACCGCAATAATATCGACATAAGGGATCTGCGTGTAAGAGGCCATGATGAACGCGCCCGCCCCCATCACAGGTGGCATCAACTGCCCGCCAGTGGATGCAGCCGCTTCAACACCTGCCGCGAAACGCGAAGGGAAACCTGCCTTTTGCATCAAGGGAATACTGATCACGCCCGTCGATACTGTGTTTGCTACGCTCGACCCGGAGACAGAGCCCATCAAGCCGGAGCCAATAACGGCAATGAAACCAGGGCCACCAATCACTTTGCCCGCCGCGGCACGGGATACATCAATAATGTAGTCGCCGACACCAGATCGAACTAAAAATGCGCCAAATAAGATGAACATGAACACGAAGGTCCAACTGATTCTTGAGATCGAACCAAACATCCCTTCTGATGAGTAAAAGCTTCGATAAAGTAACGTCTCAAGGCTTAAACCCGGAAAATGAAAAATACCGCTGGTCCATTGTCCCCAAAGCACTACATAACTTAAGCACACTAAGATAAGCACTGGAATGAACCAGCCCATAGTGCGTCTAATCAGCTCAATGACGATGGCAATCGCCAAGATAGAGAAAAACCAATCACTGGCGATAAATTTTACGCCTCGGTCATACAACGCATCTTCGGCAAAGGGAATGTAGATAAGGCAAGCTAAAGCAGCCAAGGCAATCCCAATATCGATAGCTAATGCTATTTTGCTTTTTTTAAGCGAGACATGGGCGGGATACCAAAGTGCGCAAATGATTGCGAAACCAGCGAAATGCGTCGCCGAAATCCAAAGCTCTGGCAAGGTAGATAAGGTATTAAACCAAATATGTAGGAGGGAGAGTATCACTCCCATTGTCGTTATTGCTTTGCCTACCCAAGGGAAATCTGTTCGGGTAGGCAATTCGAATTTTTTCAGTTCCTGCTGCAGCGAATCGCTCATAGAAAACTCCTGCTCTCCACAGCCAAACGCGCAGAGAAAATCCATAAAGTAAGGTGGTGCGTTTTCACTTCAAATAATCGAACGAGCCGGAGACGGTCAAATCAAACAAAGTAGCCGAAACAGATGAAAACGCACCAAGCAATTAATTAACGCGAATATTCCGTTCACGCCAAATAGCGAGTTAAAGATAAATGGCTAATCGAAGACAAAGGGTTAGTCGACGATCAACTCAGAAGGGATTTCTATACCCACTTCTTTATAGTAACGAGCAGCACCTGGGTGAAGCGGAACAGGAAGGCCTGCGATCCCTTTCTCAAGTGCCATTGCTTTGGTTGCTTTGTGGATACCTTGTAGGAAAGGTAGGTTTTCATAGATAGCTTTGGTCAGTTGATACACATCTTCTTCAGAAATGTCTTCACGAACCGCTAGGAAGTTAGGTTGGGCAATCGTAGTAATTGGTTTATCGACACCTGGATAAGTGTTTGCTGGGATCTCATACTTGGTCCAAATATTGTAATCACCATTCGCTTGTTTGATTTGTGCATCGGTAAACGACAAGATTTGAATATCTTCACCCAGTGCTGCAAAGGCTTGCGTCACCGCACCAACAGGAACACCAGCAGGCGTGTTCATACCATCAATTGTGCCATTTTGTAATGCGCTCGCACTGCCACCGTAACCCATAAAGGCGAGTTTAAATTGTTCTGGGTCCACGGATAGGCCTTGCATGATTTGACGACCTGAGTTTTCAGTCCCAGAGTTCTTCTTACCGATAGAGAATTTCTTACCGTTTAGGTTCTCTAGATCGCTTACTGTACCTGTTTTTGCTAGATCTGAACGCACAATAAAGTGTTCTACGTTTTGCCATAACATGGAAACTGAACGCAGTTGAGTTTGTCTGCCAGATTTCTCATATGGCCCCAAACCCTGCCAAGCCCAAGCACCATACAAACCTTGTAGAATGGCGAACTGAGCTTCGTTCTCATTCAACAACTTTACGTTCTCACCCGAGCCCGCAGAGCTGATAGCCGCTAAAGAAAAGTGCTGCTTAGGCGCAAGCTTAACTTTACTCAATGTCGCTAAGGCCACACCTACCGGATAGTAAGTACCACCCGTTGAGGCCGTCGCTAAAATATAGCTGCGATCTTCTTCAGCTGACGCATTACTGATAAGGCCAAGAGAAGCCATTGCTATCGCTAAAGTTTTAACTAGCTTGTTGTATTTCATTGTTACTCTCCATGTAGGGTTATTCACGTTATATTTTTGTTAACAACAATCACTAGATAGCAAGCACAATGCCAATTTTTAAACTACTGTTTTTATTATGATTTATTTTAAAAGCCACCTAAAGTAAGCCATTTTCTGCTTATTTCACTACTAATGAGTAAGCTATTTTTTGCTTATCCAAAGCCGCAGTTAACATCCCCTTAAAGGTGGCCAGGTCACATCATGTTATATTTATGTGATCAATGTTTGTAAAGTGATAAATATACGATGAGCCATTTATTGCTCATCAATATCCAATAAACACGACTGTCAAACCGATCATTGAGAATCGACGTAGTCACTTCGATTCAACCCATAACGCACCATCTTTTGGTTCAATGTTCGACGAGGTAAATCCAAGTCTTGCATAACATCATTGATGCGTCCCTGATAACGCACTAGCGCATCATGAATCACTTTCCGTTCAAAGCTCTGCACTTGAACCGCCAACGGGATGCCTGCCGTTGTGGACTCTGTGACAGAATTAGGACGACACGCCAAAATATCACCAACGGTCAGGCTTTCATCCAGCGCAAAACGAATCGCAACATTACGCAGTTCACGCACATTGCCCGGCCATGCATACGACAACAAGGCATAGCGATCGGCTTCACTGGCCGCTCGGGTTTCGCTGTTCGCTTCTTGAGTGAAGTGTTCAAAAAGGATAAGAGCATCGTCTTCTCGTTCACTAAGGGGAGGTAAATGCAGTTGAGCAACGTTCAAACGATAGAAAAGATCTTGGCGAAAGTCAGGATGATTTAAAAGGTCGCATTTCGAAGCTGAAACTATTCTTAAATCAACATGTTGCTGTTGATTACCACCGACACGTTCAACAACATTGTCTTGTAAAGTACGTAGCACTTTTACTTGCATCGACAACGGCATACTTTCTATTTCGTCAAGAAAGACCGTACCTTTGTCGGCAAATTCAAGCTTACCAATGCGTCGTTTAGCAGCACCAGTAAATGCCCCGGCTTCATGACCAAACAGCTCGCTTTCAAATAGATTCTCTGGAATCGCACCACAGTTTAGTGGTACAAAAGGATGAGGTTTACGCTGACTAAATTTATGTAAACAAGAGGCAACGAGCTCTTTCCCACAGCCAGTTTCACCATAAATGATCACGTTGGTATCAATTGAAGCGACCTTTTGTATTTGTTCTCGTAATGCACACATCACTCTGCTGCGGCCAATCAGAACTTGTTCAATGCCCTTCAGGTTATCCAAATAGCTTTGACGATTTATCCTATCTTGACCACTTTGATGTTTATCTACCGCTTCCGATACCGTTTGAGACAAACGCTCTGGATCGAACGGCTTTTCTATAAAATCATACGCGCCTTGCTGTAATGCCTTAACGGCCATATCGACATCACCATGTCCGGTGATCAAGATAACAGGTACTTCTGGCACCAAATCTTTAAAGCGACTTAACAGTTCAACACCATCAATATCAGGTAAGCGCACATCGCTAATGATGGTCTGAAAATCACCTTCCACGACCGCATCTAACGCGTCTTGTCCAACCTCAAATGCGGTGACATCGAAGCCTGCCAACTGCAACCATTGGCTGGTTGCTTGACGCACAATTGCATCATCTTCAATCAAAGCAATACGTTGCATGATCTCTTCCCATCGCTTACACCTAAATAATATCGACCACGGTATGTAAAAAAGCCGCAGACTAAAAGGAGCTAGCTCCCACTTTGAATAACACTCCTTTAACAGTTTTATAATGTTTGCTAGCTTCAATTTGTTCCAGATTCAACCTTCCATGTGGTAATAAAACGCAGCTTTTCAACTCAATAATTTAAAAAGGATTTAATCAAGAATGGTTAACAAAAATCGATATTGGTTGTTCCTGTTTGCCTGTTTATTGATTGGTTTAGTTCAGGTAACTACCAAAAGTGGCATAAGCCAATGGAAGCTAGAACAAGCTCAGCGTTACGCAGAACAGCGCTTCCTTGGATACATTGCCGAAGCAAGACGCACGCTCAAACGTTTTTACTATTTGCCTTATCTCGTGACTAACGATGAAACCAGCGTGCGTTTTATCGATGGTGACATTCGCCTCCAAAAACACATTAAAAAACAGCTGATTCAGTTAGACAAAGCGGCTAACACCAAAGGATGGTATCTACTCTCTGCAAACGGTGATTTGCTTGTTTCTAGCGTAGAAAGGAACAAACTCAGTAAAAAAAGCGCCAGCACTATTGTCGCTAAGATCCACCAGCAAGGCGGTGCGATCTCCCTAGTAACCAAAAATAAAGGCGTCACACCCGATTATTTTATTGCTGCACCCGTTTATCGAGCATCCGATGTGGTAGGCATTGTTGCAGTACAAATTGATTTATCATTACTGATCGACCAATGGTTTGCCGATGGTGAAGCCATCTTGTTTCAAAACCCTCGCGATCAGTTTTTTCTATCGAGTGATCACCGATTGAATGCAGATTGGTTCAATGAAAATTTCACTTCACAACCGCTCGCTACAAAGCGTGAGCTATATGACCAAACCCACATTCGCGTATGGCGACTGAAAGATAAAGATTACCTTATTCAATCCATAAAGTTAGACGACCTGAATTGGCGCTTAACCTACCTAACGCCGTTAACCAGCCTAAACCAAACCACAAGTTGGATAAGTTGGAGCGTCGCAGTAGGTTGTCTGTTCATTCTGTTATTGCTGGTTATTCTTTATCAAAGACGTCAGAAAAAGCTCAGCAATTTACGAATACAAAAACTCATCGAAGAGTCGGAAAAGCGTCTGTCTGGGATGATCAATAAAACGCACGTTGGGCTAGTGCTGATCGACAAACATGGTCATATCCATGATATTAATCTCATGGCCAAGAACTACTTCTCACTATCCGATTCAATGATCAGTAACATCAAAGCTTGGCAGTTATTTGAGGCAGGCAATCCAAATTCAACCACCTTGCAATTGCTTCAGAACCTAGAGCAACACCAAGAACTGGCCGAAATAACCAGCGTCGAAACTATGGCAAGGCGCAGCGATGGTAGCTACTTTCCGGTACTGTTCTCTATAAGTGCCTTTCCTTGGCATGCGACCACTTATTATCTGTGTACCGTGATCGATATTAGTAAGCGTAAAAAAGCAGAAATTGCAGTGCAAAATGCTAATAAAACGCTTCAACTACGTGTAGAAGAGCGAACACAAGACCTGAAAGACGCACAACAAGAACTGGTTGAATCAAGCAAACTTGCCGCACTAGGGCGGATGTCGAGTGCGATCACTCATGAACTTAACCAGCCACTGACAGGACTAAAAACTCTGCTTTCAAGTAATCAATTACTGATGGAACGAGGCGAGACCAAGATGTTGAAAGCGAACATGGATCTCGTGATGAGTCTTATCGACCGAATGGCAAACATGACCAGCCAATTGAAGTCATTCGCCTTTAAAAGACTTGAAAAACCATACCCAGTGTCACTGACAGACGCACTGCAAGAAACCCTACGCATTCACCAAGCCGATCTCGAAAACGTCGATATTCGAGTACGAATCGCCTCCAATATTTCTATGGTGATGGGTGAAGAAGCCAGGCTAAGCCAAGTTCTTGGAAACCTGATTCGAAACGCAATAGACGCCACTCAAAATCAAACACCCGCGACCATTGTTATCAGCGCACATACCGATCAACAACGCGTGATCATCAAAGTGCAAGATAATGGTTGCGGCGTATCAGAAGACCAACTCGAAACCATTTTCGAACCCTTCCATACCAAAAAAAAGATGGGCGAAGGCTTAGGACTCGGGCTGGCTATAACAGCAAACAATGTTCGGGATATGCAAGGTACCTTGATAGCGAAGAACAACCCAGACCAAGGCGTGACATTCACGTTAACGCTACAGAATAGTGATAGTGAGTAGTTACTAATATGACTCAAAAATTACGATAATTGACTCGTATATATTTTAGCTTATTAAGAGAGTACATCTTGGTAGGTATTCGTGTCTGACGCATGAACCGGTTGAGCAAACAGTGACTAAAGTATCAACGAAACAATCAAGCAAGAACCTAGACATCAACCGCACTCTGTTCAAAGGGCAAGACGTTGAAACCGCAGCCAGCTGGCTGCATAGCACCAGACAAATCATTGCTGTCGGTATAGGTGGCGGTTCGACAATCGCCTCTCAAGAGCCGTAACACCGACTGTTTCGATTAATCTAACCAACCGAGGCTAAGATAAACTCGACTCGTACCTCAACAGATAGCTTAGGCACTTCCACCAGCTGATAACCAAACTGATTATAGGCTGTCACCATCTTTTCATAGGTGGCGATCGCTTCATCAAAATCTTGCTTGCGCTCTTGGTCATTGATGAAAATCGAATCCCATGGCGGGAAGATAAATACCTTGCTGTTGTATTCCAGTTCATTACAGTTATTCATCAAAGACTCTGAAATAGGCAACGTTTCTAACAAGCTGTAACCGTATGAATCTACGATGCTTCTATCAAAGAAAACGAGTTGCTCACTTTCCTCAAACGCTTGGTAATTCGCTAACTCCTCTCGCACCATTTCGTCACGAAAAGCCACTTTATCTAACCACGGCAAGGCTCTACCTTGTTGCTCGACTTGTTGCTGAATCACTTTACGTCCAACTTCTGGTGCGCAGCGATAGCCCAGACTTTTCAAAGCATCGATGACTGAGGTTTTTCCAGATCCCGGCCCTCCGGTAAATACGATTAGATTGTTCAAATAAACCTCTTCAAAATGGAAAGTTAACGAATCGAACCTAAACGAAACCCAAGTTAACGAATTAAGGATAGAATGAACTTAAATTCTGGTGCACGACAATCTTTCACTAGCTCGTATAAGCTCATTTCCAATCCTGTGATTTGGATACCAGCATCGGTTAGTCGACGGATTGCCAGCCCCTTGTTGAGTGCGGTTCGCGAGCTAATACAATCACTAACCACTTGAACCTTGAACCCAAGTTCCAACAAACCCACTGCGGTTTGATAGACACAAATGTGAGCTTCAATACCACAAACCAACCACGTATCCACATCTTTGGCTTGCACTGCCTCAACAAACTTGGGCTCGTTACACGTGTTGAACGTAAATTTTTGTATCGGCTTAGCATCACTCAATAGGTCATTAAGTTCGTCGACCGTAGCACCTAACTTCTCAGAATTCTGCTCCAAGAAAACAATTGGCAGCCCCAAAACCTGCACGCCCTTAATCAACTTTCTACAGTTAGAAATTAGCGTATCGCTCTCATCGACGAGGTACGCTAACTTGCCTTGAACATCCACAACAACCAAGCCTGTCTTTTCTTTGATTAGCATTACTTTTTCCTTGTTATGGATGAATCAAACGCTTGGGTTTATCAAAAAAAATCACCTACAGCGCTAGCGAGCCATTAAAAAATATTTTTATTTCAATAGTTTAGTATAAAAAGCCAATCAAGGAAAAATTAAAAACATCGTTTTATTTAGCAAATTTAACCATTTGTCAATATATGAATTTTATTTATATACAATATAACCGCGCAAAATCTCGTTAACTATTGAAAACTCTAGAGCCGCATATAATCGCACGATGAATGAGAAGATAGGTTTCATTTCTGAGGGTTTTACAGATCAAAAATCAGCGATACCGTGACTTCCATCACAGGATAAGTAAACAAGGTATTATCATGAAAAAATCAGCATTAGCACTCGGTTTAATTGGTTTAGTTTCACTTCCAACTTTAGCAGCAGGCACTGATGGAGGTGCCTATCTCGGTGGTGGGCTTAGTGTCTATCAAGGCTCAGACACAGACGGTGCGCCAAGCCTAGATTCAGACGGAATGGGCTACAACCTATACGGCGGTTATCAATTCAACCGTATCGTTGGCGTGGAACTTGGCTACAACGATTATGCAGACTACAAGAACAGCACAGACAAACTTTCACCAACGTCTATTTCTGTATCAGCTAACCTCGGTTATACGTTCGACAACACCATTCGTCCATTTGTACTTGCAGGTTTAAGCTCGGTCGACCTTCATGCAAATAGCGCAGCAAACTATGATGACGACAGTGGCACTGGCTTCCACTTTGGTGTCGGTGTTGAATACACACCAATTGAGCACTTAACACTTCGCCTGATTTCTCAAGCGGATGCGGTAAATGTGGAAGACAACTATTCCTTCGGAAGTAACGGCTCATTCAAAAGTGATGATCACACACTTGCGTTCAATAGTGTTAGCTTCGGTGGTTCATACAACTTCTGATGTGCTCCCAGTGATTACATAGTAAGTAAATAACCAAAATTCACTTTGCTGCTCTGCCCTGTAATAAGACAGCACAGTAAAGTGAATTTTTGTTTCTATGTAACGATTCAACTTACAAAGCCATACAGTAATGAGTAAAAAACTCAGGGATAATTGTCAACAACGGTCTAGAGGCCACAAACTAAAAACGATTAACAATCGATAGTGACTGACAATCACATTTGAAGACATGACAGAGTGAGTAACAAAGATGAACAAGATAGCGAAATCAGCATTAGCACTAGGTTTAATTGGCGCAGTTTCTCTTCCAGCTTTAGCAGCAGGAACTGACGGCGGTGCTTACATTGGTGGCGGACTTAGTATCTACCAAGATTCTGATACAGATGGTCAAGGTAATTTAGATTCAAATGGCATGGGCTACAACCTATACGGCGGTTACCAATTCAATCGCATCATTGGTGTTGAGCTTGGCTACAACGATTACGCAGACTACAAAAAGGGGGCAGCAAAACTGTCGCCAACATCTATTTCAGCATCTGCAAACATCGGTTACACGTTCGACAATACTATCCGTCCATTCGTATTGGCTGGTTTAAGTTCTGTTGACCTAAATGCAAACCAGAGTGCTGGTTATGATGACGACAGTGGTACTGGTTTCCACTTTGGTGTCGGTGTTGAATACACGCCAATCGAACACCTAACACTTCGCCTAATTTCACAAGCAGATGCGGTGAGTGTTGAGAACGACTACGGCTTTAAGAAAGAAGACAAAACACTTGCCTTCAACAGCATTAGCTTCGGTGGTTCATACAACTTCTAATGTGATTGAATTACATAGAATAAGCTAAATATACTAATTCACTTTGCTGTTCCACCTTGTCATGAAGGTCACTCAGTAAAGTGAATTTTTTGTTTCTACACGCCCTATCGCGTCATTTCACTTTAGCCGGTTTATCGCTCTCCATCACTTCCTGAGCTTTATGCATTGATATTAGAGCTTTCTTGGTAGCGAGACTAAAATAAAGGGACAAGAGACGCAGGAAAACAAGACAATGAATCTACCGCGCTTAAATATGTCGATAAACAAACTCCCTTTCGTTTTGGCATTGTATTATTTACTTGTCATCAACCTGCCGATCTCGCGCGAGTTATTCAATATTCTTAGTGCCTCAAAAGCGGAAAGTATTGGGTTCATAATCTCAATTCCCTTCTTCTTTCTCGCTGCATTCAACTTTATCTTTCAAGTTTTTAACTGGCCGATATTCGCCAAGGCCTTTTTCATCTTGTTACTGCTTACTTCCTCTCTGGTCAGCTACAGCATGTTCAGCTATGGCATTTTTGTTGACTATGGAATGATAGAAAACGTTTTTGAAACCAACAGTGGAGAAGCCGCCAGTTATTTAAGCCTATATTCTATTTTCTGGTTTGTTTTGATGGGTGGTATACCATCACTAGTACTTTTATTGACGAACCTTGAAAGAGAGTCTTGGAAAGATTTTGCTATTTGGAAATCGATAGGATTATTGAGTTCGTTAATCGTCATTGCCATTATTGCAGGGCTATTTTACAAAGATTACGTATCGATTGGCCGAAATAATTCTCATCTCAAGAAGATGATCATTCCAACGGAGTACGTGGCATCAACCGTTAAGTACATCAATAATACTTATATCAAAGAGCCAATCCCGTACCAAGAAATAGGCTTAGACGCACAGCTAAAACCAGAAACTAAACAAGCAGAAAAACCAACCTTATTGGTGTTTGTTCTTGGTGAAACAGCACGTGTATACAACTATCAATATTATGGCTATGAGAAAGAAACCAATGCTCATACCAAGCCCTACAATCCGATATTTTTCTCTGATGTTCAGTCGTGTGGAACGGCCACTGCAGTTTCTGTTCCGTGTATGTTTTCTAACATGAATCGCAGCAACTATGATCGCGACAAAGCCTACAACCAAGACAACGTAGTCGACATCATGAACCGCGCAGGGATTCACTCTATTTGGAGAGAACATGATGGTGGAGACAAAGCCGTTGCGCACCGAATCAAAGAGATGACTCTCGTCGCCAAAGACAGCGACCCGCTATGTAACAACGATGTGTGTTACGACACAGCGATGTTAGAGAGCTTTGAGCAAGATACCCAAGATCTTAAGCAAGATAGTATCATTTTCTATCATATTTCCGGTTCTCACGGCCCAACTTACTATGAGCGTTATCCTGAAGAACATAGGAAATTTATGCCAGATTGTCCACGTTCTGACATCGAAAACTGTACCAAAGAGCAAGTCGTCAACAGCTACGACAACACTATTTTGTACACAGATTTCTTTCTCTCACAGGCTATTAAGAAGCTAGAAAAACTCACCGATAAGTACAATGTCGCGCTGATGTACATTTCCGATCATGGAGAGTCATTGGGAGAAAATGGCGTCTACTTACACGGCATGCCTTATTCATTAGCACCGAAAGAACAAACCCATGTTCCGATGATTCTATGGATGTCTGATGACTTTGCTACAGAGAAAGGGCTCAGTGACACTTGCTTGCGTAAAGAAGGAAAGGAACAGAGCTTTTCTCACGACAATTTGTTCGATTCATTGCTTGGCCTGATGGATGTACAAACCAAAGAGTATAGAGAGGAACAAGATATCTTCGCACCGTGTCGTTAGCGCTTTTGCTCATGTAAACCATCGGAAAACTCGAGTTGCCTGAGCAAGCTCTCCTCAACTCTCTCTCAAAAGAAAAGACCTCGGTCTTTTCTTTTTTTTCGTCGCTAACATGGGACCAGAGTGCTAATTTATAACGACGAAACAATGAGCTACATTTATTAGGGAACGGTACTTATAAATCCGAGAACTCATAAGAGTAACTTCTCTAACCAAACGTTCTACCAGCACTTGTTATCTCGGCTCTCGTTCTCTAAGAAAATAGAGCTAATATAGGCACTTAAATCGTGCTCTAATATCGATGGTTTCGTCATATCATTAAGGACAGCGAATGGACGCTTTCATAATTTCAAGCTGGCAATTTTCAGAAGGTGTGGCACATGAGCACACCACCAGCCCAGCCCAATTCGAGCAATCAACTTGGTATCATTGCCAAAGAGATGCTGACGGTTTGAGAGAATGGCTCCACAGTAATACGGTTCCAAACGCCATCATCGATTCACTACTTACCGATGACACTCGTCCTCGATTTGAACAATTTGGGCACGACTGCTTTTTAATGATTCTGCGAGGCATTAATCTAAACGAAGGTGCCAACCCTGACGACATGCTTAGCCTACGTATCTTATGGTACAAAGGCACTTTAATATCGACACGCAAGGTCCCTTCAAAAGCGGTTAGCAACCTAATATCTGATCTCAAACAAAGCCAAGGCCCGACATCGTTACCTGATGTATTACTAGGCATGATCCGAGGAATCAACCATTACATATCAAGCTTCTTGACTCCCGTTGAACAACTGATTGATGAGCTAGAGTCTGAATCTCATCACGATATTAAGTCCATCAATGCTCTGCATTCTAGGCTACTCAGACTAAGACGCTATTTGAAGCCACAGAAATACGTTTTCGAGGATTTAATGAATGACTTACCAGCCCCGCTGAGTAAGCACAACAGTCATATCAAAAACAGTCTTGATACCATTTTGAGGATTAACGAATCCGTTGAGTTCTATATCGACCAGATTAATGTGTTTTTGGCGAGTAAAAGTCAGCAACAAGCTGAAAAAATGAATAGAAATACATACCTATTTTCTATCATTGCGGGTATTTTCCTCCCTGCCGGATTTTTCACCGGTTTATTGGGCGTCAATATTGCTGGAATCCCAGGAACAGACAACCCTGTGGCATTCCCGCTGTTTTGTATTGGACTGTTGATGGTCGTTGCGATTGAAGTCGTTATTTTGAAAAAATTAAGGTTTATTTAATGGTTGAGTTTTTGCAATCCAATATGTGGCTTAAACAAGTGGGTTTAGGTTTACTTCTTATCACTGTGTATTGGGTGATAAAACGCTTGGGGAAAAATTGGATAGAAACATTAGCGGAAAATAAGCGCGTCGAATTGAAGCGAAAGCAGTTCGTGATTAAGTGTTTCAATATCTTACTGTTTCTGCTCTTCATCGCTGTATTTACGATTGTTCTTAACTTGGGTTTTGGTGATATTTCGCTGTTCTTGTCATCCATATTTGCGGTGCTGGGTGTCGCTTTATTCGCGCAATGGTCGATTCTAAGTAACCTCACAGCCAGCGTACTAATATTTTTCGTCTTCCCTTATCGCATTGGCGACAGAGTAAGAGTCGCAGAGAAAGACGAAGATATCAGTGGCGTGATCATCGATATCACCATGTTCCACGTTATTCTTCGACACAGTTCGGGCAACATCATCACCTACCCTAATAACCTGATCCTACAAAAAGGCGTGATAAAGGTACTAGTTGAGCCTGAGTTAAAGAGTGAAACTGTCGATACAAAACTCATCAAAGCTGAAAATTCAAAATCGTAAGATTTATAGACTCAACGAACCGACCCGTAAGGTATTAACAGTGCTTAGTTCAAAACCGATTGCAGAGTTTAGTGACAAGTGACTTGCTAATAAAAAACATTAGAGAGAAGCTTCAATAAGGTAAAAAGTCTGGCACCCGATACTTACGCTAAACGGTGGCTTAACCATTGATGTTTATGGTGGAGTGAGATCGGAGTAACCACTCTTTATCTATAACGAGCACTCTGTCTATAACGTACACCTCTGTCTTTTGTGTCCCATTAGCTGCAAGTTTTATTGAGTTTAGATTTGCGACTAAATATACTGGAGACACCATCATACGGAGGATAAAAATGAATCATAAAAACAAACATATAGTTTTAATTCATGGTCTATATATGCCTGCGTTGATCATGCAATATCTGGATAGGAACTTCAAAAAACGTGGCTTTACAACGCACAAGTTCGCCTACAACTCTCTGCGTTTTCCTTCTGCTGCAAAGCGCCTTAATCGCTTTATAAATGCGCGGTTTGATGAGCATGATGAAGTCTACTTCTTTGGCCATTCACTCGGTGGCTTACTGATTCGCCACTACTTTAAATTCTACCAACCCAACTTTGCAGACACCTGCATTATTACCGCAGGTACACCTCACAATGGGGCAACCATCGCTAAAACACTGTCTAATCATGGCCTCGGGTTTATATTTGGTTCGAGCAAAATGATCTTAAGTGATGGCTTAGGTGACTATGATATCGACGTGCCGATAGGTGTGATCACTGGCACCTACGACGCTGGTGTAGGAAGAATTGTGTTAGGCAAGAATCCAGGCGATGGCACGGTCACACTCGAAGATGCGAACCTAAGAGGCGCTACAGACACCTGTGCTCTCAAGCTCAACCACACAGCGCTCGTATATTCGAAAGAAGTGGTCACTCTCTCTGCCCAGTTCATAGAGCACCGAGCTTTCAAAGCTGCCTGATTAGCTGTTTTTCGCTTTCTTGGGTTCTAGGTTTTTATAGCTAAAAGCCAAAAACTAAATACACTCCCTTCTAAAACAAAAATACCACTCTACAGATAGAGTGGTATTAAAAGATTCATTACTAGAAATAAGCAGCCAGCTACAAAAGATTCACTCGTGTTGGCAAAAACACTTCACCCAACATGCATCTAACCGAACCACCACCAATGTCTTCAATCGTTTTTACATTGAATGGCAGCAGTTTTCCGTGTGTCGAAAGCTGGGCTAACTGCGCTGGAGAGAATGCATCATAAGCAGATTGAGACATTGCAATCACCTTATCGCCATTCACCGTTTCGAGTTGCAAAATATTGCCACAGAATCGGTTCATCTGGTCAATTGAAATAGAGACAACCTGCTTGTCTTTAGCAAGAGATTTCACCACAAAACGACGCTCAAATTCAGGAATCACTTCATCACAGATCACGCAGAAGTTATCACCAATCGCCATCATCACATTGGTGTGGTAAATCGGCTGACCAGACGGTAATGCCGTTTGGAAGGAAACTACGCGCGAATAACCAATACGCTTCGCATAATCTTCTAATACTTCACGATCGCAACGCTGAGAAAGCGCTGCATAGATCGTCTTATTAATATGATCGATCACCATCACACCAGTGCTCTCTAGATAGGAACCTTGGTCAATATACGACTCTAGAGACTCATTGTGATTAACAATGCGGCCAGAGGCTTCTAACGCTTCAATAAGAGCATGTGGCTTAACTTCATGCTGGCGGTTCTCACACGCCATAGGAAAGGTGAATAAACTACCGTCACTGCAAGTGCTAAACCAGTTATTGGGAAAAACCGCATCAGGGGTTTCTACACCCAATTCAGGGTAATCAAACTCTACAACTTGCACACCTTCTTTACGCAACGAAACCACCATAGCCTTAAATTCGGCCATCGTTTCTAGCTTCACCTCGGCTTCAGTCAGATTCACTCTGTTCTGAAACTCATTATCACGCGCAGTTTCTTCGTTAAAACGAAACTCTTTTGGTGGCACCATAACAACGCAATTGGCGTTTTGAACACTACTAATGTGAAGTGACTTTTTGTGTAGGTTTAACATCTCAACCGTCCCTATCTTTTATCTACCTCAGAATTGTAAACAACTTGTTACGACAAGATTCACTGAAAACAATAATGATTTGAATATTTATCCCAAACAATTACTGCAAAAATCAGTTTATTCCGCAATTTTTACTGCAAGATAACAGCACATCAGAAAGAACCAACTGTTTGCATATTAGTTAGAGAAACTGATGAATAAATATCCCAACGTCATTCTCTAGCTTGGCTCGAGTTTAGGTTACAATTTAATTCATTTAACGTTAGGATTATCACCGTTGCATAACAATCAATTACGTTTGAAATAAGCCTAACTTTTCCAGTCCGTATCAATCTAAAATAAGCGTCGTGAAAGACACTCTTTGAACCTTTCCTGCGTCACTTAAAAAGAACTAACAACGAAAATCTATCTAATGAGGTCATACTGATAAGAACTCATTAGCACTTATAAAATTTCAAACCAAATTTATAAAAACAAGCTTCACGACGATGCAGTTGCTAATAGATGCATTAGTTATAAAGGGAAATCTATGTACAAGAAATTTGAAGGCTTTACCGAAGCCTTTCCAAAGGGAGAGCCGATACAACCTCCCACAGGAATACTGGCGTTTTGTCGCCACTACACTCGAGGCTTTGAAAAACCATTAATCGTGCTCGGATTAATGAGTATGACCATCGCGATCATCGAAGTTGCACTGTTTGGTTATATGGGGCAACTGGTGGACTGGCTATCAACAAGCAACCCAGACACCTTTTTGGCCGACAATAGATCGACTCTGATGGGTCTTGGTGTTTTGCTGTTGATTGTGATGCCAATATTAATCAGTGTTTACTCGCTATTGCTTCACCAAACTTTACTGGGCAACTACCCAATGTCGATTCGTTGGCTAGCACACCGCTACCTTCTAAAGCAAAGCTTGTCATTTTATCAAGATGATTTTGCCGGGCGTGTTGCGACAAAAGTGATGCAAACATCGCTCGCGGTGCGTGAAACCGTGACTAAAATGGTCGATGTGTTCGTCTATGTGACGGTTTACTTTACGGCGATGTTATTCATGCTCGCGGAGTCAGACTGGCGCTTAATGGCTCCAATGCTAATTTGGCTATTCATTTACGTCGGTATCCAACTGCACTTTGTCCCTAAGTTAAAAGATGTTTCTTCCGAACAAGCCGATGCTCGTTCACTGATGACAGGTCGTATCGTCGATAGCTACACCAACATCGCGACGGTGAAACTGTTCTCGCATAGTAAAAGAGAAACCGAATACGCCGAAGAAGGCATGGAAGGCTTCCTTGATACTGTGCATCGTCAGATGCGCTTAGTTACCGGCTTTAACATCTGCGTTGAATTCGCTAACTACCTATTGGTGTTCAGCATTGCTGGTATCTCTATCTACCTATGGCTAGATAACGCAATCACGGTCGGTGCGATTGCCATTGCTGTCAGCTTGGCTTTACGTATTAACGGGATGTCTAAGTGGATCATGTGGGAGATCGGTGGTCTGTTTGAAAACCTAGGTACTGTGATTGATGGTATTAAAACGCTATCTAAACCTATCGCTATCGAAGATAAAAAAGACGCTGAACCACTTAAAGTTCCACAAGGCGGCATCCACTTCGATAACGTGAGCTTTAACTACGGTGAGAATAAGGGGGTGATCAACAACCTAAACCTCAACATCAAACCAGGCGAAAAAGTCGGTTTGGTTGGCCGTTCAGGTGCGGGTAAGTCAACTCTAGTTAACTTACTGCTACGTTTCCACGATGTAGAAAGCGGCCGCATCCTAATTGATGACCAAGAGATCTCGAGCGTTACCCAGGATTCGCTACGTAGTAACATCGGTATGGTGACTCAAGATACTTCATTGCTTCACCGCTCAATCAAAGACAACATTCTTTACGGTCGACCTGAAGCATCGGATGAAGAAGTGTATGCAGCCACGAAGCAAGCGCACGCGCATGAGTTCATAGAAACGCTCACCGACCCATTTGGTAACGTTGGTTACGATGCACAAGTAGGTGAGCGTGGTGTTAAGCTTTCTGGTGGTCAGCGTCAACGTGTCGCTATCTCTCGCGTCCTACTAAAGAATGCTCCACTGCTTGTTCTAGATGAAGCAACTTCAGCACTCGATTCAGAGGTGGAAGCCGCCATTCAGGAAAGTTTGATTGAGCTAATGGAAGGCAAAACGGTCATCGCGATTGCACACCGTTTATCAACGATTGCAGCAATGGATCGTTTGATCGTACTCGATGCAGGTAATATCGTAGAAGAAGGCACGCACCAACAGTTGATTCAACAAAATGGCATCTATGCTCAATTGTGGAATCATCAAACGGGTGGCTTCATCGCAGATGATCTTGAGCAAGCGACCAACGTTTAATTTATGTGCTACTTTAAAAGTGCGGCGTGTTTCACACCAATTTGTCAATTACTGGTAAATTACACATAGCAGAATGTTATGTCGTAATTATATAATGACATTAACGGGACAAGACGCTTCGCTTGCGCGTTCTGGAATAAGGCTAGACTTCGGGGGGAGGCTAGCCTTTTTTATACCTGTTCAGCTTCGGCCCTTTCTCATCTATTCTGTCTGCACGATAAACTTCGTCGATCCTTTTGTTTTTTTCTTGGCGTTTTTTTCTTAAAATGCGCGCAATACGCAATATTCTTTCGAGAGATCAACCATGAACAAAAGTGTCTTAACTAACGTAATAGCGTTATTGCTACTTGCTAGCGGCTATGCGACGACCAACCAATACTTACTTTATGCAGGCCTATTTGCCTTTTCTGGTGCCATCACCAACTGGCTTGCAATTCACATGTTGTTCGAGAAAGTGCCCGGTTTATACGGTTCTGGCGTTATTCCAGCGCGCTTTGAAGAGTTCAAGGCGGCCATTAAACAACTGATGATGGAACAATTTTTTACCGAAAGTAACATCGACCGCTTCCTAAGCAGTGAGATGACCGGAAAGTCGCTGAATCTAGAACCCGTGATTAAGAAGATCGACTTTAACCCTGCATTCGATTCACTGGTTCATGTTATCGAGAACTCACAGTTTGGTGGCATGTTGGCGATGGTTGGCGGCACAGAAGCCCTGCAGCCGATGAAAGCGCCATTTGTAGAGAAGATGCAAGAGTCAGTAATTGAAATCAGCAAGAGTGACTCTGTAAAAAATGCCATCAAGGATGAACTTGAATCGCCCGCAATGATGGATGAAATCAAAGAGAACATTGAAGCGATCATCGACCAGCGTTTGAATGAACTAACACCAAAACTCGTGAAAGAGATGGTTCAAACCATGATCAAGAAGCACCTTGGCTGGCTAGTGGTTTGGGGCGGTGTATTCGGTGGTGTGATTGGCTTAATCTCTGCGGCCATCACGCTATAAACTGTCTATCAGTGCTAACTCGATCGTTTAGCCGATATATCCGCACTCAATAAAAAATGGAAGCTCAATAGCTTCCATTTTTATATCTGAATAACATTCGCTACAGCAACGAGAAACTGCCGAGAATTAACTAGAAAGCCCCTACTTTAAGGTTGATAATAGCTCCGGATTCACTCCAAAACCCTTTTTATGTTCTTCAATCACCACTTCACTGCGTGTCTGAATCACTCCAGGTAATGTCCCCAATTTAGTAGCCATAAACGCCTGGTACGCTTTCATGTCTTTTACCCGCACCTTGATCATGGTGTCAAAATCACCAGACAACGAATAGCACTCTTCAACTTCAGGCATCAATTCAACGGCCTGAGCAAATTTATCAAAAATCGAAAAGCTGGTTTGATCGAGTCGAATATGGATAAAAACTTGGACATCCAGCCCCAACTTTTCAGAACATAACTCAGCGTGATAACCCGTTATGTACCCCTCTTTTTCCAATCGCTTGAGTCTATCAGAGCAAGGGGAAGTGGTTAGATTGACCTGCTTTGCCAGCTCGACCACGGGCAAGCGCCCTTTCATATGCAGAATTCTTAGTATCTCTTTATCGATACGGTCGAGTTGATGCTGAGACATAATATTCCTTAAACATTCTAAATTCGGCTCAGTATATTCTATAGTGAGGGCTATCAGACAAAACCCCGCTCACACATTTAAAAAACTAAATACACTTGCGTTATTCACATTAAATATAAATCAACAAACACCAATAACAAGCCTTATAAATCAGTCGTTGACCATTAACAAATTATTATAGAAATGACCTTAAGAACAAATAAGTTGAGCTAGAAACGAAAGAAAGGATATAGGTCAAAGTGAATAATATGACTATCAAAGAGAAAGGATGACTCTATTATGAAAACACAAGAACTCGCATACAAGCCATACGGTATTGGCCCATGGACACACGTTACCGTTTCTAAAGATGTTGCTCAAGCACTCGCAAATGAGTACTCAAACTATGGGTGGGAAGTGAAGATTGATGGCTGTGCCATTGAAACAAAGCTGACACTCAAAGCCGCATAGAAACGCAAAAACCTCCTATACGGAGGTTTTTTGATCTAAGTTAGTAAGCACTTACTATATTTAAGCCAAACCAACTTGGGGAACAGAACTTGCCGTTTCGCAACGACAGTTGCACGTTCGACAGAAGTGCTGAGTTTCCATATCGTAATACAGGTTTCCACTAAATAGCTTTGACGTCCATTGCATCATACGGCCAGAAGCTGTCTCGGGCTCTGATTCACAACGTTTCATTATAGACTTATGTAGTGTTGTTTTTTTACATCCTTTGCAATAGAGATCAGGCATACCTTTGTCCTATAGGTCTTTAGTGGTTACTGACAATTGACATATCATGTCCAATTCGGTTCCACAATTCACCGAGCTAATAACAAAAGTGAGCGCCAAGTTCAAAAAATAGCCATTTTTCTCTTCTATTTTTTGACATCAAACGTCGTAAAGATATTTCCTCTTTCATTTATCACCCACTAAAACCTAGTTTCAATTTACATTGTAAACCTCAAAACTACGTTGCACTTTAGTCGAATTAACACTTAATTTTATAAATTACAGCTCAGCAATATCCTCTGGCTTAGTACTCCATTTCAGCACAAGTACAATGATAGAAAGTACGAATAAAAACATATCGGACAGAGTCAATGTTCATTCAGATCTGGCATAAGCCGTGTGAGGCGATGGATCTGACCGCTCGCATAGGGTTTTAGTGTTTGGACATATAGACCAGAAAGAGGTCGAAAGCATTAGGGAAATAGGCAAAAAAATAGAGCCACCGAAGTGACTCTATTATTTTTAGCTCATGTTCTTTGCTAATTCACATCTGTTTTACAATGTAAATTAGTCTAGTTCTACCAGATTCTTCTCGAACTCAGCGTGTTGCTTCTTCACTTCGTCTTCTGGCTCACCCGTAATTAGGCTCACGATAACGATAGAAAGAGTCGATAGGATGATTCCTGGTACGATTTCGTACACATCGAACCAACCGCCCGTGAACTGTTTCCAAAGTACGATAGTCACACCACCAACCACGATACCCGCTAGAGCGCCGTTACGGTTCATGCGAGACCAGTACAGGCTCAATACGATAGCTGGGCCAAATGCTGCACCAAAACCAGCCCATGCGTAAGACACAAGGCCAAGTACTGAACTGTCTGGCGTCATCGCTAGCACAAGTGCAATAAGAGAGATCAGGATAACCGCGAAACGGCCTACACGAACAATCTCTTCTGACGTAGCATCTTTCTTCAGAACTTGCTTGTACAGATCTTCTGCCATTGCAGATGAAGAAACAAGAAGTTGTGAATCAGCAGTACTCATGATTGCCGCTAATATTGCAGCCAGTAGGATACCTGCGATTACTGGGTGGAACATCGCATTTACAAGAAGCATGAAGATCTTCTCGCCATCGTCTAGCTTAGGTGCGCCAGAGTTAGTCACATAGATCAGACCAACAAGACCCACAAGCATTGCACCAACCATAGACAGCGCAGTCCAGATAACCGCAATGCGACGCGCTGTTGTTAGATCTTTATTGCTACGTGTTGCTTTGAAACGAGCAAGGATGTGTGGCTGACCGAAGTAACCTAGACCCCATGCCGCTAGCGAGATGATCGCGATTGCAGAAAGAGGCTCGCCCTTCGCATCATTCCATAACGTGAGTAGCTCTGGGTTGATGTTGTGTAGGTCGCTAGATAACTGACCAAGGCCGCCATTCATTGCTGCGATGGGTACAATCAATAGTGCAGCAGACATTAGCAAGCCTTGAACTAGGTCAGTCCAAGATACCGCTAGGAAGCCACCAAACAGGGTGTACGAAACCACACATACCGTGCCGATAATTACCGCTGTTGTGTAATCTAGGCCGAATACCGTTTCAAATAATTTACCACCTGCTACCAAGCCTGAACTTGTGTAGAAAAGGAAGAATAAAAGGATAAAGAAAGCAGAGATTGTTTGAATCAGCTTAGAGTTATCGTTGAAGCGGCGAGATAAAAACTCAGGCAACGTCAGCGACTCTGTTGTAATACTGTAAGTGCGTAGACGTTTAGCACTGATTAACCAGTTTGCCCAAGTACCCACAAGTAGGCCACCAGCAAGCCAAAACGCTTCAAAACCAGCAGCATAAGCGTAACCAGGCAAGCCAAGTAGCAACCAACCACTCATGTCTGATGCACCCGCAGAAAGTGCAGCAGGCCATGGGCCTAACGAACGACCACCTAGGAAGTAGTCAGTTGAGTTAGATGTACGTTTGTAAGCAATAACACCGATCGCTAGCATCATAATTAGATACGCAATGAACGTCGTCGTTATTGCAAAACTGTTTTCTATCATTTGATAGTCCTCATTTTGTAGAAAGCCTTCCATGCCTAATTCAATGCAAGACACTCACCGTAAAGGCGAGCGAGTGCATTGAGTTAGGTATTGAGGCTCCAAAGCACTCATGGAGAAAACCAAAAGTCCTTAGAGCCAATTTTACTGAAGGTTAGTGAGCTTCGCTTCCAAGTTCGAGCAAGGTCGCGTTACCGCCCACAGCTGTTATATTTATAGTTCGCGTACGCTCGGTAATGAAGCGCAGCGATAGGTGTGGATCGTTAGCAACATTCATTGCATTCAGATCCGTTTCAGCGACTAAACCGACGATGGCACCGTCACGCTTAGCAAGCTGTAAATTAATAGCTTGTGCCGTTTGTGAGTTACCGACATAACCCACACTTCGTACATCGCAAGACAACAACTGTTGAGAAGCGTCATACGAGGCAACCTGCACCAAGTTAGTTGGCAAATTAGCCGACTTAGCTGCATCGGCAACTAAGGTATTAAACTGCACATCATCACTACACAATTGAACGCTGTTACCTGCTAATAGTGCAGCAGTAATCAGAGCCATTGCCGTTTGTAGTGCTGGCAGTTTGTCTTGGCAATCATCAACAATTACCAAAGCCACACCACGACCTGCAGCATACAACTCATTGGTTTCGCCCGTTGGGCCTGCCATAAGGTGATGCTCCGCAAGTAGTGCTGACGCTTGTTCTAGATGATAAGTCGCCACTGCAGCCAAAGGCGCAGATTGACTTTCAATCTCTGATTTCAATGCAAGTACCTGAGCACTCTTATAATCAAAATCGGTCAGATTCCATTGTTCCCACGCAAACAATGCATCAGAAAAACCTGTCACTTGATGAACCATGATACTGCTCCTTATGCCTTGTCTTGTGATTGCGAAAAATGAACATCAGTAAAGCGATATAGGTAGTGAGGACCACCTGCTTTAGGGCCTGTACCTGACAAACCTTGACCGCCAAATGGTTGAACACCAACAACAGCACCTACTTGGTCACGGTTTATGTAGCAGTTACCCACGCGCACGTGTTTTTCGATCCAACGGTAAGTTGTCTCGTTACGGCTGTGAATACCCATAGTTAAGCCAAAACCGGTTTGGTTAATTTGGTCTACCACTTGCGCTAACTCACTCGCCTTGAAGCGAACGATGTGCAGTACAGGGCCAAACTGTTCTTCTTTCAAGCAACTGATGTCATCGATTTCAAACGCACTTGGTGGAACAAAGTCACCATGTTCACAATCAGAACCCAATGTAAGTTGAGCGACTTTTTTCTGTGTTTGGGTCATATTTTTCAAGTGAGCTAACAGCTTTTGCTTCGCTGTTTGATCGATAACCGGACCAACATCCGTTTTATGAAGGTATGGAATACCAACACTCAGTTCGTCCATTGCACCGTGAATCAATCCAACCACGCGGTCTGCGATGTCTTCCTGAATGTAAAGCACACGCAATGCCGAACAACGCTGACCTGCTGAAGCAAATGCCGAACGAATCACATCACGAACCACCTGTTCAGGCAGTGCGGTACTGTCGACGATCATCGCGTTCTGGCCGCCAGTTTCTGCGATAAATGGAACAGGTTTAGCGTTACGGCTTGCCAATGACACATTGATACGTTGTGCAGTTGGGGTTGAACCCGTAAAAGCAACACCCGCAATTGCATCATGGCTAGTTAGCGCGCTGCCAATCTCAGCACCACGACCTGGAAGTAACTGAATGGTGCCGGCAGGGAAACCCGCTTCGTTCATCAGTTCAACGGCGCGAGCTGCAATCAAGCTTGTTTGCTCAGCAGGTTTCGCCACAACAGTGTTACCCGCGACTAGTGCCGCTGTAATTTGGCCAAGGAAGATAGCGAGAGGAAAGTTCCAAGGGCTGATACAAACGAACACACCACGACCTTGTCGTGAAGCGATTCGTGTTTGGCCGTCAAAACCTTTTAGTTCGAAACCTTGTAGGTTGTCAGCTTGTTTTGCGTAGTAACGACAGAAGTCGACTGCTTCACGTACTTCATCAACGCTATCGTGAATCGTCTTACCCGCTTCTTGATGACAAATCGCCACCAACTCAGCAAGGTTGTCTTCCATCAGGTCAGCCAGCTTCTCAAGCGCAGCCGCTTTGGTTTCAACCGAAGTTGCGTTCCAATCAGCGAATACTGCGTCTGCGCCGGTGATCGCTGCGGAAACATGATCAAGGTTAGCGAAAGCCACCTGACCCACATTAATACGACGATCGTAAGGTGAGGTTACTTGCTCGACGTTCTGATCAGCCTTGATCATGCTTTCGGCTAGAGACTCACCATTGATCACAGGGCCAGCAGTCCATTGATTGTTAAGGAATGTTTTAACCTGTGCTTCAAACTGATGAGCTTCACTTTCGATATCAATGTTCACACCGTAAGAGTTCTTACGCTCAGGGAATACCGCTGGAGGCAGAGGAATCTTAGTGTTGTTCAGCGTATCAAACGCCAGAAGCATATCGACCGGGTGTTGTGTTAGCTCTGCCACAGGGCAGCGAGCATCAACCAAACGGTGTACAAACGAGCTGTTTGCGCCGTTCTCTAGCAAGCGACGTACTAGGTATGGCAGCAGATCTTTGTGGCTGCCAACCGGTGCGTAGATACGTACCGACTGTTGGTAAGCTTCCATCGCATGGTTATAAAGAGAATCACCCATGCCGTGTAAGCGTTGGAATTCAAAATCTTTATGTTCAGTCATCACTGCAATTGCAGAAACCGTATGAGCATTGTGGCTCGCAAACTGCGGGAAGATATTGCCACGAACACTTGGGCTCAGTAGGTAACGTGCACATGCAAGGTAAGCTACATCTGTCGCTTCTTTGCGTGTGTAAACTGGGTAATCAGTAAAGCCAGCTTGCTGTGACCATTTGATTTCGCTGTCCCAGTACGCGCCTTTCACTAAGCGAAGCGGGATTAAATCACCCTGCTCTTTCGCCAAGCGGTTTAGCCATACTAGAACCGGTAGTGCGCGCTTTGAGTAAGCTTGAATAACCAGACCAAATTTACCCCAACCTTTTACAAGATCGGTACGGTACAGTTTTTCGAATAATTTTAGAGAAAGCTCTAGGCGATCCGCTTCTTCAGCATCAATCGTAATCGCAACATCAAGCTCTACTGCTCGGCGCAATAACTGCTCTAGCGTGTCGCAAAGTTCTGTCAGTACGCGGTCTTCGTTCGCTACTTCATAACGTGGGTGAAGTGCGGAAAGCTTGATAGAAACAGACGGTGCTGGGCTCGATTTTGAAGAGACGTATGTGTCTCTACCTACGGCTTCAATCGCCATTAGGTAATCTTTGAAGTATTTGTTTGCGTCTGCAGTAGTCAGTGCTGCTTCACCTAGCATGTCGTATGAGTAGGTAAAACCTTTGTCACGCATAGACTTACCGTTCTTTTGCGCTTCAGCAATGCTGCGGCCAAGAACGAATTGGTGACCCATCACCTTCATTGCTTGGTGCATCGCTTTACGAATTACCGGCTCAGAAAGCTTATTCACTAAACGGTTAACCGCTTGACCAGCACTCTGCTCTTTAGATGAAAGTCCAACCACCTTACCCGTTAGCATTAGGCCCCAAGTGGATGCGTTAACAAACACTGAATCAGAATTCTTAAGGTGAGACTTCCAATCCGCAACGCTTAGTTTGTCGCGAATCAGCGCATCAGCAGTAGCTGAATCAGGAATACGCATTAAGGCTTCCGCCAGACACATCAGCAAGATGCCCTCTTGAGTATCTAAGCTGTATTCAAGCAACAGTGCATCGATCATCTGGATAGAAGTCTTATCCGCACGGATAGCTTCGATCAATGAGGTCGTTTTCTCTGTAATTTGCTGCTTTTCAGACTCAGAAGGGGTAGCTAGCGGCAGAAGTTGCTCTAGCCATTGGGTTTCATCCACCATATATAATGGTGAGATAAGCGACCATAGATCAGTAAGCGACTGCTCATTGAATTCTGGCTTTAACACATCAGTAGCTGTAAACATGCGTTTTCCTTAATCTCACACCCGGAATTAGCCCGGGATCTCTACAATGGCTGCAGTGTATGTAGAGTATATAAGGATTACTTGTCAAAAACTCCGAGTTTTTTGCTAAAAACTCGCTTTATTAACAAAACAAACACAACGTCACATATGAAACTTTAAAATAATATGCCGTTTTGTTTCACTATTTAACAGAAATTTTCTTTTTGTATTGAGATGGTGACATGCCTTGAAGGCGTGAAAAGGTATGAGTAAAGGAAGATTGACCGGAGAAACCAGCCAGTTCAGCGACCTGACCAAGGCTAAGGTTACCTTGTTCGATTAAACGACGAGATCGGTCTATACGCTTACCTAACACATACTGATGTGGGGTGATTCCCATTTGATCTTTGAATAGCATGTGGAACTGGCTTTCACCCAGGAACACACTGCCTGCAAGTTGGGCCACAGAGATCTTGTTCGCAAGGTGTTGCTCGATGTAACGATCCAATGCTTCAAGATCAAAACGCGAGTCTTTAATCGGAGTTTCGAATGCGGATATATGCCTTTGCATCAACGCGATCACCGTGTCATTACATGCTCGACTCAGTAACAAATCATCAGGGCTCGACTGCATTTCTTGCACCAACATATGGATAAGCTTTTGAATTTGCGCGTCTAATTGAAAGTATACGTTCGATGACTCTAGCTGGTTAATCTTCTCTAACATTAGAGGGTCATCATCGGTTGGCACAGGCATATTGAGTACGAGAATATCCGACTGACCAACCACGCCACCGAAAGCATGATCAGAGCTCGCCGTTACCACACAACCTTGACCGGGACCAACCAAATTCCCTTTACCTCTGACTTCAAACTCCGCCTGACCTTTTAAGCCAATCACCACCTGCGAATAATGATGCTCGTGGCAATCCATATGCGATGGCAAAGTGATGATCTCAGCCGGGCGAGGGCCCGTAAGACCTAGCGGGGACAGGTCTAGGTTTGGAAAGGGTAAAGGTTTTGGCATAACATCAAAATACTCAGGTCGACATAGTAAGAATAATACTCTGAAATCTGCATAAGATGAATTTGTAAATGATCATGAGAGTCATTTCCTCGCCTTAAACAAAAGATCATTGTCGGAGATCGTCTTGATCATGCCTCCGGAAAGATGATCAAGAGTGTACAAACTACGGTCATTGTAAAACCAATCGTTCCGGCGGCTTCAGTACTTAAAAGCGAGCAAGTGCAACAAGGTGCAATGTATACCTAAAATAGATGTATTTTCACCACATATAGAAATAATTTTCTTATATAGCTCAAATAATTTAGCTTTAACTTGTAAAAAGTGTATCCGAAGTAGCGAAACTCGGCTTTTGAGTAGATTGGGTGACGATAAAACGGTATAAAGACGGGTACTGTGTTAATTGCTAATAACTAGTGACTCACAACTAGGAAGTAGACACTTTATTAACGAGCCAATTTCAATCTATAAGTTGCAGGGACCTATGACTAACTTTCGAATTTCAGCGCTTTTACTTGCGCTATCCCCACTTTGGGTATCTGCATCGGTATCCGCTGAAGAACTGAATCAAGTCGATCCCGTTTCAGCTATCGATGCAAAGCTAACAGAGAAAAACTCAGATATTGAGCGTATTTCAGCAACCCAGGTATCAGCGACTGAAAACCTAAAACAACTACAGAACCAAAACAGTAAGTTGTTGCGCGAAGGTGAAGAACTCAAGGCAAAACGTAACAGAGCCAAGTCTGTACTCGACAAACAGTACAGTCGCTTACTGGAAGATCCAGAAACTGATTTGGTCTCTTTTCAGAAAAGCTACCAAGATGCTTGGGCGGCCGTTAAAGAGAACCAATCGTCTCAGTTAGACAACCAACAAGCGATAAACGAGAGTGAAATTCACCTTTCTCAAATCAAGCAAAAGCAAGCTCGCCTGAACAATGAGCTGGCTAACTTAAGAGAATCAAAAGTTGAAGCTCGCGTAAAACGTATTGCAACAGAACTCCGTGAAAGTGCCGTTCTTGAGACCAGCTACACCACGACATGTGCATCAACAATGACACTGGGAGAGTGTACTGCTCAAGGCAAGTACTTGACCAATCAAAAAGCCGTGCAAACGTTCAAAAGCCAATTACTTGAGCAGCTCACAGAAAGCGCGCTAGCGAAGCAAAACTTACAAGGTGTTCAGCTGAATATCCATGTTCAAGACAGCCAAGCAATCAAGAGTGGTTTCTCTGGTAACAACGCTTACTTCGTGCAAATGCAGGCTCAGCTTCAAGCAAAACCGGAAGCGGTAGCAGCGTGTAATTTATTGAACGTTTCAACACGCTACTGTTTAAAGGGCAGTGATGTTGCCGTGGCTAAAAAGAGTGATAAACAGTGGGCAAACGTGATGGTACGTTCTGATCAGTACAATGATTCAGTGACGATCAACGGCATTAAGTACGGCAGCACACCGATTGAGGTTGCACTCCCAAGCGGTCGTCACCAAGTGACTATTTCAAAACAAGGTTACGAGTCTTACAACCGCACAGTTACCATCAACGGTAGCGACACTATTTGGGTTAAGCTTCTTCCTAGCAAGGAAAGCTAAGTCCAGTATGAATAGCTCAGCGCTCTAATTAAGATAGCCGTGCCTATTTCACAAAGCTGAATGAATACTCGCCATTTTGTTGATAGTTATAAAAAGTAGCTGCAGACGAAATGGCGTGTTCGTTTAGATTATTCGATTAACCTAATTTACGATTGAAGTAGCCCAACATGCGCCAAGGTTTTCCCACTCTATTATTTGCACTTGCCCCTTGCTTAATGACACCTGCTGTTTTCGCTGAAATAACACCACCAGCAATCACAACATCTGTCACCGACATTGAAAGCTCACTCTTCGAAAAGTATACCACTTTAACGGCTGTCGAGAAGAAGCTGACGGACAAACAAAACCAAGTCGATAACCAAGCAAAGCAAACGGCAAATCTAGCCAAGTTATCCACTCAAGCTGAGCAAAAACTCGCAGCAGCGAAAGCTAGTCTAGAACAAGATTACACCCGCATGATTGACGAGCCTGACTTCGACATCTCGCCGGCTCAAAACAGTTTCCAAAACGCTTGGAAAACTGTAAAAGAGAGCAAGCTTGCTATTTCAGACTCAGAACAGAAGCAACAAGGCTTGGTGATGGAACTAGAAGCCATCCAAGCAGAAAAAGCGGCTGCTGAAGCTTCAATCGCAAACCTCAATCAAGATAAACTCAGAGCAAGAGCTGAACGACTAAGAAACGAGATCACTCAAACCAAAGAGCAAACGGTCAGCTTTACCAACCGTTGTAGCAGTGACATGACACTCGCGCAATGTGCAGACCAAACGGTGACCTTGGCACTTCAAAAAGCCGTTAAGCAATTCCAGCATAGCTTGGTAGACAACGCGACTGAATCAAAAACAGTGAAAGAGCACCTATCGTCTGCTTCGCTAAACATTCACGTTCTACAACACAAAGTGAAATCTTCTGGTTTCTCTGAAGATAGCCGTTACCGAGCAGTGATTGCAGCGAACTTAGAGACTCGCCCAGACAAAAACACACCTTGTCGCTTGCTTGGTATCCAGTCATCAAACTGTTTCACACAGAGCGATCAACAAGCCAATGACCAGCAAAAAGAAGTCGCTTGGGTTAACTTAATGGTTCGTTCAAACCAATATAATGACAAGGTATCGATTAACGGCGTGGACTATGGCAGCACACCGGTTGAAGTAATGCTACCAACAGGCCAACACATGGTCACAATTGAGAAAGAAGGCTACCTCTCTTTCCATCAAGAACTGAAAATCGCCCGTGATCACAACCTACGAGCGGTATTACAAGCCAAACAAAACTCGCTGAATGTCGGTACCAAATTTGCCGACCCAATGGGAAATGACACTCCAAGTCCAGAAATGATTGTGGTGGGTTCAGGCCGTTATTTATTGGGTGAAAACAACGCTAAACAAGTGACGATCAAACAGCCATTTGCATTAGCAGCGACACCAACTCGCGTTCAAGATTTTAAAGCGTTTGTTGAAAGCACTGGCTACCAGACAGACGCAGAACTGATGAACACCTGCGATACCTTCGTTAATGCCGAGATCACAACGGTTTCAGACAATGACTGGCTGAACCCTGGCTTTAAGCAAGCTGATAACTCACCGGTAGTTTGTGTTAGTCAAAGTGATGCCAAAGCGTATACTCGCTGGTTATCTAAAAATACAGGCTATGCCTACCGTTTACCAACACCACAAGAATGGGAAGCCGCAGCAAGAGCAGGCCAAGATACTAACTTCTGGTGGGGCAATGAATTCCTTTCGGGTAGAGCCAATACCGGTTGGGCTGGCACACCGTGGTCAAACATCAGCACCTCTCCAGTTAAGTCATTCTTACCAACACCTACAGGCTTCTACGATATGGTTGGCAACGTTTGGGAATGGACAACCGTTCAGAAAGGCTTGGCTAAAGGTGGTGCGTGGAGTTTTTCACCAGAAGAAGCAAAAGTGTTTAACGAACTGTACGTGCCAACGTCAACGGCAGCAAACTACTTAGGTTTCAGAGTATTGCGCGAACTGTAGCACTCAATAACCAACTCAATAGTTTCTAATATTTACGCTAGGCTCTCAAATATCGCATTGAGTTGTATTTATGGGGGAATTCCCCCCTTATGCACAAGCATTCCTAGGAGTAAATTTATCGATAGAGTAGTAAGTCACTCTAGGTATCTAGCTGATACCTTAGGTTAATTTACATGACCCTCGTGAATTAATCTGAAATCTTCTACATGTCGACAAGACATATCTTGTCTTTAGCCAGCCCTTCTTCAGGCTGGCTTTTTTTCGGCTATTAACCAGTCACTTCGATCACCAATCACTCTTGATATATACAGTAAACCAACAATTCGTTTAACTATGATTCAAGCTCTATTTATCTCTCAGGATTCAGCCTCTAATTGCCATTGCAGCGCTATAAGAAACTGATATCATTAACATACTTCTGCTTACGAGATAAAACCTTGCCAGAGTCACTCAATGCCATACATCGTTCTTTATTTGAACAACTCCCAGGCTGCTGGGGCTGCAAAGATACTGAGTCGGTTTTCGTTTACGCGAACCTCGCCTACAACCAATTGATTGGCTTAAAACCCAACGAGAGTTGCACTGGCTTGACCGATTTCGATATGCCGAGTCAAACCACTGAGTGTGCGCAAGATTTCAGGGCTCAAGATAAGCATGTGATGGAAACACGCACTACCCTGAAGATTCTTGATATTCACCCCTACCCAGACGGACGCTGGCACGCGCATATTTTTACCAAAACCCCTTGGCTTGATGCAAACAACAACGTACAAGGCACGATCTTCTACGGTCAAGAACTAACTGACACCGCAATTTTAGAGGTTGGTCATTGGGTTTGCCAGGCGACAGGTGCCAAAGATGGTCAGACATCCATTGCAGGTTCAACGCCACGCACATCTAAACTCAAAAAACGACTGACTTCGCGAGAATCAGAAGTGCTATTTTTGCTGCTGTTCGGCAAGAAACCGCAATACATTGCATTAACGTTAAATATTTCAATTAAGACTGTCGAAGGCCATGTCGCCAGATTGAAGCAAAAATTTGATGCGAGCAGCAAAAGCCAATTGATTGAGTATGCATTGGACTCGGGGTTGGGCTCAGTGATCCCCGAAACCCTGCTCAAAAAGCAGATTTCCGTGGTTCTGCACAGCGAATGAGCGAGAGTCAGACAAAAAAATACCGTTGTTTGATGTGTTTAGTCACCAAATCAACGGTATTTTTAAAGCAGTTAATCCGTTAGCAAATCTATAAAACAGATTATGGCGCTAGGCGGTCAATGTCCCAGCTGTTGTCTTGACGTGAAAACAAGAAACGGTCGTGTAAACGGTGTTCGCCACCTTGCCAAAACTCAATACTATCAACGCGTACTCGGAAACCACCCCAAAATGAAGGCACTGGAATCTCTCCTTTCTCGAACTTCTGCTTAAGCTCTAAATACTTACCTTCCAGTATTCCGCGAGCTGAGATTCGGCTACTTTGCTTACTTGCAATGGCAGCCAATTGGCTTTCTTTCGGGCGAGATGTGAAATATTTCATGTTCTCCAACGCGGTCAGCTTTTCAGCTGTACCTGTGACATGAACCTGTCGCTCTAGAGGATGCCAAGGGAAATGCAAACTAATTTTGCTATTGTGCTCAAGTTGGTGTGCTTTACGGCTACCTAGATTGGTATAGAAAACGAAGCCATCTTTATCAACATTTTTCAGCAACACAATTCGTTGGAATGGCTGACCATTTTCGTCAACTGTCGCTACTGTCATTGCAGTAGGATCCGTCAACTTAGCTTCAATGGCTTGTTCTAGCCATTGATTGAATTGGTCAATTGGGTCTGCGGCCAAGTCTTTGCGTCTCAATCCACCCTGAGCGTATTCACGACGAATGTCTGTCAGTTCCATTTGGTTGCTCCTTTTGATTTTTTTGTGATTTTGCGCCGTAATCCTTTGAAACACAAGTCTAAGCCTTGGTTTTGTCTTACAGAAGGTGCTCTGTGTTAACGAGATCTCGGTACGCTAACCGTCATATTGATAGTCTATATGTAAACTGATTGTAACCTGAGTTTATAGTGACTAAAAAATCGCCCAACCTAATCACACCTTTTGTTTTATTCTCACTAATATTGGGAGCTGCAGGGCTGACTGCAACTCACTTTCTTGCCGTACAATTCCAAGAGAAAATCGTTACTCAGCAACTCAACGAAGCAGCCAACAAAGCGAATCTGCAAATCGACTCCGAGCTGGATAAGTTCAAACAGATCCCCGATTTACTCAGTCATGACCCACGCCTGATCTCTTATTTCACCTCATCACCACAAACCGACAAGATAACCGTAACACAGCTTAATAAATTGTTGTTTGAATGGTCGAACCAAAGCCAGGCTGACACCATTTATATTCATGACCGAAGCGGCACAGTGGTCGCTTCCAGTAATTATCAACAACCCCGCACATTTGTTGGAGAAAACTTCTCGTTTCGCCCTTACTTTGCCTCTGCAATAAAGGGCAACAACACACAATACGTGGCGCTCGGTGCTCGCTCGAATGTACGAGGCTATTTCTTATCCTCGCCACTGTACACCGATAAAGAAATAGTCGGCGTTATCACAGTAAAAGTAAGCTTAGAGAATCTCGAAAACATCCTAACCAGCGATGATTTTGAGATCGTAGTACTCGATTCCAACCAAGTGGTCTTTCTGTCGAACCAAACTTCGTGGTTGTATCATTCACTGTTGCCATTAAGTGAACAACAACAAACAGAGATAGCGACTCAGCGGCAATACGGCCAAAGTGAAATTTCGATCATCGAAGACTTTCGATCGGCAAAGCTTCAACAAAAAGCTAACGACACAATCCAACCTAACGATCTTCAACCAAATCAGATTCAAAAAGAACTCGTCTCCAATCAGCTGTTTCAACTTGGTGCTTTCAACCTATATCCTGCCCCTATTAGCAATAATCAGTATCAAGTCGTTGCGCTAAAAGAGACAAAAGCCGAGCTGCTTAAAGTGCTACAGATCGACGTCATCTTTATTATCATCTATAGCTTGGTGATGCTGATTGCTTGGTCGTGGCGTCAAACCTACATTGCGAAGGTCGCGTTAACTCGACTCAATGAGAACCTAGAACAGACCGTTGATAAACGAACTCATTATTTAAAGCAATCTAACCAACAGCTCCAACAAACCATCTTTCAATACCAAGAGTCACAACTGAAATTAAAGCAGACCGAACAAGAGTTAACTCAGACGGCTAAGTTAGCGGTATTGGGCGAATTGTCGGCTAGCATTAATCACGAAATCAACCAACCACTTGCAGCGCTGAGAACTTACAGCGAGAACAGCTTGAAGCTGCTTGAAATGAAACGAACAGATTTAGTCAAAAGCAACCTAGATAAAATGATTGCTTTAAATACATCAATTACTGAGATCATCGCGCGCCTCAAGGTCTTCACCCGCAAAGTCACCAAGCAAGAGCATCACGTGGCAAACTTGCATCAAGCGGTCAATAACGCCACCAGTATTCTCAGTGCGCTGATGATTAAGCAAGGCATTACACTGAGGTTAAGTACAATGCCGGATGACATAAATCTAGCCATTCACCCAACTGAGCTAGAACAAGTGTTGGTTAACCTGATTCACAACGCGACTCAAGCACTTCAGCAGCAGGCTATGGAACAGTCAACTCCAAGACTAAAAACCTCGGGGCAAAGCATCTTAGAAGAGCAAAGCTCCAAGCTAGAAGCTTTAGACATACAAACGATCCCACAAATTGGAGTGGAATGGCAGCGCAAGAATGACACCTGCCAGCTGATCATATGGGACAACGGCATAGGTATCTCTAAAGATAAGCTTGAACAGCTCTTCGACCCATTTTTCACCACCAAACCAGAAGGCTTAGGGCTTGGTCTATCGATCTCGAAGCGAATCATTGAAGCGTATCACGGCACGATTAACGCAGCACAGTTAGAGCCGTCAGGCATGGTATTCTCGTTAAATATTCCACTCTATAAGAATCAGGGTTAGTTCCCTTGTTTTGTTTACTCACGATTATGCCAATTTCACACCATTGTTAAGGACTCGGCTTTTGCACTCTATGCCCAAACTCTATTTTGTCGATGACGAACCCGCGATTAGGGACTCTGTAGAACAAGCCATGCTCATAGAAGGCATCACTATCGTCTGTTTCCCCAATGCCATTGAGGCATTGAGGCAGATCGACGTCGCGCAAGCAGGAATCGTGATAACAGATATTCACATGCCAGTAATGGATGGCATTCAATTCACCCACAAGCTTTTGAGCCATAACCCCAACTTTCAAATCATCGTGCTCACAGGACATGGTGACGTCCAAACAGCGGTATCTGCGATGAAATCCGGCGCTTATGACTTTCTAGAGAAACCTTTTGTGGTCGACGATCTGCTGACAGCAGTAAAAAAAGCAGCAGATAAACTCGCATTAGTTGAAGAGAACAACCTATTAAGAAAAGAATTGGCAATGCAAAATCAAGTAGGGCCAAAACTGATCGGTCAATCACCAGCGATGCAGGCCTTACGCCGTGAGTTAATCACTCTGAACTGTAAAGAAACCCCACTACTGCTGTTTGTTGGAGACATAGGAACAGGAAAAAGAGTTACAGCGCAATACACCCATGATTTACACAGTCATCACACAGCAGAGCTTTGTCCAATCGCCGCCTTCAATTTACCACGCAGCGATGAAGCGACATTTCAGCAGTTTGTTTTACAACTGTTCCACAAATATCAAGGTGGAACGATCTATATTCATGAAACACAAGCACTAACTCAAGAACAGTGGCTGTGGTTGGCACGTCTAAAACCCATTCTACTTCGTGAAAACTCATGCAAGACCAATGCAACTTGTATCATTATCGCAACCACAATAGTTCCTACTACAATTACCAATGAACTACGTCGATTTAATTTACTACCTTTGGCGCAAAGAACAGAAGACATTGGCTCTTTGTTCAAACATTTTGCTCGCGGTGCGGCAAGTCGATATCAGTTACCACCGCCTGTTATTACTGAAAAAGAGATTCAACGGTTAATTGCCACTCATTGGAGTGAAAACATTCGACAACTTCGTCAACATGCCGAGCTCAGAGTACTAACGCAAATCAAGCAGCCACCGCTCGACAGTAATGAAGATGATGAGCAAGTTGGTGAGAATAAGCTTGATGTCAGCATAGAAGAACAACAGCAGTCACTAAGTCAGCGGACTGATAGCTTTGAACAAATCATCTTGATCGAAGCACTACATCGCCACCAAGGACGATTAAAAGAGGTACAGCAAGAGCTGCAAGTATCGAGAAAGACACTGTATGACAAGCTAAGAAAGCACCAACTTGATAAAACGGATTTCAAAAATCGATAAGAATTAAAAAATATATAAATTCAAAGATTTAAAGGAGCAAAATCTTAACATTTATCAAAAGTAAGAATACACTCAATAGGCTTGCACTTTTATTTAGCGAACAAGGACTGTTATGAGTCAGAAGAATTTCAGCAAATTGAACGAAACCGAACTTGAGTACGTCGATGATAAGACAGCGGCGCTGCTCCTCAATACGCCAACCAGTGCGCGTATTATGCTATGGGTGATCGTTCTGTTTTTTATTACTGCTATTGGGTGGTCTGCATGGGCCGAAATCGACAAAGTCACCGTTGGCCAAGGCAAAGTCATCCCCTCCTCCCAGATTCAAGTGGTGCAAAACCTTGAGGGCGGCTTGGTAAAAGAGATATTAGTTCGAGAAGGTCAACAAGTTCAAAAAGGTCAACAGTTGCTCTTGATCGATGATACTCGATTTCGTTCTGACTTCCGAGAACGCGAACAACAAGTCGCCAACTTAACCGCCAACGTTTTAATGCTTTCCGCTTCCTTTAACAGTGTCGTGATCAATGAAGAGTTCTCGGTCGAGAACTGGAAAAAAAGTGTCCTTCTAGACTACGGTAAACTTGCCTTCCCACCCGCACTTTACGAGCTTCAGCCTAAATTGGTCAATCGCCAAAAAGCAGAATACCGCCAAGATTTGAACAACCTAAAAAACCAACTTTCCGTTTTTGATCAACAAGTTGAACAGAAACAACAAGATTTAATTGAGATAAAAGCACGTGTCGATAACTTGAGACAGAGTTATAAGTTTGCTCGCCAAGAACTAGACATCACCAAACCACTTGCAGATGAAGGGGTAGTACCAAGAATTGAGCTACTCAAGCTTCAAAGACAAGTGAATGATACTCGTCGAGAATTGACCTCTAGCGAGCTCAAAATCCCTCTCCTACGCTCAGCGATTAAAGAAGCGATGCTAAGCCGTATCGATGCCGCATTGAGCTTCCGCTCAGAACAACAGGAAAAGCTCAACCAAGCGCAAGACAAACTCTCAGCAATGACAGAATCTTCGGTTGGGCTTGAAGACAGAGTAAATCGGACAGTGGTGGTTTCTCCTGTAACTGGCACCGTTAAAACGCTTGGTATTAATACCGTGGGCGGTGTTATCCAACCGGGTATGGACATCGTAGAGATTGTACCGACTGAAGATTCTCTATTAGTCGAGGCCAAAATCGCCCCACAAGACATCGCATTCCTACGCCCTGAGCTGCCCGCCATTGTTAAATTTAGCGCTTATGACTTCACTAAATATGGTGGTCTAGAGGGCGTGTTAGAACACATCAGTGCCGATACTACCCAAGATGAAGAGGGCAATAGCTATTACATCGTGCGTGTACGTACCGAGAAATACAGCTTTGGCCACAATGAAGAGCTACCTATTATTCCGGGTATGACGGCTTCAGTCGATATCATAACCGGCAAGAGAACTGTGCTTGAGTACATGTTGAAACCGATCCTCAGCGCTCAAAATAACGCACTAAAAGAGTAAGGACGCTTGATGGTTTACAACGTCTTTAAACACTCGGAAAACAGACAAGAGCAGAGGCTATGAAGTCTCAATTTTCGCTCTTGTTGTTAGTCCTTACCTCTTTTACCTCTGGGGCGCTGAACAAGAGCGACCAACGATGGATAGATGCCGTCTCTGAAACCTATGGGGAAAGAGCCGGAAAGCGAGTCGCAACATGGCGTTCAAATATGACGTCATACGATGGATTGAGTGAAAAAGAGAAACTCGAGTCTGTTAACCAGTTCTTTAACCAAATGTACTTTGTCGACGACAGCATACTTTGGGGAAAGAACGACTATTGGGCGACACCACTGGAATTTTTGGGAAGCAACGCCGGTGACTGCGAAGATTTCACTATCGCAAAGTACTTCTCTTTACTTGAACTGGGCGTCTCAGATAAAAAATTACGATTAGTGTATGTAAAAGCACTTGAGCTAAACCAATTCCATATGGTGTTGGCATACTACTCAACACCCAGTGCCGAACCACTAATTTTAGACAACTTAAACCCTGAAATAAAACGCGGCTCCAAACGCAGAGACCTGCGACCGATATACAGTTTCAACGGTAAAAACCTTTGGTTGATCAAGTCGGCAGCAGGCAGCGGAAAGCTAGCAGGGAAATCTTCACGATTGAGCTTATGGAACGACTTACGTTCTCGTGAGCGCTCTCTTAAATTAAACAAACCCATTATCAATTACGATGAGTAGGTACAATGACTTTATATAAACAGCTTGTGGTCGGGATGGTTGCAGTGTTCATATTGCTGATGACGTCAGTTTTTATGATCGAATTCAACACCACCCGTGGATACTTAGAAGAGCAGCAACGCTCTGAGGTAAGTAATACCATTAATACTGTTGGACTGGCTCTCGCCCCTTACCTAGAAGAAAAGGACAAGGTGGCTGTAGAGTCTGTTATCAACGCCCTGTTTGATGGCAGCTCTTACTCTGTCGTACGATTGATTTTTCTCGACAGCGGTGACGACATTCTTCGCTCATACCCAGTAAAACCAACAGGCGTACCAGAGTGGTTTACCAACCTTAACCTGTTTGAACCGGTTCATGACCGTCGCGTAATTACCAGTGGTTGGATGCAACTGGCAGAAGTCGAGATTGTAAGCCATCCAGGCCCAGCCTACGATCAACTTTGGCAAGCATTTACGCGCTTAGTGACCATATTTGGAGCCATCTTCTTGCTGGGTTTGGTCTCTATCTCTTGGATCCTTAAACGAGCACTGCGTCCTCTTTCATTGATCATTACCAAAATGGATCAAATCGCCAAGAATCAGTTTGGTGAACCATTGGTTCGTCCGAAAACAAAAGATTTGATCTTAGTGGTTGATGGAATTAACCACATGTCGACACAAGTTGAACAGGCCTTTAAGAACCAAGCGAAAGAAGCGCAGAAGCTACGTGAACGCGCTTATATCGACCCTGTATCTCAACTAGGTAACCGCGCTTACTACATGTCTCAGTTAACTCAGTGGTTAGAAGAGTCAAGTTTAGGTGGTTTAGCGGTACTAAAAGCCGAGTTTATTAGTGAAGAGTACGATGAAAAAGGTTATCAAGAAGGCGATGCATTGGTACACCAACTTGCCGATCTGCTGCAAGCTTCGATTTCATCGCCAGATATAACTATAGCTCGAATTTCTAGTGACGAATTTGGCTTTATTATGCCAAACATCGACGAGAGCGAACTTAAACTCGTCGCGAGCAGTATCGTAAACTGCATTCAAAACCTAGGTTCAGATCCAACCGGTATGGCGAATCCACACATTGCACTTGGTGTTACCTACAGTAACAAGAGAAAAACCAGTACCGAAATTATGTCGCTGGTGGATAACGCATTATCAAATGCGAAAGCAAACCGCGAGCTAGCTTACGGCTACGTAACAGCTGATGACCACGGTGCAGTGATGGGCAAACAACAATGGCGCATGCTGGTTGAAGAAGCGATCATCAACGACCTAATGACTTTCCGTCTGCAAGCGGCGAATAACGCTTTTGGCAAAACGTATCACCAAGAGGTGTTCTCTGCGATTGAGAAAGAGGGTGTTCGTTACGGGGCTAACCAGTATCTATACGCACTAGAACAACTTGAAATGAGCCACATTCTCGACCAATACGTTATCGAGAAGATGATTGAGAAACTGAATGCAAAAGAGGTGACCAGCCCAATTGCTATCAACATCTCACCGAGCAGTATTTCTCAACCAAGCTTTATCCGTTGGATTGGAAATACTCTGGATCAAAACGCTTCTATCGCACACTTGCTTCACTTTGAGATTCCAGAAAGTTGCTTCATCAATGTTCCACACTACACGGCGCTATTGTGTAACACCATTCGTAACGCAGATGCGGTGTTTGGTGTCGATAACTACGGCCGTAATTTCCAATCGCTCGATTACATCAACGAATACCGTCCAAGCTATGTGAAGCTCGATTACTTGTTCACACATAACCTTGATGACGAAAAACAGAAATTCACCTTAACATCAATCTCTAGAACCGCTCACAACCTAGGCGTGACAACTATTGCGTCTCGAATCGAAACTCAGACTCAATTAGACATTTTGTCTGATAACTACGTAGAAGTGTTCCAAGGCTTCATTGTTGATAAATAGTTGTAAGGGTTATATCACATGCAAGATCCACTATTGAACTCATTGATCTACGTTAGCCGGTATTACGGGTTAGCTAACTCGCCCGAAGCGTTGATCAATGGGCTACCACTATCTGATGGGAAGCTAACCCCTTTCCTATTCCCTCGTTCAGCTGAACGAGCAGGATTAGTGGCGAAAGAAAATCGTTGCGACTTAGAAAGTATTCCTCACCTCATTCTACCTGCTATTTTACTTCTCAAGCAGGGCGAGGCATGCGTTCTGAATAGTATTGATTCAGAAAAACAAGAAGCAGAGATCATCACAGCAGAGAGTGGAATGGTGCCGATCATCATTCCACTAGACGAGCTGAAAGAGCAATTCATCGGTCGTTACTTCCTAGTAAAAAAACAGTTCCGTTATGATGAGCGCTCACCAGAAGTCCTAAAAACACGTAAGGGTCACTGGTTTTGGAGTACGATCTGGGAATCTAAAAACATCTATCGAGATGTGTTGATTGCCTCTATTCTGATCAATATATTCGCGATTGCTGCGCCAATGTTTACTCGTTTGGTATACGACAAAGTAGTACCTAACCTCGCATTTGAAACCCTATGGGTATTGGCGAGTGGTATTTTTGTCGTCTTCCTTTTCGACCTGCTTTTAAAATTAATGCGAAGTTACTTTATTGATGTCGCGGGTAAGAAATCCGATATCCTTATTTCCTCTAAGCTTTTCAGCAAAGTGTTAGGGATTCGCATGGAAGCCAAGCCCGCTTCAGTTGGCGCTTTCGCAAAAAACCTGCAAGAGTTCGAGTCTATTCGTGAGTTCTTTACCTCTGCAACTATTGGTTCATTAATCGATTTACCATTCGCGTTGATGTTCCTTGCTTTAATTTGGTTAATGGCAGGGAACCTCGTGTTTGTTCCTGTTGCTGGTGTAGTAGTCCTGATTATCTACGCACTGTTAATCCAAGGACCACTGCGTCGTACGATTGAAGAAGGGTCACGTCTTGCTTCTCAAAAATACGCGAACTTAATTGAAAGTTTGGCTGGGTTAGAGACGGTTAAACTGTTCAGCGCGCAAAGCCAATTTCAGTTCCGCTGGGAAGAAGCCGTTGCTCATATGGCAAACTGGAACATTAAAAGTCGACGTATCACCGACAGCATCCAAAACACTGCTGGCTTCGTTCAACAAAGTACCAACGTTGGGATGATCATTTTCGGGGTGTATCTCATTGCGGAAGGTGAACTCACTATGGGTGGTTTAATTGCCGCAACCATGTTGAGCGGCCGTGCCATTGGCCCTCTTGTTCAGTTGTCGCTGCTTTCGACCCGCTATAACCAAGCGAAATCATCAATGACTTTGATTGAACAAGTGATGTCGATGCCAGACGAGCAAGAAGAAGGTAAACGCTACATCCACCGTCCTATTATCCAAGGCCATATTGCGCTAGATAAAGTAACGTTTCATTATCCTGATTCTCCAGTTGCTTCTATCAGAGATCTCACCCTAAACATTTCTCCGGGTGAGAAAGTTGCCATTATTGGTCGTATTGGCTCGGGTAAGACAACGCTGGAACGCCTGATTATGGGCCTGTATAAGCCCACAGAAGGCCATGTACGCATTGATGACACCGATATGGAACAACTGCACCATGTCGACGTACGACGCAACATAGGCTGTGTTCCTCAAGACAGTAACCTATTCTATGGTTCAGTGAGAGACAACATTACATTAGGCCGCCCTCTAGTCGACGATCGTGATGTGATGGATGCAGCCAACCGTGCCGGTGTTACCGCCTTTACTCAGCAAGATCCTGCAGGTTTAGAACGTCAAGTCGGTGAAGGCGGTGCTTTGCTCTCTGGTGGCCAGCGTCAATCGATCGCCATTGCCAGAGCATTCCTAGGTCGCCCGCCAGTACTTTTATTAGATGAGCCAACCAGCGCCATGGATAATCGCTCAGAGATGCACATCAAGCATCAGCTGAGTCAATTGCAACCAAGTGAGACCCTAATCCTTATTACGCACAAGACTTCGATGTTGGATATTGTAGACAGAGTAATTGTGATGGAAAAAGGCAGCATTATCGCCGACGGTCCAAAAGCACAAGTTCTATCAGACCTCAAGCAAGGCAAAGTAAGGGCTGCTAGCTAATTGGAAAAATGAAACGAATTTAAACGCGAGTAGAAATAGAAAGGGGAGCATTAGCTCCCCTTTCTTATATTTGCCGCACACCTAATTAGCCACTCAACAAAACCAACCAATCAACTAATTAACTAATTAACGCCAAATCTCTTGGTTACAGAGCGAGGTCTTCTTGTTCCATTTTAAACGAACACTGGATCTCATATTGGTTAAATGAGAACACGCTGCCGCCGTGGGTTCGCTTGGTTGTGACTGTCTCATCACCAAACTGAATCGTAACTCGGGTATATACCTTTTCATGAGCCTCAACAGTGCATTCAGCAAGGTTGGTTTCAAACTCGGCTTCGAGTGTGTCCAAGTGTGATTTGGTATTCTCAATCGCGAGGTTATTCTTTTCTCGTTGCTGCTCTATTTCTAGTGCTTCAGCCTCAGTTCTCTCGGCTTTTGAGCGTTTCTTAAATTCAAGCTCTTGACGAATCACTTCCATGGTTTGCTCTTGAGCGTGCTTATAAGTTTCCTTTAGTTCAACAATCTTTTGTCTATATCCATCGTAACGTGCAAATCCATGGACCTTGGTCGCGGTGTCTCCCTCAACGCCTAAGAACACACATTCCACTTTGCCGCCAACTTTAGCTTCGCCCCCACTGAGCGTTCCGTGTTTCTTCAAAGAATCCATGACAATAAGGTTGTTGCCACAGCGAATGTCGTTACTCATACTGTGTACGCCAAGTCGGATGTCATTCGCACTTTGCAGCTCTGCATTCTGCGCATAGCTTGCTGTTATAGATCCTTTCGTAAATACCTTACAACTTTTTGGCTCACCCTCTTTTGTAGTGTGGCCGATAATGCCTTTAGCGACTTTAATGTCACCTTGAGCCTGAACTTCGGCCGACTCGATAAAACCACCAACTGTAATACTCCCCGTCGCCTTAACTATCATTCCCGGTTCTATGTTTCCAGAGACAAACACATTGCCTTTAAATTTAACGTGGCCGGTGGATACATCGACGTTGCTAACACACAAGGCGTCATCCACTTCAATGGTTCGATCTTTAATGATGGGTAATCCGGGGTATGAAGCGAGGAGTAAATTGGGATCATCAGGGGAAATATAAGTGCCTTTTCCGGGCTTAATCAAACTGTCTTGTCCGGGAAGAGGCGGGATAACTCGACCTTGGACCGTAAAACCAGCGATACCTTTGGTGGCAGGAGTGCGCTTCATTAAGTGATCATTTTGACCAACAGTAATGGTTTGCCCTAAGTCTCGCATATCAATTTTGCCTTCGTCTTTACTACGTGGCTTCAATACTTGTCGCGTGATATCTTCAACTAACGCGGCAAACTTAGCGTCTTTACCCTTTACCGGTTGTGTACCTTTAGCAACCGGCTGAATAAACTTTTCACCCGGTTTCAGCTTGCTACTCATCATCAATACTTTTCTGAGCGCTAACTTATTAATCCCTTTTGTTATGTGTGCCAGAGCTAAGCAGTGAATGATGTCACTACCAAGCAGTGGTTTACCATTATACGGCCCAGTAACCACAAGACTCGCGAGCATCTCATCATCAGACAGTTCGACAGCAACACTTGCATCACGCACCTCAGCAATCAACATACCGTCGTACGCTTCACCTTTTCCTTCTTTAGCAAGAGTCACAAAGCGCAACACCTCTTCTTCAAAAAGAAAATAGTTAGACGCGCCTAACGTTTCCAAAACTGATGGTAGTGGCTTGTTGTCGAAGCTTGCGTCGACCACAACTCCCGATGGTAGACGAGCAACTACTTGTTGCTTGTCTTCTGACAATGTAACGATGTTATCCCACATTCGAATTGAGTATCCCTAATGACTCAGTTGATATTCAGTCTATATAATTCGTTCAGACCTTAGAATCTCCGCATTTGAATAATCAGCGTCACATCACTTACTTTCGATCTTGCAAAGCTGACTCATAAATAAGACTTACCCATTTTATCTTCAAATTCGTATTTACAAAGGTTGAGTGGGATGTCTTTCGCCATTTAAAGTTAAACGCAATGAATAGTGAATCAGCTAAATTCAAACTAGTTTAGCCAAAGTATGATTTAGTGATAGCAGGAGAAAATTGAAAATCAATGATATGAATGAGTCTGGGGATAATGGGAAAGGTTGGTAATCAATATTGAAGTTCAGTTTACAGTGTAAATTCGTCATTCTAATTTACACTGTAAATCCAATTCAAAAACCAGCTACGCTATTTACACTGTAAATTGGATAATAGGACACCGACATCTTGTCTAAATTGAAGCTCTGCTCGCTTACGTCCAACAAGGCTAAATTGTTCAACACATGTCCCCCACTCTTTCTGTTGGACCACTTTCGCGATAACTAAGTCAGAGACAACGAAACTAGCATTGCCCACAAGCTCTGAATTAGTTGTCTGAATTTGACAAGCATTACTCAGCAAAACCAGCTTCAACACACTAAAACCAATGCTGTCGTAGCTATTGCCACCGTCGACATAGTTCTTGAGAAGTTGGATTTCGAACTCAGAAATCGGATTAGAAATATTGGGGAGTAACGCTCGCACCATTTCAGTTTCAAGCGAGACCAAAGAGCCGGACACCAAAAAACAGAAGCTACTTTCGAAGTGATGTTTTAGCTTACTGATCCAGTGTTGAGCTATCTTGTTAAGTGGCTTAACCATTAACACAGAGTGACATCCACTTGCCTGATCTCGCTGGTGGCCAATATGGACAGGTAAAAATTCATTATCTCGCCAAAAAGAAATCAACTCACTAGTCGCACCAAAGCTCGTCGCCAGATAATCGGTTTGTTCCATTTGCTCAGACAACTTAGCCAGCATCCAACTGCCGATGCCCAAACCTTGATGTCGGGATGAAACAGCAATTCTCATCACTCGAACGCAACGATTCGTTGCCGCTTGTGCACAGCCAAGTTGATTTGCCAACAAAACTGGAGCGAGATGACCTTGTGGTCTTCGTTTCCCAGTTTGGATTTGAAGAATTAATTCATCACCCAAACCGCCCTCTTCCGTCACTAACACACAGCCTAAACAGTTATCTTTCTGCCAAGCCGCGTATAAGTGAATAGATGGGTTGTTAAGGAACTGCATTAAGTCATTTGGAGACGTCTGATAATGAGCATCGACCAACAGTGCGAAACATTGTTGAAGTTTTTCAGGGTAAGCAAGACCATCTTCTTTGGACAACTCAACCAAGTTAAGATGATTTATTCCATTTTCTGCAAAACTAGTTAGCTCGTTAAAAGCTGAGTCATTAGTTGATAAGTCACTATTCAATAGGAAGCAATCAAACAGCCAACGTTCTAACGGGTCATTGTTATTCCAACGAATAGGTTGTTCAAGTTTGTAGCCTTTCCAGCCTGGGCGATACTCAGAAAGCCAAGCTTCAAACTTAAGTCCAAAACCTCTCCCACTTCCCTCATATCCATGAACAGTGGTCGAAAAAACCATACGGTGATAAATATCGACAATAGATTTAAGCATCGGAACAGGAATAGCCGCAGCCTCATCCACCAAAAGTAAGTCACAATCTGGATTAGATTTAAGTAACTCGTCTGGCGCTACAAACCTTAGGCTTCCACCTTGATAGCAAATATAGGCCGCATTAATAGCTTCGCAAGAATCGAGTCGTTGGCTTGCGTGAGAAAAAACTGGCTCAATCGCTTTCATCGAAGGCGCGGTAACAATAATGTTTAGACCAGGACGCTCAAGCAAAAGTTGCGCTGCCGCGATACCCAATGTTGAGCTTTTTCCACGACCTCTATCGGCAGTAAGAATTAAGGGACGCTTACGGTGTCCAAAGACTACTTTTTTAACTAAATCTACAGCCGTGTTTTGCTGTTCAAATCGGTCTACTTCTTTTTCGGTTTTTCTCTTTTCTGGAAGTGAGTTACCCGCTTGAATCACATCTACGGATTCATTGCTCTGCGAAACTGAAAATAATCGGTCAAAATGCATTTTCAACCAACGTTTGCCTAAATCTGAATCCAACCCAGTTTCAGATTTACCAACACTTGGCGGCATCACCAATAATAAACCGCCCCCCATTAACGACCCCAATGCAGCACTGAAACCATTCGCGTCAAACTGTTCTCTAAAATCACAAACAAGAACTTGGCATTCGCGACCAAGTAGCTTCTGACCTTTTTTTACTGGAGCATGAGTCACGTCGTTAAGCGGAACGCCACCAAGCTGAAAAGTAGTTTGAGATTTGGCGTTTTCAAGAAAGGCGGAAATAGCCATGTTTTGCCAATTGAAGTCACCATCAAAAACAACGCCGTAACGGTGATCATTATGTTGAGCAATATCGGCAAGAGTATGGAGAAAAGTATTGGTTGGGTTTGTCATAGTTAGCGTCCAGATTCGTCTGAACACAGTTTATCACAGCCAAATAAAAAGCCGCATAAAGCGGCTCTAGAGTAGTGATGGAAAGCAGTCGACTTAATCGAGTTTAGCTTGAACGAACGCTAGAATCTCTTCCATTGTTGCATCATCCACTTTCTTAAGGTTTAGTGCTAAGTTCAACCCCTTACGGCTGTATGATGCACGACCTTTAATAAGCTCAACTTTTGGAGATGCTTTCTTCGCAGGAGCCGGCGCCAATTCAAGAATCCAACCTTCCAAAGTTTCTGTCACGTCTTTCGTTAAACGAGTGACCCCTTGAGCTTCGCTACGCTGCCATACAAAGCCTTCTGAAGCATCACACTTCGCCAGTAATGCTTGCTGCTGTTCGCTAGTCAAACCACCAAATTGTTTGTGTAGTTTAACAATTGTAGGACGACCAAGGTCGCTCACATTTGGGTAAGCTTGTAGCAATTCAAGCGGTAAAGCAGCCGCTTTCAACGCACCACTCACCAAAGCCTCGCTGCACTGGAACATTTTCGCTAGTGCTTTCTGGTCTTCAGCTTCACCTTTATCCAGCTTAGCTTGCATCTCTTTACCTTTCTCATACAGAGAAAGTGGTTTATGAGCATTAGCAACGTCTGATAAGAACTTAGCGTGTTCGCCATTAATGTTTTCAGCAACATAAATTAGGAATTCTTTGTCGGCCAAAATACATGACATACGACGACGGCTACCGTCAAGAACTTCAATCTTACCGTCTTTGTTCTTACGACCAACCGCTGGATATTGCTGACCACGTTCTTTTAACGTTGTAAGAACGTCAGAAAGCGCATGTTCATTTAAGAAAGATTGCTCACGTGCATTCTCTTCAAAAACAACCGTTCGAGTCGCAACTTCAGCTGCTGGAATTCGAACTAATTCAAATGAAACCAAATCTTCGCCTGCAACAGAAAGCTCGATGACTTGAGCCTGTTCTTTAGCAGCAGTTTGCGCTTCTTGCGGCGTTGCTACGCGACGTTTGTTTGCTTTACCAAATAGCTTCGCATTTAAGTCAGATGTTTTAATTGCCATTGTTGTTATCCCTGATTAAGTGAAGGCCAGTTGCTATGTAATACACGCTCTAATTCTAGAGCACTTTTTTGCACGGCGTCTTGAGCGACAGCTAGCGTTTTCTTACCGCCCTCAAAATCGCTCACCGTAAGATCGAAAACCGTACTGTAGGTATCTGCACAGGTTTCAAATGCACGGCTTCTTGGAATGGTTGCCATCATTACTTGGTCATTCAACAGGTAATTCATTTCAGTTAAAACAGAGACCTGCTTCTTGTTGTCATCTTCAAACATGGTTGGCATTAGACGAACAAACTCAAGCCCTTTCCAATCTTCCGGGAACATCTCGTACACGGTTGGTAAGTGCTGAAAGAAGTTAACGGTTGAAGCCCAGTCCAAACGCTTTGCAGCACATGGAATCAAAAGTGCGTTTGATGCGTACATGGCATTCCAAACTAGAGGATCTACGTGCGGACCGGTATCAATCATGATCACATCAAAATCATCGGCGATTTTGTCGATCAGTTTCTCTTTTAGAAGGCGAACGATATCAAGTGACTGGTCTTGCGACAGGCTTTGCCACGCTTCAGCATTAAACATCGCATCTTCTGGGAACGCAGAAATGGTCTTTAGGTTTGGATATTGAGTTGGCAATAGTACATTCTTGCGCAGAAATTCTAGGTCAACATCTTGGCCTTCAGGCACATTGTCCAACATGATGTCGACTGCAGAATAGATACTGTCGTGTTCTGCACCACTAATTTGTGGGTTTAAGAACAGGCGCAAAGAACCTTGTGGGTCTAAGTCGATTAGACAAATACGGTAACGCTTATCTAAATTCAGAGACAAACACGCCGCTAAATGAACCGCTGTCATTGATTTACCCGTACCACCCTTTTGGTTTTGTACGTTGATAATCCACGGTTTATTGTCAACATGCTGCTTGCGTTGATGGAACTTTGGCACCTCAGCCGCGTCCATCAGCATATGAGCTTCGGTCAATGAAATCGAGTAATGATTGGCGTTGTTCTTGGTAAATTGATGACCGTCCGCTTCAAGCTTAGTAATAGCCTCATCCAATTTTCGACGAGTTAAGCCAGAACGAGTCTCCATCATAGCTTTAGACATTGGAGGGAAATGTTCATCACTTCGCTCTTCCAAAATAATCTCAATTCGGTCAGCCTGAACTTGTTGAGTTTGTTCGGCTAGCTGATAGAGCTTATCAATCGTTTGTTCTCTTTTCATTGCCAGTTTCCGTAATGATTAACCAAGTACAAATTGTACAGCGATTAACAACAAACACAACAAAAACGTGAACATACATTTATGAGTAAAATCACATAAAATAGACTGAGTTTTTACAATTTGATGAAACTTAGTCTTAGATGAACACAAAAACATCCATTTTTGTCACCGATAACAGTGTTATTTCTACCTTACATTTTAAATGTTACAGCATCACTTATTTACAATGTAAATGGAATTTCAGAGAAAAAACTTCGGAACGATTGAAATACAGCCGTAGATTACGGTTTGTGTGATTTGCATTAGAAATTGACAGATTTTCAACCAACAAAGAGTAAAACCTAAAAAAGAGCTTGGTTAATAGAAAACAAAGCGAAGATGAGACATCACTAAACAAAAGAGAATTGAGCCTCAACCGGAAGAATGATCATGGTATATATAACACGTCAGAAAATTGATAAGTCCATATTATGAAGCATGATCAAGGTGTAAACTCATCAATATTGATCCGTATGAATGTCCGTTCGAAATGATCAACCTCCGGAAAAATGATCAAGTAAATATCGTTCCGGAAGCATATAAATTTATAGCTAACTTACGGACAAATGCTTTTGCAATGGGGATTCAAGCTCTATAAGGCCTGATTGGTTAGAAATTCAATCGACACAGAATGAAAATGCAGAAACATGACAATTTCATGATCATGCTTCCTGATTTATTATGATGCGAGCTAAAAGTGCCCAACCACTGACGGTGTGAACAATCTCGACCAATTTTTAAACATAAGAGGGGAGCAACGATATAAAAGCCCCATTACTTGATCATTGTTCCGATGAATTGGCTGTCAAAAATATCCACATTGGCGACTTAGAAGTGATGAAGAGGTGCTTGAAGAATTGTGGACTGTGGATAAGCTGTACAAGCACAATGATCATGCTTTCGAATCAATAATGATCATGCTTACAATCACTTAATGATCATAGTTCTGAAGTTCTGTGATCATGCTTTCTTAAGTTTAATGATCATAGTTTCGTGCTCTTTATGATCATGCTTTCCAAGTGGTTTTTTTTTAATTCTTTAAATTCAAACACTTAAATTAGAATTTGCACACAGATCATTAGATCACTTAATCATTTAAGATCATATTAATCAAAAAGATCAGTTATTTAAAAACCAATAAATTCTCTTTCTTTATGATCATTCTTTCTTTATCATTTTGGAACTATAGTGAAATTACGGTTAGTGTGATACGGATCAAAAATGAAACCAGAAGAGAAATTGTTAATTAAGGCACGAAGCCACAAAGATGGTCATTTATTTGAGGTATCTGAAACAGCCGTTGAATGGATAGAACAATATCAACACTTCAAAGGTGTCACTAAAAGCATAGTTGAGCTTCTTAACCTAATTTCACTACGCGGGTTTAGTAGCAAAGACGGATATGTTTCTACCACTGAGATTATCGAATCAACCGATGGTCAAGTAACTCGAGCTGCTTTGCAACAAAGGCTTAGAGCCGCTGTAAATATCGGTCTTTTCAAGCAACTTCCAGTTCGCTTTGAAGAAGGTCTTGCAGGTAAAACTATGTTGCATCGCTTTGTTAATCCAAACCAATTAATATCGGTATTAGGTGCTACTAGCTTAGTAACGGAAAGCGTTAAGCAAAATGAAAAACAAAAACGTTCTAAAGCGCTGGCGCAAACCAAAGTAAACAAACGTTTATTGAATGAACACGGACTCAATACCCCGCCAACGATGAAAGACGAAGCGGATCAATTCATTGTTTCGCCAACCAATTGGGCAGGGATTATTGATCAAGCGTTAGCGCCACCAAGAACGCGCAAGAGCTACCAAAAATCGATGGTTTCGATCTCTGGCACTCGAGCTGTGATCGAGACACGATCTTCTAAAAATATTATGACGGTTGATGATCTGATGACGTTATTTGCGTTATTCACACTTACTGTTCAGTATCATGATCATCACCAAGATGACTACCATCTAGACGCAAAACATACCCCGAACAAAACACCGCTCTACATTACGGATATTTTGTCATTACGAGGCAAGAAGGACAGTGGTCCAGCTCGTGACTCTATCCGCGATAGTATTGATCGTATCGAGTTTACCGATTTCCAACTTCATGAACTTACTGGCCGCTGGCTTAGTGAGAACATGCCAGAAGGCTTTAAGAGTGATCGTTTCCGATTCCTAGCGAGAACCATTACCGCGTCGGAAGAAGCGCCTACAGAAGGCTCTGACGGCGAAATTCGCATTAAACCGAACCTATATATCCTAGTCTGGGAACCTTCGTTCTATGAAGAGCTTCTAACCCGTGATTATTTCTTCCTATTCCCGCCAGAAATCCTGAAGCAGCATACCTTGGTTTTCCAAATGTATTCTTACTTCAGAAGCCGCATGGCACGTCGGCATACGGACTGTATGTTGTTGAGCGAACTCAATCAGAAACTAGCTCGTAACATCGATTGGCGTCGCTTCTCGATGGATCTGGTACGTGAACTCAGAAAGTTAGGTGAAGTCGGGGATCAAGAAGACACCTTCTTAGTGAACTTGTGGGGTTACCACTTGACGATCACCTCGCTGATCGAAAAAGGAAAAACGACCGATTACCAAGTGGATATCAAGTGTAACGTGGAAGAGGTATTACGTTACTCAAGAGCACGAACCACTAACGCCGGTAAGCGCAATATGGCACCAACGTTACCGAATCCACTTCGTAATGAGATGGTATCTAAGCAGAAGTTAGAAGAGCTGTCTGAGATTATTGATGGTGAGTTTGAACCTATCCAACGTAAAGCACCGTCACCAAGAGGTAAATTGGGACGTCGAGTTAAACAGCGTAAACACTCTGTTGAGATAAATGCCGACGAGATCATGATAACTCTCTCTAAATATACCTCTGCAGAGGCCCTGGAGCGCAGTATAACGGCTTTATCAGCAATGACAGGGCACTCACATGCCTCAATCAAAGAAGAGTGCTCTGAGCTTATTGAGAAGCTTGATTGGCTGAGAGTAGGAGATGAGGTCATCCCATACGAAACGTTGAGTCGATTGATTGAGTTGTATAACGACCGTGATAGCACCAGCAACCGACACTTGTCGATTGAACGTTTGATCTCAGGTTTGGCTGTGCGTCGCAAAGTATGTAAACAAGTTCACGAAGGCCATTTGGACGAGAATGTATTCCTAGCGCTCGATGAAATGGCGATCGGCCATTAGCCATTATCCGTTTCCCGCAAGCAGTAAGCCCGTATTGATGGTCGATGAATGGATAGGTTGAACACATTGGGTGTTGATTAAAATCGCACCTAATGCTGACAAATTGATGACAATGTAACGCATCCAGTTGATTATTATTTATCCCGAATAGACAACCTTTGTCCTTTCTTATGATTAATAGATTGGCTCATATTTTGTTACATCATACTGAATAGATTTTCGCGAGTTCCTGAGGGACTCGCTTTTTTTTGCCTGAAATTCAGCTAATCATTAAAATTCAATAGCTTAAAGAATTAGATGCCGAAGCATGATCAAGGTTAGATCATTCTTTCTGCGGATCTAACTCTGATGAGATTCTGATTTGATGTTTGATCGTGAAGGGCTTGATCAGTGGAGGTGACTTTGAATACTACCTTGATCATCGTTCTGGTGCTGATTTGCCATAAAACGCACATGCGATTCGATCAGTTTTTCTGACTCTTCTTTCCAGCGCGGTTCTTGTTGTTGGTTAGTAAATTCCAAAGCCAGTACACATAAATGCTGGAGCCGCTGCGTACACCACTCTTGCAAGTCAGGCTCTGATTTTGGGTCGCATGACACGGCCTGCAGCTTGCTATAGGCAAACATCAGGTATTGATAGGCCTTTTCTTGATTGTGCGAACCACCAGCCTCGTTTGAGAGCGATAATGCGCTTGGTGCTGCAAACTTTGTTGATGTCGTCAGCGTTACGTCTTTATGTCGATAAAACGTAAAGATTCTCAGGCATCCGTCTAGCCAACATGCGATGCCTTTGCTCTGCTCGTTCGTGATCAATGGCCCCCAGAGTGCATCTGGAGGCGTTAAGATCAAAGGTTCTAACCGGTCCACTTGATCATGCTTTCGGTTTTTGTACCAATCTCCGATCCGCTCTAACCAAGTGTCTAGTTCATTCATGCAATTTTATCCCATTGTTTTACAAAGTGATTATTGGCAACTTGTTTGATTTCATGCTGTATTTCGCTGCTCTGATCTCGAATACGATCAGCGTCTATTGAATAGTTTGGCTCATTTTTGACGAGTTCGCCAAATGGTAGATTGGGATCGGGAACTGCAGAGATCAACAACTAGTGTAAGGGTGTTGTGGATTGGTCAAGATCGACTGAGTTGATCCCCATTCGACGATCTGCCCTTTGTGATGACGTAGTACATCGGCAAATTGTTCTTCGATGGTTAATACAGGGTATTCCAGAGTTCATTGCACTCTGGAATACCATCGCAATCTCACTCCAACGCAATGTATTCAAGCGGTTATCCGACAAGCTCAATAGGTCTTGCCCTTTAAACAGTATCTTTCCCCCTGACATGAAAGCCGGCGGCTTTGCAGGCGGTTAATGGCAAATGCGATAGTGCTTTTGCAACAACTTGATTCTCCGGCTAAGCCGAAAATTTCGCCTTGGCCTATGCTAAAGCTAACGGATTTGACCGCATTGAAATCACCGTCATCGGTGATGTAGTCGACACATCGATTTTTTACTTCAAGAAGAGGTGTATCTGAATTTTCCATAGACATGATTGATACTTAGTTATGATATTGATAACCATTATCATTAATATGTATTGGATTTAGTGGAAGCGACGAGCACGAAAAGGATGAAGTGCCTCGAAATTTATCTTGGGTTATTTCACGAATTTCCAGCAGAAGAGAAGCATTGAAAGAGGGGAAAATGAGAGTTGGATCAAACCACATTTCTTATGGGGAATCTTTTAAATGTAATTGCAGAAAATGGCTTTGGCAAAGTTTAAATGAGGCATTTATTAATTAGCTTTGTGAAGCGTCGGAATCATCACATTTCAGTACAGAACTTCTTAACAATCGAAATAGCATTTGCTACAGATTACCTGTCCATTACATGGTGCTTTTCGGAGGAAAACATGTCCATTAATTCTATCAACCATGATGAAATGACAAATATTGCAAATAAGTGGGATGCTGAAGAAGAAGTATCTTTCAAACCAGAGAAGAAAATGAAATCTGCTGAAGCTCGTCGCCGTATCGAGGCTCTAAGAGAAATTAGAGAAAGCGGTTTGAGTCTGGAAGAGGCGAGGGAGTTAGGTCTGATTCACTAATCATTCCCATTGCATTTAAGAGGGTGGTGCAATGCCACCCTTTGATTTATAAGTGTTTTTATGATTTTTCTATGTCCAACCCCTAATATGGATGATTTTATTCCTGCCTTTGAAACCTGCCTCGTCTTTTTAATATGCCTTCTTTCTAACTAAATATACGCTCAAGACATACTCTTGAACTAAGTGGTTTGACAGCAATATTCAACGCCACTAATTTTAAAGTTAACGCAAAAATATGCGATGTCGTTGGTAAGGAGAAAGCTATGTCTAATTCTGTGGCTCACGCGAAAGAGGTGCTGTTTTATGAACCTGAAGATCCAAACGGATACCTTTCAAACTTTGCAGCTTGTCCTATCGAGGTTGGTGACCAAATTTGGGCTACCAGCGAACATTATTACCAAGCGATGAAGTTCTCCTCTCAAGCGTTACGCAATATCATTCTCGAAGCCAGAACGCCCGCAGAAGCCTTTTCCTTAAGTCGTGATTATGAAGACCAAGTACGTGAGGATTGGTACGATATTCGTGTTGAAGTGATGGAGTTCATCGTGGCCGAGAAGTTCAGACAGAATCCGCAGTTTGCTTTGTTTCTTACTAATACGGGTGATTCAGTGATTAAAGAACATTCTCACAAAGATAGTTTTTGGGGGGATGGGGGCGATGGAACTGGCGAGAACCGTTTGGGCGAGATATTGATGGCGGTGCGACAACAGCTGCGTACTCAGCCATCACATTTGACCGATTACTGTATCTGACCGCTTAGCATTAACCTATTCTGGATTTTAACTAAACGGCTTGTCGTCACCAAAACTGAATTTTAAAGGCCGCTCAGCGAACAGGGCGGCCTTTTTCTTGGGAAGTTGACTCAGTGTGAGTAAAAGTACAAAAACGCGTTACCGCGTCATACTGGCGTTGCAAAGATAAATAAGTGCCACAGGGCTAGTGAGGTCCTATAACTTGATATAAAACTAATATAACCAACTGAAGCTATAGATAGCTTTGTACGATGTCTTCGAGCTGGCCATCGTCTTTCATTTGATCGAGACGCTGGTTAATGAACGTTTGCAGTTTAGGATCCATCTCAGGGTCAAATGCCAAATGGATAGGGTAGTTATTGATCACGGAACCAAATTCTTGCATCTGATAGTCATCGATACTTAACTTTTGCTGATTTAGGTTGTATTTAATTCTCGATTCCATTTCAACAAACACGGTATCGCCTGGCGCACGATTTAGTACACGAAACGCTGCTGTATAATCTTTTACTCGAATTTCGTTGAGCTTACCTTGCTGGATATAAGGTTCTAGGTTCGGATACTCGAAACCTACAAGCAACACAACGGCTTTTCCGTTTAGATCGTCAATAGTATTAAACTCAAATGGCTCCTTGCCGCTGCTGAGTAATACATGTTTTACATTGTAAATTGGCTCTTCAGACAGATTAACCGACTGGATGTTTCCCCAACTAGGGCTGCCGTAGGTTACCCAGTTTGGGTTTTCTCTAGCATCGAGCTTGTCGATCATTCGATTGAAAGGGTAAGTGTGGTAGTTGATCTCGTATTGGCTGTCGTCGAATACCGCTTCAACAATATCTGAAACCATTCCTCTGTGAGATGACCCGTCAGATTCGATTTGAAAAGGTTGCGCTTGGCTCGCAATAATGTAGTAGTGAAGAGGTTCGCTTGCAAAAGCATAACTGCTTGAAAACAAACTGACTATGGATGCAACGATAAGATGTTTTTTCATAACCTTCCCTAGTTATTTGATGAATGACTACTATTATACTAGTTGAGTAATTGTAGTTTGCTAGGATAACAATAATGGTAAATTTTGTATGGTGAAAAAAGGAAAACGCTATATTGGACTCTCTCGACAATTGATCGGGTCAATCATTGCAATCAGCACCCTATTTACAGTCATAGTGACAGGTCTGGGTTTGTATGTGGAGTACCAAAATCGAGTTTCTTTTATCAGCTCTCAGATCGAACAGGTTAAAGCAGGATACCTTTCTGGCTTAACTGCTAGCTTGTGGGTGGAAGATCGCGACCAATTACTTGTACAAGCTGAAGGCATTTCCCGTCTCCCCTCTGTGAGCTACTTGTTGATTGAGAGCCCCGATGAAAAAATCGTAGAATTAGGGCAACAGACCTCTGGTCAGTCTTATTCCCAATCTTGGGAAATGGTGCACCAAATGGGCGGCATTGACTTCCCATTGGCGACGCTCACTGTGCAGTCTGATTTAAGCATGATCCTCAATGATTTCGAGGAGAGAGTTCTCTTATTGCTTGCCTTCGAAGCGGTTAAAATTTTCTTGCTGTCTGTGGTGTGTTTAACCATTGTTTATCGCCTGGTCGTGAAACGACTAATGACTATGTCTTCTCAGATCAATGAACAGCAGGTTGAAGACAATAAGCCACGTTTTCTTACCCCTACAGAATCTGCCTATCAAGATGAGATCTCGACACTAGAGTCTAGCTACAACCAATCTATTGAACGAATTCGTCAGCAATATCAAGAATTGGAAAAAGCTAAAAACACCGCTGAAATCGCTAACCGCAACAAGAGTGAATTCCTTGCCAACATGAGTCACGAGATCCGCACCCCAATGAATGGGATTATTGGGTTGTCATCATTGCTCTCTGAAATGGACATGTCGAAAGAGCAAAAAGAGTATGTCGATATGCTCAACACCTCTTCGCTTACTCTCCTTGATCTAATCAACGACATTCTCGATTATTCGAAAATTGAAGCGGGTCGATTAGAACTGCAACAAGAACCGATGAAAATGATGGGTATCGCTGCTGATGTTGAATCGACCTTCAGAGTCAAAGCAGAGCAAAAAGGACTGAGGTTCCAGTTGGCGATAGATCCCAAGATTCCAACCATGGTCATTGGTGACGGTACTCAATTAAGACAAGTGCTCAATAATTTAGTGGGTAACGCGATCAAATTCACCGAACATGGCTATGTCACGCTATCCATCCATTTAGAGCAAGTGATAGAACCTGAGCAAAAACTAAGGATGAGATTTGAGGTTACTGATAGTGGCATCGGTATTGCGGAAGACAAACAAAAATCAGTCTTCGATAAATTCCAACAAGCCGACGGCAGTACTACCCGTATTTACGGAGGCACAGGGCTAGGTCTAACGATATGCGATAAGATTGTGACCTTGATGGGCAGTAAACTTGAGCTGACCAGTGTCGAAGGCAAGGGGAGTACATTTTACTTTACGGCTGACTTTGATCCGTGCCTGGATGTTGATGAAAGTAATATTGATTTCAATAAGGTCTCGGTGTTATTGGTGGATGACAGCCAACTGAACATGCGTATCACGTCGACACAACTGCAGTCGTTCGGCGTTACCTCAGAGTGTTGTGAGACAGCAGGTCAAGCAATAGAGCTGGTTTCAGAGTCTGTGGTGAAGTCATTGCCTTATGATCTGGTGCTGATTGATAAAGTGATGCCAAACGTTGATGGTTTTCAGCTTGCCAGAAGCTTGATCGAGCGCTTCGGTAAAGCGTGCCCTAAATTGGTCATGATATCGGCTGACCCACGAAAACAAGATGAAGTGCGTGCCAAACAAGTGGGCTTTGTTGCCTACATTGCTCGCCCTTATCAAGATAACCAGCTTAAATGGACGCTGAGTGAAGTCCTCGCAAGAGCGGCCGATACTGAAATATTTACTTACTCAAACAGAGGTGAGGTTGCGTTCAAGGACAATGAGCCTGTTCCATCGACTAAACCTGAAGTTGTTGTTAAAGAAGATCTACAGCCAGAAGCGGCCAAAGCCTTGTTTAGCGGTAAAGTATTGGTCGTTGAAGATTCTAGAGTGAATCAACAAGTGGCCAAGATGATGCTCAAAAAGCTAGGGTTCGAGGTTGATATTGCAGACAACGGTGAAATTGGGGTAGAGAAATTTAAGGCTAATGAGTATGAGATGATCTTTATGGATTGCCAGATGCCAGTTCTCGATGGCTTCGAAGCGACTAAGCAGATCCGAGTACTCGAAGAAGATTCTTCAAAGCATATTCCAATCGTTGCGCTGACGGCCAACGTTGTGCAGAGAGACAAGCATTTATGTTTTGATGTCGGTATGGATGAGTTTTTACCCAAGCCGGTAAATCAAGGCAAACTGAGAGAAATTGTCGAAGGGTTCTTATCTAAAGATAGTGAATCGACGAGTAAAAATGAGCAGAAGATTGTTTAGGTTAAATGCCTTTGAAGACTGAGTATTGGGTTAAAAGGTAATAAAAAAGGTGGTCGAATAGACCACCTTTTTTGATTCAGAGTGTTTGAAACTAGTCTCTGTCGATGGCGAACGGCGACCATGCTTGGCGAGTCGGCATCACTTCAACGCGGTTGATGTTGATGTGATCAGGCAGCGTTGCTATATAGAACATCTGCTCTGCGATGTCTTCTGCCGAAAGTGGTGTGGTGCCTTGGTAAAGGTTGTCTGATGCCATTTGGTTACCCTTAGTTCTCACTAGAGTAAATTCTGTTTCTGCGATGCCAGGGGATAGGTCAGTCACGCGCACGCCAGTACCTTGAAGGTCACAGCGTAGGTTGTAACTAAACTGTTTTACAAATGCTTTACTTGCGCCATACACATGGCTTCCTGGATACGGCCATTGCCCAGCAATTGAGCCTACGTTGATGATTGAGCTACCCGCACCGCTTTCAATTAACTTCGGAAGTAGAGCATGCGTGACATTGACTAATCCAGTGACATTCGTGTCGATCATAGTGTGCCAATCTTTTAAATCCACATCAGGTGCGCCTTCCGGTGCCAAGGCTAAGCCTGCATTGTTAACCAGCGCTGTAATCGATGAAAACTCAGCGGGTAGCGAATCAACTGCTTTTTTTACGGCGTCTGCGTCTCGAACGTCGAGTTGAATCACATGTACAGGCACCGTCAATTCTTCCTTTAAGTCGAGCAACCTTTCAATACGACGACCCGACAATACGAGCGACCAATTGTCTTCTGCAAAGCGTTTTGCTGCTGCTTTACCAAATCCGGATGTCGCCCCTGTAATGAACGCTATCTTATCCATAAGTAAATCCTTCTAATTTGAAATTAACATAAGTAGTGCCATGCCGATAAGGATCGGCGCGGTCGTTGTTTTTGCAGGCAAGTTAGGTACTGAGATATACAGTTTCTGCCCTAATAAATTGCCAATCACAGCCGTCGGAAGTAACCATAAGCCTGTGGTAAACGTGTTTTGGTTGAATGCACCGATCCAAATAAATCCGCTTAATGAAACAGCAGAACTCAACAAGAAAAATACAATGGCGGTTGCTCTCTGCTCTTTGGCTTCAATAGTGATATTCATTAAATACGTCACTAACGGAGGCCCGCCAGAAGAGGCCGCGGTCATACTGAAACCGGATATAGCTCCTGCCCAAAATGCGTGCCGATGGTGTAACCATGTCAGGCGAAAATCCAAAATAATCAGTGCACCAGCCACTAAAGACATCATCGCGATAAAGGTCTTCAAGCCTGATTCCGATATCGCGCTAATGAAATACAGCGAGAAAGGCACCGCAACCAACATGCCTATACACAGCGGCGCAATAAGCCGGATATTGATGGTGGTTTTACTTCGCTTGAGTAGAGGAAAGGTACTTAAAAAATCCAACAGGATAGCGATGGTTACCGCTTGTAATGGTGGAACTATAAAGCTGAGAGATAGTGCTGCAATGATCGCAAACCCAAATCCTGAATAGCCTCGAACCACACCTGCAAACAGAATCAATATCATCGCCAATCCTATTTCCACTCTTGCTCACCTCTTTGCTTTTGATATTTTGCTGCTGTGTTAATTAGCGCCCGATGAGACTTGTCTCGTCTGCCTTTCAATCTATTCACACCTAAGAATTTTGAATAGAGCCAGATCGACGATTGGATTGGGTCAGGCTGTTGGTTGGATCGGGGACGAGGTTTGAGCTGATTCACTGGCCCAAGATTTTGTTGAAACTGACACTATGAGTTGGGCCCTGTTTGGGACGAAGATTATTCCATCCGATAGCGCAGCCTTTTCAATCTCGTATTTCGCACTTTGATAGACGAGAAAGACTGAAGGAGAAGGTTGTGAATCTAGTTTTGTTTATGGAGACGATGAAATGGAAGTATCAACAGAACAGCTTGTAAACCAAGATATTATCGACCTCGACAAGAGCGTATTTCATTCTTGGTCGATTCAAGAAGCGGCAGAACCTATCGCTATCGCTGGTGGGCAAGGATGCAAAATGTGGGACTACGAAGGTAAGGAGTACCTTGATTTTAGTAGCCAACTGGTTAACACCAACATTGGTCATCAGCATCCACAAGTGATTAAAGCCATTAAAGATCAGGCTGATTCATTGGTGACCGTTGCCCCTGCGACAGCAAACCTCACTCGTGGTTTGGCCGCTAAACGTATTTTGTCTAAAGCACCAAGCAAGTTTAAGAAGGTGTTCTTTACCAACGCAGGCGCAGATGCCAACGAAAATGCAATTCGTATGGCAAGACAGTTCACAGGACGCGATAAAGTGCTTTCTGCTTATCGCTCTTACCACGGAAATACCGGTACAGCGATTGCGGCGACGGGCGATTTTCGCCGTATTCCAAATGAGTATAGCCGTGGGCACGTTCACTTCTTCAATCCATTTCTCTATCGAAGCGAATTCAACGCGGCGACTGAGGCAGAAGAGAGTGAGCGTGCCCTACAGCATTTAGAGCGAGTGATTGAATGCGAAGGACCAACAGCGATTGCGGCGATTATTCTAGAGACGATTCCGGGAACGGCGGGCTTCCTAATTCCACCGAAAGGCTACCTTATTGGCGTGCGTGAGCTTGCAACTAAATACGGTATTCAATTGATCTTTGATGAAGTCATGGTCGGTTTTGGTCGAACGGGTAAGTGGTTTGCGTTTGAGCACTTTAATGTCGTGCCGGATCTTATTACTTTCGCTAAAGGGGTTAACTCTGGTTATGTTCCGGCTGGTGGTGTGGTGGTCAGCGAACCGATCGTTGAGTACTTTAAGTCGAACTTCTTTATGGGTGGCTTAACGTATTCTGGTCACCCTCTAGCGATGGCTTCGATCGTTGCAACGCTCGATGTGATGGAGCAAGAGGGCATTGTTACGCATGCTGATAATGTCGGGAATAGCGTTCTTGGGCCGCTTCTGCTTAGTCTTCAAGAGCTGCATCCTATGATTGGTGATGTGCGCGGTAAAGGGATGTTCTGGGCGGTTGAATTGGTCGAAGATCGAGAAAGTAAAACGCCATTGAGCAATGAGAAAATGGGTCAATTGAAAGCGGAGCTAACGAAACGAGGCCTGCTAACCTTTATTGTTAATAATCGTATTCATGTAGCCCCTCCTTTGGTTATTCAACCAAGCGAGATAAAGAAAGGCGTTAAGATCATTGACGACGTTTTGTGTGAGCTTGCATCTTAATTTTTCAATCGGATAACTAGTAACGAAACCAAGGCACTTTGATAAGGACTCCCCATTCTTGTTTAAGTGTCTGGCTTTTAGATTGTTATGTCGATCCTAAAAAGAGCATCAATTGATGCTCTTTTTTACGTCATTCTCTTTTTAATTCATGCTCATGGAGAGTGTCGGTAAACAGCCCTAAGTGATGCTAAATCTTCATTACTTCAGACAGCTCTTTGATGCCGGGAGCGATCAGATCTTTATCGATGGCGTGAAACCCTAATCGAAAATAAGAGTTGGGATCATATTCTGACAATGATTCATAACCCGATACCGTTTCGGTATTAGTCATAAAGTGTGAATACCCGGTTTCAATCAGTATCCCTTTCTGTGCGGCTCGTGAAGCCAGTCGCTGGCTATTAATGTGGCTCGGTGTTTGTAGCCATAATGAGTTGGCTTGCTCGCTTTGTGCGAGTCGTTTGCAATCAGGTAAATACTTTAAGACGGCATCATTGAGCAGCTTCCAACGCTGACGCGTGTTTTCTCTGAAGCGCCTCACAAAGCTGTCGTAATAGCCTTGTTCAATAAAATGCGCGACTTCCATTTGAATACGGCTTGGTGCGTGTCGATACATTAACCGGCGCAAGATTCTTAAGTCATAAATCAGCTCTTCGGGTGCCACGATGTAGCCTAATCTCAAGCCGGGTGCCAATAGTTTGGAAAAGCTGCTGACGTAAATGACTCGGCCATCTTTATCATTGGCTTTAAGTGCCGGTTTTGGATTCCACTCAACGTTGCACTCGGCATCGTAGTCATCTTCGATAATGATGGCATCATTGGCCTTTGCCATCTCAAGCAACTGAGTTCGACGTTCGTCACTCATGGTAACCCCAGTTGGCGCTTGATGGCTCGGAGTGACGTAGAAGTGGTCACACAGCGATGAGTGCTCATTGAGCTTTAACCCTTGCTCATCTACTTGATGAGGGTGTAACTGCGCACCTGAGAGATTAAAAATATGGTTTGCTTCTTTATAGCCGGGGTTTTCGACGCCGACTCGGCTTTGAGCATTCATCAGTAAAGTCGAAAGCAGATAGAGCGCATTCTGCGAGCCCATTGTAATTAGGATTTCATCACTTTGAGCGTGGATGCCTCGTTGTGGTAGCACCCGTGTGCGTATTTGTTCCACCAGCATATCGACGTCTTTATCAACTTTGTCACACAGCCAGCGGTGGTCATGAGGATCTGAGGTCACTTTTCTTGTCGCTTCTCGCCATTGAGCCAATGGAAAGTCATTGATTGAAGGCTGGCCAAAAATAAATGGGTATTGATAGCAACTCCAGTGCGACGGTTTGACTATTCGTGGGTATTGACTTAATTGCAGCTTCACTCGTTTGCTCCAATCCGGTGCATTGTTGCTGTCTGTTGATTCAAAATGATCCAAGCTAGAGTCAATTTCATCGCTCGGATTTTGATACTTTTCTGATAAATAATAACCACTGCGAGGTTTACTTATCAGGTAGCCATCGTCGAGCAAACTGTCGTACACCAAGGACACAGTATTGCGTGAAACACCTAATTGGCTAGAGAGCTTACGACAAGATGGGAGCGCTTGTTCAGCCGGAAAAATACCATTCAATATCGCCGTCACCAAATAGCTACGTACTTGTTCTTGCAGGCTTCTTTTGGAATCAAACTCGATGAAACAATTGTGATTTATCGCCATGAGATACAGTCCTTATTCTCAGTGAACCTCAGTCCAATTTGTATAAAAGAGCAAGAAATGAGCCAGAGTTCATATCAATTCTCAACGGTGATTTTTTACTCTGTCTCGAACCCGAAATTTGATCTGTCTTTTATATGAAAATGGCTCTGTCCCAACCTGAAAATTAAATTGGCTCTACGTCTTAGATGCATTCCGTTCATAAAGTAAAGGCAGGCAAATAATCTCGATAAGGAAAGCACATGAGACAGGGAATGACGATGAAGGCATGGGTTTCAACGGCGGCAGCAACCGTTGTGCTGGGTTGCTTTGGTGTTGCACAAGCATCAGAACTTTCAGCCATTGAAAAGCAAGGCTTTATGAAAGTGGCGACAGAAGATAACTACTCACCATTCAACTACATTGACCGAGGCAAGCCTGCGGGGATCAATAAAGATTTGCTTGATGAGCTGCGTGAATATTCAAAGTTCGATATTGAACAAGAGATCTTACCCTGGACAGGGTTGCTCGCCTCAGTATCTGCGGGTCAATACGATGTGGCGCTAACGGGCGCTATCGTGACAGACGCTCGATTGAAGGTGTTTGATTTTACGCCGCCTATTGCCTCAGCACAGCATTATTTCTTAACCAGAGCGGATGCTGACGACATCAATACGGTGTCGGATCTAGACGGCAAAACGGTGGGATTACAAGCGGGTAGTGCTTTGTTAGAGCGACTGCCAGAGCTCGAAGAAATGCTCGAAGCACAAGGTAAATCTTTAGGTAAGGTCGTTCAGTACCAATCGTACCCAGAAGCGTATTCAGATTTAGCTATTGGTCGAATCGACTACGTCATCAACAGTGTGGTCTCGGTTAACGAGGTAGTGAAATCTAAGTCTAACGTCTTTAAAAAAGGTGAGGCGGTATCTGGCCCTGGTTTCGTAAGCTGGCCTGTTCCAAAAGAGAGCCCTGAGCTATTGGCTTACCTCACTGAGTTTTTCATTCACCTAGAGCAAACAGGAAAAATGGCAGAGTTGCAGAAGAAGTGGTTCGGTGAATCGTTCGAGCATCTTCCTTCGGAAGCCATCACTTCAGTAGAGCAGTATCACAAGCTAACAGCGGTCCAGTAGATCAGTAAGCACGCGCTGGCACAAACAGTTAACCGCTGTTTGTGCCGATGACAAAAGGGCTAGAGCGATTTTACCCATTTGTCATTCGCGCAAAAGCCTATTGCAAGAAGTCGCTTTTTAAAGAGGTCGTTTATGGATTATTACGCTTGGGAACAGTTGCTACAGGGCGCGTGGGCTACAGCATGGATATCGGCAGTCTCGATTGTATTGGGTGTGGTGATTGGGCTAGCGATTGCCTTAATTCGAATGATGAAAATCCCATTTGTCGATCAAATGCTGGGCATCTATGTCAGTTGGGCAAGAGCAACACCTCTGGTGACTCTGGCTCTGTTTATCTTTCTTTCGTTTCCCTCATTTGGCATCAATTTAGACAAACACGTTTCTGCCATTTTAGCGCTTACACTCAACACCTCGGCATTTAATGCGGAAATTTGGCGCAATGCCTTTCTCAACTTTTCAAAAGGGCAAATGGAAGCAGCCGAGGCTATTGGTATGAGGCGGCTGACTTATTTTCGCCGAATCATGTTCCCACAAATGGTGATCATGAGCCTACCTGCATTGGTCAATGAAATGTCGTTCTTAATCAAAGGCAGCCCTGCCATCGCGGTGATTGGTATTGTTGATTTAACCCGTGTCACCAACCGAATTGCAGCGGTTACCTATGAGCCACTTGGGCCAATTCTGTGTGCGGGTGCCATATACATGTTGATTATTGGCGTGTTGGTGAAATTGCAAGCTGTGGCTGAAAACCGAGCTACTTATCTACAGCAATAAGTGCATACATCTGTTAACAGCAGCAGTAGTCGCAGTTTAGCCGTTATGATTACTTGGTCAGAAACACGATTTATCTGCGTATTGAAGTGCTATCTCGTGGGTAAATATAAGGAGTAAATATGGAAGAATGGAATATTATCTGGCAACAAAAAGAGCTGTTTGCTTCTGGTTTTGTGACCACGTTTTATCTTTTTGTCTCGTCTTCAATCTTGAGTTTCGTCATAGGTATTGGTTTGTTGTACTGTCTCGAAAACTCGAGACTCGGTGTTAAGTACACCATCAACAGTTTGATCGGCATTATGCGTACCTTACCGTTTCTGATCTTAGCCTACCTGCTCTATTACGGTTTACCTCAGGTTGGTATTCGATTGGACGCAGTGACAGCGGGAATCATAGCGCTCAGTCTCTATCATGGTACGTATTTCTGTGAGATTTTCCGCGGTGTGCGTAAAGGGTTAGAGCCTGGTTACATCGAAGCAGCGCACGCTTATGGCTTTTCTAAGCTGAAAACCTTCACCCGAGTCATCACGCCCAACGTGTTATTTAAGTCGGTTCCTCTGATCACTAACCAACTCATTATCTGCTTAAAAGACACTGCATTTCTCAGCATTATTACGGTCGCTGAAATTACTGCGGCGGCTAACAGTATTCAATCCACATATTTTATCCCATTGAATGCGTTCATCATTGCTATCGCGCTCTACTGGGCTGTGAGTATTGCACTTGAAACCATCACCAAACGAATCCAAACCAAAGTTGAACTTAGAGGGCTTAGCCATGCTTAAACAATCAGAGATTATTGAAACAGAAGCACCGATTAACCCCTCTTTGGGAGTGAGTTTGGAAGTGATTGAGTGTGAGCCACTATTGGAAGAACGAGAGACGATCATCAGCGTTGAAAACTTGTCGAAGCAGTTTGATGGAATCGAAGTACTGCGAGACATCAACCTGACTATAAAAAAAGGCGATGTGGTGAGTATTCTCGGCTCGTCAGGTTCGGGTAAGTCAACACTATTGCGCTGCATGAATTGGCTAGAGCAGCCAGAGCGCGGCACGATTTTTATGGGTGATGAACGCATTGGGATCAACTCTGAAACGGGTAAACCACTCAAATACAAAGAGTTAGCGAAACTCAGAGAGCGCCTTGGCATGGTATTTCAAAGCTTCAACTTATGGCCGCATCTCACCGTGTTGCAAAACGTGATGGAAGCGCTGGTTCATGTTAAGAAGATAGCGAAATCTGACGCAGAGGAGATGGCTCGTAAGCAACTTGATAAGGTTGGCATGTCTCACAAGCTAGAGAGTTATCCAAGTATGTTATCGGGTGGACAAAAGCAACGTGTCGCGATTGCTAGGGCGCTCGCGATGGAGCCAGATGTATTGTTGTTTGATGAGCCAACTTCGGCGCTCGACCCTGAATTGGTCGAAGAGGTGTTACTGGTAATGAAGAAGCTATCGCAAGAGGGTTACACCATGGTAGTGGTGACTCATGAGATGGAATTCGCGCGTCAGGTGTCGGATCAAGTAGTATTCCTTGAGAAGGGGATATTGATTGAGAAATCCAACCCAGAGAAGTTCTTCACTAACCCAGATTCACCAAGGGTTAGACAGTTCCTCAAGCTTGATTCATGAACTAGATGATTCACATCACCTTAATGTTTGACCGCTAAATCCTAAACTCCGACTGAATCAGTCGGAGTTTTTGTATGTGTGGGGTTCTTCTCTCAAGCAGGCACAGCATTACCCAATGCTATCAATATGGAGCACCACAGAATCGGGTCGCCAATATTCCAGCTCGCAGTCCATTAACTCGCCATCTTGTTTGTAGTTCACTCGGCAGATCTTAAGAACAGGCTGGCCCTCAGCCAAATTCAATGCCTTGGCGACATGGGCAGGGGCAGAGGTAGGGACCACGTCAAAGCGAGAGCGTTGGGTCTCGTAGCCGTATTTTTCTCGGTAGATACCTGTCAGCGACATAGTGAGGTTTTCTGACAACACCTTTTCAAACAGTGCCGCTTTCAAGACGTTTTCAACGAACAGCACCGCTCGGCCATCAATAAAGCGTAGTCGCTCAATCACGTGTATCGGCGTTATCTGTTCTATCTCTAATGCTTTGGCGTAATCGCCCGCGGCCATCTCTGTGCGGGTGCTCAGCAGCCTTGTTTCTGCAATACGATGTTGTTCGCGAATCATTTGGTGAAAATGAGAACGAGACAATGGGTTGTAGCGAATTCGTTCGGGTGATACATACCAGCCACGGCGCTCTTCTCGGTATATCAGACCTTCGGTTTCTAATGACACCAATGCATCTTTGAGCGTGATTCGTGTGGTGGAAAACAGCTCGCTGAGCTCTCTTTCCGATGGCAGTTTTTGCCCCTCGGTGAAGATGCCTGATTGAATCTGCTCTCTGATGCTCGCCTTAATTCTGCCTAGCTGTGTCCCTGATTGCCCTGTTGCCAATGTTCTCATTACTGATCTAGTCCATAGGTTCGTGTGCTCAATAAGGTAAACCACGGAGTTAACAGGAATGTGACAGTAAACAAAGGCTTACTGTCATATGAGTGAAATATAACTGCCACAGAAATGCATCTGAACTGTCAAATAAGTTGCGCGAAAGCGTCACACTCCGGCGATAGCATACAAAACGAACTTACTGACCTAGTCCAGAGGGATAGAGACAATGAAAACTTTGCTTAGCCGTTCAACTGTATCGCCAGCTAAATTAATAGGTGCAACATTAATAACGGCAACACTTTCAATGCCAGCGATGGCGAAGGATGCTGATCTTGAGTCACTGGTAAAAGCCGCTCAAAAAGAAGGTGCGGTTTACAGTGTGGGTATGCCAGACAGTTGGGCAAACTGGAAAGGCACATGGGCAGACCTGAAAGCAAACTACGGTTTGAAGCATCAGGATACGGACATGAGCTCGGCACAAGAGATCTCGAAATTTGAAGCAGAGAAAAGAAACGCAACCGCAGATATCGGTGATGTTGGTTTCGCATTTGCACGTGTCGCTGTGAAAAAAGACGTAACACAGCCATACAAACCAACCACTTGGAATGACATTCCAGATTGGGCAAAGGATAAAGATGGTCACTGGGCTCTGGCTTACACCGGTACTATTTCGTTCATTTCAAACAACAACCTTGTTGAAGATGCACCAAAATCTTGGAGTGACTTACTAGAAGGTGACTACAAAGTAACAGTGGGCGATGTTGGCGTAGCAGCGCAAGCAAACAACGCGATTCTAGCGGCTGCATTTGCTAACGGCGGTGACGAGTCAAACCTAAAACCAGCGATTAAATTCTTTGGTGAGCTAGCGAAGCAAGGTCGCCTATCTTACACAGATCCAAGCATCGCAAACCTTGAAAAAGGCGAAGTGGAAGTTGCGATCATGTGGGATTTCAACGCATTGAACTACCGCGACACGATCGACCGTGAGCGCTTTACGGTAAACATTCCACAAGATGGCTCAGTGATTTCTGGTTACACCACCATCATCAATAAATACGCGAAAAACCCGAACGCGGCGAAGTTGGCTCGTGAATACATCTTTAGTGACCAAGGCCAAATTAACCTAGCAGAAGGTTACGCACGTCCAATCCGTAGCAGCGTTACGCTACCTCAATCAGTACAAGACAAGCTGATCTCGAACGAGCAATACAGCAACGTTCACCCAGTATCTGACTTCTCAGCATGGGAAAAGTCAGCACGTCGTTTGCCACGTCAATGGCAAGAAAGCGTATTGATTCACCAGCAATAACCCCGCTTAACACGCCACCTGTAATGGGTGGCTTATAGTAACAAGCAATAGAGAATAGACCATGAGCAATAAGGTTATCCTTGTTGTTCTAGATGGACTGAACTATCAGGTAGCCCGTGATTGCATGGGCTACCTGAACGGCCTTCTAGAACTTAATGACTCGAAAAACAGTAATCACAGCGTTTCCCAAAATCAACAGGGCACTTCGCAAATCATGAGCACACAAAAAAATAAGCTGCGCGCCACGCTTTATCCTGTGCAATGTGAACTGCCATCTATGTCACGCCCACTGTATGAGTGCATTTTAACGGGAGTTCGCCCTGTTGAGAGTGGTATCGTTAACAATCAAATCGTGCGCTTGTCGAATCATGAGTCGATCTTTAGCTTGGCTAAATCGCAGGGTAAAGTGACGGCTGCTGCTGCCTATCACTGGGTGAGCGAGTTGTATAACCGCGCGCCGTTTGACGCTGTGCGTGACCGTTTTACCAACGATGAAACCATGAACATCCAACACGGTTGTTTTTATCACTGGGACCACTACCCAGATGAAGCCTTGTTCTTGGATGCAGAGCACCTGCGTATCGCTCATCAGCCTGATTTTTTATTGATTCACCCAATGAACATTGACGACATAGGGCACAAGCACGGGCTGGATTCTCGCCAATACCGCAACAGTGCACGTGGCGCGGATATTTACCTATCAAACTATCTTGAGAAATGGGTAGACGATGGCTATCAAGTGATCATCACCAGTGACCACGGCATGAACAATGACTTGTCTCACGGTGGCATTCTGCCTGAAGAGCGTGAAGTACCATTCTTCGTAATCGGCGATAAGTTCACACATCAAGAATGTTTAGTGAAACAGACTGACATCTGCGGCAGCGTGTGTCAGTTACTCAGCCTTGAACACGATAAATCTTACACTCAGGAATTGTTGGCCCTATGAGCAGTTCTGTAATCACGCAGAGCGATGGCTCTGCGCTTAAACCTCAAACCAAATCTTGGTTCAAACGCTTCAAGCCCGCTTTGTGGCTTGCGCCTTTCGCGCTGTTCTTCTATTTGTTCCAACTGGCACCTATGGTTTGGGTGCTGATCAATAGCTTCTTTTACGACGACGAACTCTCTCTCGAAAACTATTCTGAAATATTCGATTCTGCTTTCATGATGCAGGCCTTCGGCAACAGTTTATGGTTGTCGATTTGGTCGAGTATTGTTGGCTTAGCGATTGCGACTCTGCTCGTTTCTTCATTGCGCCGCGTTGATTCTAAAATCCGTGATGCGGTGATTGCGTTTACCAACATGAGCAGCAACTTCTCTGGTGTGCCTCTGTCGTTCGCCTTCATCATCATCTTGGGTACCAATGGCGCGATCACCTTATTGCTCAAGCAGTACGGATTGCTGGGGGACTTCGACTTGTACGGCAAGTGGGGCTTGCTGGCGATTTACATCTATTTCCAAATCCCATTGGCGGCGCTGTTGCTGTATCCAGCGTTCGATGCCTTGAGTGACGACTGGCAAGCTGCCTCGGCACTGCTTGGTGCGAGAACTTGGCAATACTGGACCAAAATAGCGTTGCCTGTGTTATCACCGGCCTTGTTCGGCACCTTCATCATCTTGATTGCTAACGCGATTGGCGCGTATGCGAGTGTGTATGCGCTAACCTCGGGCAACTACAACGTGATTACGATTCGTATCGCGAGTTTGGTATCGGGCGACTTGTTCTTAGAGCCAAACCTAGCAGCCGCAATTTCCGTGATTCTGATGGCGATGCTGGCCTTTATCACTGTGATTAACCAATGGCTGATCAGCAAAAGCTACGCAGGGAAGAGAAAGTAATGAACACCGTAAATACTCGCTTTCATAAAACGGTTGTCTATTCGATTGTCGGCATCATGATGATCCCGATCTTAGCGACCTTTATCTACTCGATCTCTTCGCGTTGGGGCGCGACGATCCTGCCTGACGGTTTTACTCTGGATTGGTACATCAATTTGCTGACGGATCCTCGCTTCTTACAAGCATTTGGCCGTTCACTGTTTATCTGTGTGGCGGCGCTGTCATTGAGTGTGGTGTTGGTTCTACCTGCGATTTTCGTGGTGTTTTACTACTTCCCGAAACTCGATAAGGTGATGAATATCCTGATCTTATTGCCATTCGCTGTGCCGCCTGTTGTGTCGTCGGTGGGTTTGCTTCAACTGTACGCTGATAGCGAAATCTCACTGATAGGTACACCATGGATTCTGATTGGTACCTACTTCACCATCGCGCTGCCATTTATGTACCGCGCGATTGCCAACAGCTTTGAAGCGATTAACTTGCATGACTTGATGGACGCTGCTCACCTGCTCGGTGCAAGTACCACCAAGGCGTTCTTGTTGATTATTCTGCCAAACCTTAAGAAAGGCTTAATGGCGTCACTGTTCTTGTCGTTCTCGTTCCTATTGGGCGAGTTCGTGTTTGCCAACATCTTGGTAGGAACACGCTACGAGACACTGCAAATCTACCTATATAACATGCGTCAAACCAGTGGCCACTTCACGTCAGCCCTTGTGATGACGTACTTCCTGTTTATTTTCTTACTGACTTGGTTGGCAAGTCGTTTCAGCCAGGGAACAAAATAATGAGCTATGTAAATGCGAAAAACCTCACCAAGAGCTTTGGTGACAATACAGTGTTTGAAGATATTGAATTCTCAATCGAGAAGGGCGAATTCATCACGCTGCTTGGCCCAAGTGGCTGTGGAAAATCAACTCTGCTGCGCAGCCTGGCAGGCTTGAATCCTGTTGATGGCGGTGAAATCTGGGTTAACGGTGAAGAGATTACTCACCAAGTGCCGCAACAGCGTGGCATCGGCATGGTGTTTCAATCTTATGCGTTGTTCCCGAACATGACGGTTGAAGGCAACATTGCGTTTGGCCTTAAAATGAAAAAGCTTGCTGCTGTTGAGATTAAGCGCGAAGTCGCGAAAGTGATTGGGCTGGTGGACTTAACGGGCAAAGAGAAGTTCTACCCGCATCAGTTATCGGGCGGTCAGCGTCAGCGTGTGGCTTTGGCAAGAGCTTTGGTGGTTAAGCCGCGTATTCTGTTGCTCGATGAACCACTTTCAGCGCTGGATGCGAAGATCCGTAAACACCTACGCCAACAGATCCGAGATATTCAAAAAGAGATGAACTTGACCACGATCTTCGTGACCCATGATCAAGAAGAAGCGATGATCATGTCTGACCGTATCTTCTTGATGAACAAAGGCGAGATCGTGCAAGCCGGCACACCCGAAGAGATCTACACTCAGCCAGCCAATGAATTCGTTGCTGGGTTCATGGGCCACTACAATGTGGTGCAAGCGAACAAAGCCAAGCAGCTGTTCAACATTGAAACCGAATGGAAGGTGGCGATTCGACCTGAATCTATCTACGTTAAAGAGCAGGGTCGACAATATGACGAACATATCTCTGCGCCGCAAACAGGCACCATTCGCAACCACCAACTCTTGGGGAACGTGATTCGCTACCAAGTGGACGTTGATGAGTGTGAACTGACGGTCGACCTACTTAACCGTTCTTCTGAACGACTGTTGGCAAACGGTAGCCAACTTGAACTCCTGTTTAACCTTAACGAAATTCAACCTGTGAGAGCCTAAGATGTTCAAACCTTTGTATGTATTTGATATGGATGAAACGCTGATCAACGCCGATGCAGCGATGCTCTGGAATGAGTTCTTGGTTGAAAAGGGCATTGCCACAGCGCCGAACTTTATCGAAGAAGATAAGCGCTTAATGGGCTTGTATTCGGAAGGTAAGCTGAACATGGAAGATTACCTCACGTTTTCCATGCAGCCTTTAGCTGATATGCCAACAGAGCAAGTGACTGCCTTGGTGGAAGAGTGTGTTGAACAGCATATTTTGCCTAAGCAGTTCAAGCAGTCGAAACCTTTGATTGAGCAGCTTGAGAATGATGACATCGACATGTTGATCATCTCGGCTAGCGTCACTTTCCTAGTAGAAGCGGTCGGTCGCAAGATTGGTATCGAGAACGCACTCGGTATCGATTTGGTCGAAAACCAAGGCCGTTTCACGTCTCAGATCTCTGGTGTACCAAGCTACCGTGAAGGCAAAGTAACGCGTTTGAAAGAGTGGTTAGACAATCAAGAAACCAACTACTCAGATATCCACTTTTATACGGATTCAATCAACGACTTACCTTTGTGTGAACACGCTGATTTTTCTTATCTGGTAAACCCATGCCCGCGTTTGAAAGCGTTAGCTGATCAACCGAATTGGTCGATTCTCAACTGGGATTAACGCGAATCTTATATTCGAATTGGGTTCGTTCTAGAACTCATCAAGCCGCTGACTACAGCGGCTTTTTGTTTCGTATTATTCTATTTCTAGTTTGTAACCTATCCCGTAAATGGATTTGATGAAGTCACATTTTTCATTTATCGAGACCATTTTTTTGCGTAAGTTTTTAATATGGCTATCGATAGTGCGATCGCTGACCACTCTTCTATCGTCGTAGATTTTATCAATCAATTGATCGCGACTATAAATGCGGCCAACATTTTGATAGAGAAGGTGCAAAAGCCGAAACTCAGCTGGCGTTAAACTTAGCTTAATACCACATAGGACGGCAGTCATACTCAATTCATCAATATCAATTTCGTTCGTGGCTGACGTGGCTTGGGGCTTGCTGGAACGGCGCAAAATATTTTTCACCCTCACGACTACTTCTCTCGGGCTGTACGGCTTACATATATAATCATCTGCACCCAATTCAAGCCCAACGAGTCGATCGATCTCTTCGACCTTGGCTGTCGCCATAACCACAGGGATGTCACTGAACGTTCTCAGCTCTCGATAAATATCCAACCCGTCTCGATTGGGTAGCATTAGGTCGAGAATAATGAGTTTAGGCGATGCTTGTTTTACCCAGTCAATGACAAGATTACCATCGATAATATGATGACTTTCAAGGCCAGAGTGCTCTAAGTACTCACACAGTACACTTGCTAATGCAGGCTCATCTTCGACGACTAAGATCACGATTTTATTTCCTTTGGTAACGCTATGATGATTCGTAGTCCACCCAATTCTGAGTGGTCGGCAGTAATGTGTCCTTGGTGCGCTTCAACGATATTTTTACAGATAGATAAGCCAAGCCCAGAACCGCCACTTGAGCGACTGCGCGATTTATCAACGCGGTAAAGCCTCTCAAACAAACGCGGAAGTGATGCATCAGGTACACCTGGATCACTGTCTTCAACGTTGATAATAATACTATCACTAATGTCGGTAACATCTATCGATACATGCCCATTATCGCTAGTGTATCGTGCGCTATTTTCCAACAGATTCACAAACAGTTGTGTCAGTAATCTCTCATCACACGAGGTAAACAGTGGGGCTGAATGGTCATAGTGCTTTGTTAATGTGATTCTTTTCTGTTCTAAACGGATCGAGTTTTGAACGATCACAGAATCAATCAGTTTATGTATATCAACGTTGTTTTTAACATTGAGGTTAAATCCGATGTCATACAGGGAGAGTTGATGAAGATCCTCAACGAGTTGACCCAGTGTGATGATTTGTTGATGTAACGAGTCGATATATTTTGGCTCAGGAGATCGGATACCGTCTTGTAGCGCTTCTAGTTCACTTCTTAGTACGGTGATAGGCGTTCTAAGTTCATGTGAAATATCCGATAACCACTGTTCTCTAAGTGTTTTTTGTTTTCTTAGTGTTTCGACTACACCGTTGAATATTCCGATGAGATCGGACAATTCATCATTGCCGCTTTTTTCAATGTAGAAATCGAGATCGCCATTTTCGATAGATTTGGCACCTTTCGACAAAGCACGCAATGGTTTCAAAAATCGCCTAACAAGAAATAAAGCGATAAGGAATGAAAGCAACACGGTAATCGAAGCGATAGTGCTTACATGCGTCGTTTGTTGTTTGAAAAAGCTTTCTGCCAAAGGCCCTGATATTTCATCCATCTGGACGATGGAGATATACCCAATCACTTGATCATCCCGTGTTATTTCGACTAGTGCTTGATGCTGACCATCTTCAAGGTGATGTAGGTTTTCAGGAGGTCCAATTATAGCTCGCCCGTTTTGATCTAAAATGTTGAGTCGTTGCCAAATAGGTTGAAGATCTGGCGCTTCCGGCTCTCTTAATGGTGGTGGCGATGGGTGTCTGTCACGAGCATGTGGTCGTGAGGGGCCACCAATGCTGCTGGCGATTAAATGTGGTTCACGTTCTAGCCGCCTCCACTTTTCGGAAGGTGAGTAATATTGCTTTAAGTTATTGGCGAGTTCTTGAGCTAGGGCAATCTCATTATTATTTGTGAAATCTTGGAGCCCTCTTTGAAAACTGGAGTTAATAAAATAGGTCAGTACAAAGAGCATGGTCACGCATACCATTAGTATTGAAACAAACAGTTTAGTGAAAATTGATATGCGCACGTTCTCTCCAGAAGTTAAAGTGAATTAGGACAGTAAAATGAATTAAGACAAAAGTGAGTTAAACCAATATTAGTCACCAATCGTGTGGGAAATGTGGACATTGATTTCTTTATTCATCTTAGGCCATGTATAAGCATCTTTTTGTTAGAAACGAATAGCGAGCTGACAGGGTGCTATACCCCATCAGCTCGCATTGAATTATCACTATTTTTGGATAACCCTCTAACAATTATTGACGTCTTGGTGGTGGCGGCGGAACTTCCTCTTCCGATAGACCACCGCTTCCATCTGCGTCTAGTTTGTCAAAGTCATCGGCGAGTGGACCTCTGAGCTCTTCTAATTGTAACTCGCCATCACCGTTTGCATCCATTTCTTCAAAACTTGGCATTTCTCTTGGACCTTCACGGCTTTCAGCACACGCTTGAAGCGCGAATGTCGATGTCAGTAAAAGTAATGCTGTCGTGATTTTTTTCATAATTTAATTCCTATTCGTAACCAAATATAAGTGTATTTCTTTGACGCAAATAGGTTAGCGATCAAATTAGCAGAGAAAATGGATAAATCTAGGAGATGAAAGTTAGCGTTTAACTTTAATAGGGCATCAGTTCATCAGCCCATCAAGTCAGGTTGTTTAAACCTCCATTGTTTCTACATAGTTTCCACATTTTCTATTTTTATCCTAGTCCATTATTGAACTCATGAATTTAATGCCTTTAGCAATAAAGGCAGAAAGCTATCGTTGGTATTGAAATGGATTATTTTTTAGGAGCCGTAGAATGAAGGCAATGGTAAAAAAATCAGTCGTTGTCTCTTCTACGTTGTTGGTTGCTTCTTATAGTAACGCTGCTCTTTATAGGGTGGTTTTGGAGGAATCACCAGTAGAAACGGAATCGGTGTATGGGGTTGCAGTTGAACCAGAGCTTGGTACAACGGATTGCTTTAGTACCAGTTGTGGTGACACCGATTACGCATTCGCAGGGGAAGCTCAAAATGCAGAACCAGGTTTTTCCTTTAAAGAGGAGGTCCCTTTTGGTATCGATAACACGTTCTACTATTTGGATTATGACGATATCTATAGCTACTGCACAAGTGAACTTGGCTACGCGACTTGTGAAGCTTGGAGTTCTTTGTTGTGGTATGGCGATGAGGATGCAGGCATTGGAGGCTTGAGAAATGAGCGTGATGCATATTACGAGCTGAGCTATCAGACGAATTCCACGGCTTTCTATGACTCTTATTCGTTAAGTGATATCCCTGATGTTGGCAGTAATCCACCTGATGTGAGCAGTTATAGTTATTCCTTTGTTGATGGAACAGAGGAGAAGGTGATCACTAAAGTTGACGAGAATGGTTTTGTTCTTGGTAACACCAGCAGTGGTTATTACAGCTATAACAACCAATATATTCAGTTGTATAGGCAGCGTGGTTACTACGATACAGGCACTGAATTTACGGTTCTCCAACCTGAAGCCGATACCAGCATTACGATCAGCGATGCTGACGGCGAAGCGAATATAATCTCCCAAATGGGAAGAACGATGGCTTTTGATTCTTTCAGTTATGGAGGGGAAAGCTATGTGGTCGGAAGCGCGTCCGTTGCGACTTTTTATTACAGTGATGAGTATAAAGATTATGACTCTCCGTACACATCCGACAGTGATGCAGAGGATCTAGATAATTGTATCGATGAAGATATTGAGCCTTCTTTATATCCAGAGTGTCAGAACTTTGCTTTTGCTAATCGAGCTTTTGTCTGGAATATAACCGATGCGAATGGCCCCAATGATGATGGAAACCGTTTCTCAGTATCTGATTGGGAAACCAGTTCGACCTATTACTCTTACAACGATGATGAAGCTTCAGCACAGGCGAGTGTGAGGGCTGCAACGATTTCATCTAGAGGGACATATAGCTCTTATCCTGTTTTAGTTGGTTACAATACAGAGCTAGATGATTCTGATAACTTTCTTATGCAGGCTGCTGTGTTTAGGCCAAGCAGTACGTCAAATTTCAGCGTTTCGGAAAATTCTTGGACGACGACATTTATCGCTAATGCGACGGTAGAAGTGAGTGATTCATACATTCACAGTAATTCTGTCGCAACAGATATTAATGAAAACATGATGGTTATTGGTTATGCAAAACGAGATGGTGATTATCCGTCGGATCGTGTGTCTGACAATCGTATGTTTGTCGCTGATGCGAATGACACAACGCCAACAGCTACATTCTTCGCAAGTTTAGGTGAAGACATTTTCTTTGATAGTGCAGAAGGAAAAGCAAGTGAGATCAATAATTACAATGAAATTGTTGGCTATGTTGACGCAGAAACTCACTCTGAAGTAGACGGCCATGAAAGGAGGCATCGCGGCTTCATTTTCCCTTACAACGACATTGGTACCGATGCTGATAGACGTGCAAGATATAATGATCAAGCTTGGTGGTTAGACGACCTAACTAACGGTGGTGACTACAGTGATGCCAACAACCACTTTAGAATATTGGACGCAACCGACATTAATGATGCGGGTGTTATCTCAGGGACGGCAATACAATGTTTTGCGAGTGAAAGTAGCTCCTCTTCTATGGCTTATGATTCAACCGCGCACTTTGCATATTGTAATGATGGAGTAGGTGACGAGAGGGTGGTGGCTGTGAAACTTATCCCGATATCTGGAGCAACAAGTGAAGACATTGCTGAAAGAAGTGATGATAGCGCTGAAGATGTTGAACGTAGTGGTGCCGGTACCGGGTTATTGGTGCTTATCAGTTTGATGTCCGTGCTTTCTATGCGTTCAAGAGTATCTCGTCTGTAACTTTTTAAATTGATGAAGTTCAAAAGTCGCCTTCTTTTTCCGATAACATCGAAGGCGGCACTAAGTCGATGTTACCCCTTTCGCTTAAAAGTCCACATGTAACAATTCAATAACATTTCTTGCTCGCCTGTAAATCAAACCACCCTCTTTCAATCCCTTGATAGCACTCATTTTCTTGTTGTGAGGTTTTGTGTGTAACAAATATTTTACAACTTGACGAGTTTTCAGCGTTACTGCCCATTTCCTTCCATCCATTCCAATCTTTCCGCTTGTGGGCCAAATTTAATCAAGGACAAAAATCACTTAACACAAAACCAGTAGGTACAAGGAGAAAGTTCATGGTGGAGTCATACAACCCGCTTGGCACAGATGGATTCGAGTTTGTTGAATACACGGCCGTTGACCACAAGGGAATAGAGCAACTTAAAGCGCTGTTTGTGTCACTTGGTTTTGCTGAGATCGCCAAGCACCGTTCAAAAGAGGCTTGGCTGTATCGACAAGGTGACATCAACTTTATCGTCAATGAACAGCCTCACAGCCAAGCGGAAGCGTTCGCTAAAGTTCACGGCCCATCGGTGTGTGGCATGGCGTTTCGTGTCAACGAAGCAACAGCTGCAATGGAGCAAGCGTTTAAGGGTGGCGGTGAAGAGTACAAGACAGAAATAGGGCCGATGGAGCTTAGCATTCCTGCCATTTACGGCATCGGTGAAAGCCTGCTCTATTTTGTGGATCGCTATGGCAAGCAGAGCATCTACGACGTTGATTTCCGATTCTATGATGACGCGCAAGAGCGCATGGCGAAAGCCGACGTAGGCCTTTATGAGATCGATCACCTCACGCACAACGTGAAACAAGGCAATATGGATCTGTGGTCTGGTTTTTATGAGCGTATCGGTAATTTTCGTGAGATTCGCTACTTCGACATTGAAGGTAAGCTGACAGGCCTTGTGAGCCGTGCCATGACCTCACCATGTGGCAAGATCCGTATTCCAATCAATGAGTCTTCAGATGACAAATCACAAATTGAAGAGTTCATTCGTGAATACAACGGCGAAGGTATCCAACACATCGCGCTTGCTACGGATGACATCTACAAAACGGTGAAAACCCTGCGTGATCGCGGCATGGACTTTATGCCAACCCCAGATACCTACTATGAGAAAGTTGACGATCGTGTAAAAGGCCACCGGGAAGATACCGATCTGTTGCGTGACCTACGCGTTCTGATTGATGGTGCGCCGACCAAAGACGGCATCTTGCTGCAAATTTTCACACAGACGGTAATCGGGCCTGTGTTCTTTGAAATCATTCAGCGTAAAGGTAATGAAGGCTTTGGCGAAGGTAACTTCAAAGCGCTGTTTGAATCGATTGAAGAGGACCAGATTCGTCGAGGAGTATTAGACGATGCATAAATGGATCTCGTTTCCTCATCGGGAGGGTGTGTGCTCTAAACAAGCGCACGCCGATTTTCCCGAAGAGGCAATCTATGAGCGAGAGGCGGGCCGAAGTGGGTTCTTCGGCCCAGCGGCTCACTTTCATCACCAACATGCCCCAACAGGTTGGTCGGAGTGGGAGGGTGATCTGCGCCCTCGCGCTTTTGATTTCACGCTGGTGGAAAAAGCCAGCCAGATAACGCCTTGGGCTGTGCCTCATCTTTTGCACAATGCGGACTGCAAAATTCGTGTGTGGCGCATGGACGAGAAGATGGATTTCTTGGTGCGTAATTCCGACGGTGATGAGCTGCTGTTCATTCATCAAGGCAGCGCCGATCTCTATTGTGACTATGGTCATCTAGAGGTGAGTGAAGGGGATTACGTGATGATCCCGCGCTCGACCAACTGGCGTTTAGAGCCAAGCGAGCCGATGTTTATCTTGATGATTGAGAACACAGACGCGGCTTACTCCTTGCCAGAGAAAGGCATGGTCGGTAATCACGCGGTGTTTGATCCTGCTGTGCTCGACATCCCTTCTATCAATGATCAGTTCCGCGTTCAGTACTCAGAAAATCAAACTCAGGTTCAGGTAAAACGCCACGACAAAGTCAGCGTTATTACTTATCCGTTCAATCCATTGGATGCAATTGGTTGGCATGGCGACCTAGCTGTGGTGAAAGTAAATTGGCGCGATATCAGACCGCTGATGTCACATCGCTACCACTTGCCACCCTCTGCGCATACAACGTTTGTTGGCGCAGGCTTTGTGGTGTGCACCTTTGTGCCACGCCCGATTGAGAGCGATCCTGGGGCGTTAAAAGTGCCGTTCTACCACAACAACGATGATTACGACGAAGTGCTGTTCTATCACGCAGGTGACTTCTTCAGTCGCGATAACATTGAGGCGGGCATGGTGACCTTCCATCCGGCTGGGTTTACGCATGGGCCTCACCCTAAAGCCTTTAAGGCAGGGCAAGCGCACAAGAAGAAGTTTACCGATGAAGTGGCGGTGATGATCGATACTCGCCACGCGCTGCAGTTCTCTGATGAACTCGATAGCGTTGAGAACAAAGAATATGTCTACAGTTGGCAAGAGAAGTAAGGGGCAACAAGGATGAAATTAGCAACCAAGAAAAATGGTACTCGCGATGGTCTGTTGATGGTCGTGAGTAGAGATCTTAAACAGTGTGTGCCAGCGACGGAGATTTTTCACGCGATGTATTTGGCGCCAACCATGCAGGTAGCTTTGGATAACTGGGACAGTGTTGCGCCTCAGTTAGAAGAATTATACACCTCGCTTAATACTGGGCATGTGATAGGCAGTGAAGTCTTTGCGCCTCAATATTGTGAATCGCCTCTGCCACGCGCTTATCAATGGGCAGATGGCAGCGCGTATGTAAACCACGTTGAGCTGGTGCGTAAGGCTCGTGGTGCTGAAATGCCAGAAAGCTTTTGGGTCGACCCGCTTATGTATCAAGGCGGCTCAGATACCTTTATTGGTCCGCGTGACAATATTGAGTTTGCCAGTGACGAATGGGGTATCGATTTCGAGGGTGAAGTCGCGGTTGTTACTGGAGATGTGCCAATGAGCGCTAGTGCCAAACAAGCGCATGATTCAATTCGTCTATTGATGTTAGTGAATGATGTGTCGCTGCGCGGTTTGATTCCTGCTGAGCTCGCCAAGGGCTTTGGTTTCTTCCAGTCTAAGCCCTCTTCAGCGTTTTCTCCAGTTGCGGTAACACCTGATGAGCTTGGCGAACAATGGAAAGGCAGCAAGGTGCATTTACCGCTGATATCGACCTACAACAACCAGCCTTTTGGTTGTCCGAATGCAGGCGTGGATATGACCTTCAACTTTGCCGAGCTCGTGGTACATGCCGCGAAGACTCGCCCATTGTCGGCAGGCACAATCATAGGCTCGGGCACGGTTTCTAATAAGCAAGGGACTGACCACGGCACCTCAATTGCCGAAGGCGGTGTGGGTTATTCATGTATTGCCGAAGTGCGAATGATTGAGACGATTCGTGATGGTAAACCGTCGACTAAATTCATGTCGTTTGGCGATTCGATCAAGCTTGAGATGTTTGATGCAGCGGGTGACTCCATTTTTGGTGCGATTGACCAAAAAGTGAGCCAGTATCGAGCGGTATAATCCACGTAATAGGATTTCTGTATGAGCGAGAGCATCGTGAACAAGAACATTATACTTTACGGTTACTGGCGCTCGTCCGCAGCCTATCGAGTGCGTATTGGATTAAACCTGAAGCAACTCAACTACGAGTCTAAATCGGTGCACTTGGTGCGTAATGGCGGCGAGCAGCATGACCCACAATATCGTGAGCTCAACGCCAGTGAATTAGTGCCCGTGCTGGTGGATGGTGAAGTTCAACTCAATCAGTCACTGGCTATTCTTCAATATCTCGATGAACACTATTTGTGTGAGAGCAGCCCTGACTCCTCGCTCATTCCAGAGCAAACACCGCTGCGTTATCAAGCGTTGGCTATGGCTCAGGATATTGCGATAGAAATTCACCCTCTGAACAACCTGCGCGTGTTGCAGTATTTGGAGCGAGAATTGTCTTGCGAGCAAGAGGCAAAAATAGACTGGCTTCATTATTGGATGAGCCAAGGTTTCTGTGCTTTAGAAGAGAAGCTTTCTAAGCATCGTCAAACACACGGTGATTCGGTGTATAGCATCACCGATTCACCATGCATTGTCGATATCTGCTTGGTGCCACAGGTGTATAACGCGCTGCGCTTTGGCGTTGATATGTCACCGTATCCGTTGATTAACTCGATTGTCGAAGCGTGTAACCAGTTACCCGCTTTTATTGAGGCGATACCAGAGAACCAAGCGGATGCGAATGTACTTACGTAAACGTATAGCAACACTTTACGGCTAATTTCGACTGCAATACGATAGACCACAAACATCTAAGGTGTGTCTGACGTAGTGCTAACAATGTTTATTTTATTTGTAATACAATTAGATATCTTTAAATTAACGAATAAAATGGCTATGAAATCAGTTCTATGTTTTGGCGATTCCAACACTTGGGGATGTTCCCCAGACTTACCGCGTAGATATAACCGTGCAGAGCGCTGGACGATGTTACTTCAATCAAAACTCCCTAATTATGTCGTGATTGAAGAGGGTTTAAACAGCAGAACAACCGTTTTAGATGACCCTTATGAAGCAGGAAAAAAAGGGCTAGATTACCTTTTACCGTGCATAGAAAGCCATCACCCCGATCTTGTTATACTGATGCTTGGAACCAATGACCTCAAATCTCGTTTCAATTTGACTGCCAGTGATATATCTAAAGGGGCTGCAAGACTCGTTCAACTGATACAAAACTATCAACACGGTTTTATGACTAAGCCTGCTGAAGTCTTGCTAGTGTCACCTACTCATGTCCTTGAAGTGAATCCATTAAAAGAGGGTTTTACGAACGCTGAAGCTAAATCAAAGCAGCTAGGACACTATTTTAAACTTCGCTCCCAAGAACTGGGTTGTCATTTCTTTGATGCTGCAACCGAAATCCAACCTTGCCCAAAAGAAGGTATACATTGGCAAGCATCTCAGCATGAAAAGTTTGCTGAGATACTAGCAAAGCGAATCCCCACCATCTTGGAAACCGCTGTTTAGTTATAGCTGTAGGCTTTTCCGAGGTTAGAAAGCCTTATGTTGGTATTTCTAGTCATCCTTTTGCTTTGATATTTTTCGTCCTGGCAAACTATGGTGAGGGTTAGATTGAACGCCGCGGGACAAAAGCTTGTTAAGAAGCCAATAGAACTAAGGTGATGCGAATAATCTCTGCTTCTACAAAGTATTCGAATCACCTAAAAGTAACGATCAACTTTACTCATCCGCTACGCCTTCCACTACCTGTACTTAAATAAGATTCTTGGTATTAAGACGGAACAACCAATTTGTCTACAATGTAGCAATCTATATTGGTAGTGGCAGCAAGGCGTATGAGTTTTGCGTCACGATATTCAATGTCATTATCCCATGCTAATGCAGCTTCTCTACTTGGGAACTGAATGATTACTTTCATTTGTAAACATTGCCCCGACAGTGTTTGACCTTCACTTGTTGCGACCAAAATCTCACCACCATGCTTTGCAACCGTGTTAGCAGTGACATGATTTAACCCAGGGTTGTATTGCGCATAAAGTTCTTCATCCGCAATATCATAATTAACTACATAATAAGCCGTCATTATTATCTCCAATCAACCCGCTATTTGAGTGACAAAGTTCATGTACTGGTTCATATCACCTACCACGGCTTTCTCCATTAATGCCCCAGTCACTTTCGAATAAGGTTGATTAAAGTGGATATCCCAAACATCCGATTCTTTTCTCCAGTGTTCATACACGGCTAACGTGTCGTCATTGCCATTAATGGTAAACAAATCAAACAACAAATTACCTGCCTCGGTGCGAGTGTGTTGAATATGCTCCTCGAACTGGGCGATTAGCGCTTCACGATGTTCCATTTTTAGTTTGAAAATGAAGAAAATATTAAATTTCTCATCCTCTTTATCTGCTTGCTTTAAGGCCACATGCGCAGGGGTTGTTTCACTAAGGTTCAAAACCATCGCAGGCTCAACCAAAGCAGTTTCTGTCAGTTTGATGAGTTTTTGAGTGTGTGCCTGCTGTAAGTGTGAATCCAAAGCCTCCTGATTAACCCAACGGTCGTAGGCAAAAAATAGATTCGAATCTTGGTTATCAACATAGATTCGCATCTCCACATTGCCAGTTTCTTGGCTACTCGCCAGTTGGTGCTCCAATAGCTGTTGTTGAAATTCGTCTTCGTATTCTGGCTTTACTGTGAACTTTACAATTTGGTTAATCATTACTCTACACCTTGCTAGATTTTTTAATTTTAACTTCAATGACTTATGGGAACTAAACCGTTACGATAACTTTACCTACGGTTCGGCCAGTTTCGACAGCAGTGTGCGCCAGAGCTAAATCTTTAAACTCGAAAATTTGAGATACGTGTGGTTTGATCGAGTTGTTGGCGAGCATTTCAGAAATTTTTGAAGCGTCTTCACCGTTAGATTGAACAAGAAGCGGAGTAATCTTTAAATTTGATTCAAACGCAGTTTTTTGCATGTTATCTGAAGGCTCTCGAATAGTAATTGAAACGAGTTGACCACCAGAACGCAGCACTTGTAGCGACTTTTCAGCGTTTTCTGGACTCACCGTGTCGAACGCTAAATCAATATCATGAAGTACTTTTTCAAAGTCTTGCTCACGGTAATCGATGTGCTCATCTGCACCAAGTGACATCACAAAATCCTTATTTCGAACCGAACTTGTCGAATAAACATAAGCGCCCATCTGTTTGGCTATTTGAACGGCAAAGTGGCCCACGCCGCCAGATCCCGCATGAATTAGAACTTTATCACCTTGGTTTACCCGACCGTTTAATGCCTGATAGGCTGTCATGGCAGCAAGTGTGGTTGCTGCTGCATCGATAAAATTAACGCCCTCAGGTATTAATGCGATATGTGATTCTGGAGAGGCAACATACTCCGCATACGCTTTACCATTTCCTGGAAAATTCACCATACCAAAGACGTTATCACCCACTTTGAAATTGGTGACGTTTGCACCAGCTTCAATCACTGTGCCTGCAATGTCCCACCCCAAAATGATAGGACGCTCTTCGCCATACAAATCAAGTAACGCTTCTTCTGCATACTTCACTTTGGTATCCGCAGGATTAATGCTGATGGCTCGAGTTTCTACTAGTACTTCATTGGCGCTAATTGTTGGCTTTTCTACGTCGTGCAACTGTAGGTTTTCAATGCCGCCTGCTTGATGAGTAATAATTGCTTTCATTGGTTTGTCTCCGTTGGTGAATTCGTAAATGATTATATATATGCCATTATTTGGTATCATCTAGCAGATTAAGGAAATACTATCCTTAAATTCGGGATTAATAGAGAGGCGGATGAAGTGAACTTTGATCTAAAAACCTTAGCGTTATTCTTACGAGTTGTAGAAATAGGAAAAATTGGACGTGCTGGCGAAGACTTTGGGCTTTCAACGACTAATGCCAGCCAAAGAGTCCAACAATTAGAAGCGGAGCTGGGCGTAAAACTGTTCCATCGCTCAACAAGAACCATCACATTGACTCATGATGGTGAAATGTTTCTACCTCATGCCAGACGCATTGTTGACGATGTTGAAGAGGTGGCAAATGTCTTCAAAGGTAGCGAAAGCAATGTTCAAGGGCGATTAAAAGTGGCTGTATCAGCTTCATATGGTCGACATTACATTGTTCCCTTTATCCCTGAGTTACTCGAGCTGTATCCTAATCTTGAATTGGAAATTGACTTTAACGATAAAACCGAGGATTTAATTGAGCATGGCTACGACTTAGCCTTCCGTATTGGTAACTTGTCTTCAAGTAACCTGTTAGCGAGGCGACTGGCTGACAATCCAATTATGCTAGTTGCTTCACCAGACTATATTGAAAAATATGGTGCGCCTGAAAGCCCAGAAGATTTACTCAAGCATCGATGTTTGCCCTTGGGTCATGCTGTCGATTGGGCGTTTATGAGTGCTGACGGGAAAGTACACAAGGTATCTGTAGCAAATCCGATCTCCTTAAACTTAGGGGATGCGGTCAGTGATCTTGTTGAGTCTGGTATGGGGATTGGTATGGCTTCTTACTGGCATGCAGGGCCTTCGTTAAAATCTGGTCGAGTGATTCAAATCCTTCCGGATTATAAGCTTGTGAACGACACAAAAATTTGGGCGGTACGGCCACCTGGCAGAGTTTTACCCGTTAGAGTTAAAGTATTCTTAGACTTTATTGAGAAAAAAATCGTAGATACCAATAAAGTGAGATACGGGGATTTACTGATGTAGTTTGGCTCTTACCTAGAGCACACTAAGACTATTTCTGAGACTCATTAGAATGTAAATGAGCCGGTCAGAATTCGCCCAGAACTAGATATAAGCGAGGCACCTAAATTCCTAATACTGGTTAGCGCTTAGTCGTTAAACCAAGCAACAAGATGATCGATTAAAGCTCTGATTCTTGCGGTTAAATGTCGGTTCTCGGGATATACGGCGTATAACCCCATTGGCTCTACTTCCATCTCTTCGAAAAGCAACGTTAGCTCACCTGATTTGACATGGTTTTCGACGGCGTAATACGGCCCAATTCCGATACCTAAACCACCACGCGACATATTGGTAATTGCCCTTGGTGAGTCTGCATTGAAAGTCCCAGACACTGGGCAAGAGACGATTTGGCCATTGAGGTTAAAATGCCAGTTTTTCGAATCAGTAGAGCTACGAAAAAGCAGGCAGTTATGATCGACAAGTTCTTCAGGATGAGTAGGTAAGCCATTGAGACTTAGATAGTCTGGGGAAGCAAAAAATACCACTCGCATATCTTTCAGCTTTCGTGCCATTAAATTTGAATCTTGCAGCTTACCAAATCTTATTGCAATATCGACGCCCTCTTCCACGACCGCAATATGGTTGTCTGACAGGCGAAGATCGACTTTTACTTCGGGATGCTGCTTTTGGTAGCTTAGCAGTGGCTCTATCAACTCTTTGCTTCCAAAGCCTGTGGATGCTGTTAACCGGATAGTCCCTGAAAGTTCTTTTTGACGGTCTTGTACCAAGTCTTCGAGCTCATCAAACTGCTCTAGTATCGGTTGACAACGCTTATAGTAAGCTCGTCCCGTTTCGGTTAATGTCACGCTGCGTGTAGTTCGATAAAAAAGTTGAGCATCCAATCTCGCTTCAAGTTGACGAACATACTTACTTGCTAGCTTCGTACTCAGGTCTGATTGCTTTGCTCCTTGAGTAAAGGATTTTTGACGTGCCACATTAACAAAAACCCGCATCGCTTCAATAGTGTCCATAAACTCCCTTTCTCTGCTGACCTCAGAATTATGATTATCTACAAAATGTACATTATCATTGTATATATTGGTAGATTATAACCTATTAAACACCTTATATACTCCTAGCATACACAATCAAACCAGTCCGTTTAGGAGGCTACAATGTCACATGGTATTCGAATCTACAGTTTTCCATTATCAGGCCATGCACACCGTGTGGAACTTTTTGTAAGCATTGCCAATATTAAACACGAAATTGTTTATGTTGATCTTCCATCAGGAGAGCACAAAAAAGAACCGTTCCTAACATTAAACCCTTTGGGACAGGTACCGGTCATTGAAGACAATGACATTGTCATCAGCGATTCAAATGCCATCCTCGTTTACTTGGCGCGCCGATATGCTCCAGACTTTCTTCCTTCGGATCCTATGCTAGAAGCTGAAGTGCAAAAGTTCTTAACACTGGCCGCTGGTGAAATAGCTTTTGGTCCAGCTGCTGCCCGTCTAATTACTGTTTTTGACGCGCCATTCGATGCTCAGTTTTGTCAAATTGTTGCTGAAAAGGCACTTACCAAACTCGATACTTTATTGGCTAACAAAGACTTCTTGGTTGGTGGTCGACCAACCATTGCGGATATTGCCGTCTACTCATATGTGGCTCATGCACCCGAAGGTAATGTGTCGCTAGACAAGTACCCGAATGTACTCCGTCTGCTAAGCAACATTGAGAATCTTGATGGCTTCAAAGCGATGCCTCGCACAGCTGTAGGGCTCTATGCCTAACACGGCTATTTCGCGTGAGAAGCGTTAAGAGGCACGCTCATAAATAGACGATTACACGATCTGAAAAGTGACATCTCTCCCTTTTATAAGGGAGAGCTAATATGCTGGTACGAGTAGGGACGTGATAGATCATCGTTCATTTCTATCGACAGGCTGTTTGCCCGCACATGCTGGACAGCACCGTCAGTTTTTTAATTAATCACCATCCATGACTAGCACGGATTCAGCTATAAACATGGCTTTTTTCGGTAGAAAGCCTCGATGGTTTTAAAGCTCTGAAGCAAGCAAATTAACAACGAAAAAATAAGGGATACTATGTCTTTTTTATCTTATCATCCGGGGGAATTAGCAGCCCAAGACAAAGCGGGAACAAGAGGCGCAGCCGCTGAACTCGCTGCCGGTAAGCGCAGTGTCCTTAGCTTTTCTTCTAGTCATGATGCATTTTTGGCAGCTCAATCATTTGCCGCTTTAGCAAGTGTTGATATAAAGAGTCAGTCTGTGTGGGTAACCCCTTTGTTCGGCAAAGCTGGTGATTTAACGGCTACCTCAGAACACGAAATTTTAATCTCCGCAAGTTGCATCCCAAACTCTGAAATACTTAAATTTATTGAGCCTGGCACGCCTCTTTCATTATTAGGAATTGATTTAAATAGAAGAATAAGACATCGCATTAGCGGCACTTCGCTAACTTCAATGAATCAAGAGAGCCGTGGATTGAATTTACAAGTTGAGGAATATAGCCCCAACTGCCCTAAATACATTAATCGTAGACAAATCATCCATGCATCAAATGAAGCGTCTGCCTTAAACAAAGATGCAAAGGCAGTAATCCGCACTCAGTTAACTCCTGATGATCAAGCGTTTGTTCGGACAATCGATACTTTGTGGATCGGCAGTTACGCACCTAATGTCGGTGCTGATTGCAATCATAGAGGCGGGCAACCAGGTTTTATACGAGTAATATCACCATCTATCATAGAGTGGCCTGAGTATCGTGGTAATGGCATGTTTTTTACCTCGGGTAATTTGGAATCTTGTGATAGAGCTGGAGTTACTTTAGTAAATTTTGAATCAGGTAGCATGATTCAAATGACAGGCCGAGCAACTGTAGATTGGGCACACGATGGGAGTTATGAAGGTGCTTCAAGGAAAATAGTCTTTCACATAACAAGTCTTATCCGAACAGACAATGTTACCAGCCATCGTTGGCAACGCTTAGATTACTCTCCTTATAACCCTGTGGTAGCGGGTGCAGAAATCTTAGATTCTGAAACTGAATATCCGCAAGTGGCAACGTTGGCGAAAATTGTGGACGAAAGCGAGCATGTTAAGACTTTCCGCTTTGTGATACCGCGTCGTATTGCTTTTCTGCCTGGTCAATATGCTACTTTTGAATTTTCCAATATTCCCGATGGTGAACCGCTTGAGGTACGTACTTGGACTCTATCGGAAACTCCTAACAGTATTAATGGCGACAATACATTAGATATTACGGTGAAGCGTGTCCCAAATGGGTTGCTAACGAACTGGTTACACGACCATGCGGAGCTCGGCATGCAAGTTAAATTGCTGGGTGTTCAAGGCGAAATGACTGCAATTCGATTGGACATAGAAACGCAAAAACCGGTCGTTCCTAAACATTTGCTGTTACTGAGTGCTGGCATTGGTATTACGCCTAATCTGGCGATGGTTCGTGGTATCGGCGCATTTTCACTACAAGACCAAACCAATATTACTATGATCCACATAGAAAGAGATGAAAAGCACCTCATTAGCCAATCAGAATTATTACGCCGAGCAATGAATTACCCTAGTTTCAATTACATAAATATCATTAGTAGTCGTCAGGGGCGGTTGACAGAAGATGCACTGGAAAAGGTGGTGCCGAATGCGGCTAGCCAGCAAGCCTATATATGTGGGCCGACTCAATTTATGAGGGATATGACTGAGTACCTAGTTTCAATAGGCGTCCCAGCAGCACAAATTTATACTGAAAGTTTTGAGTTTTGAATTTAGCTGTTCGAGGTTTGAGGCACAGATGGTTGGACAACCGATTGGAACAGCTCAAACCTTGATTGATAATGACAGGCTCGTGCTGATTAGCCCACTTAGATAAATCGAATACGAAGATCAAAAAAACTCCGCGGCGTTAAATTCCACGGAGGACTTTTTATTTCTAAATCATGTTCTTCTAGGTCTCAGCGCTACAGCGAAACAGCACGCTTTATCTCTTCTAGAACCTCGGCGTTAGCGATTGCTCCGAGGTTTTCTACATCTTTGCCATTCACGACCTGCTTCACTGCCAACTCCACCAATTTACCAGAGCGTGTTTTTGGCACGTCGCTGATCGCAAAAATCTGGCTTGGTACATGCCTCGGTGAGCAAGAGGATTTGAGTTTACTTTTGATGGCTGTCAGTAAGTTATCATCTAAGCTCACACCTTGCTGCAGTTGAACGAACAGCCATATTTGCTCATTGCGGTCGATGTCTTTGCCGACTGCTATCGAATCAACAATGCCCTCAATGGTATTCACTTGCTGGTAGATCTCGGCAGTACCAATTCGCACGCCACCAGGGTTGAGAGTGGTGTCGCCTCGCCCGTAGAACAGGTAGCCACCATGCATGCTCTGTGCGACTTCATCACCGTGATGCCACACATTATCAAACCTGTCCCAGTAAGTGCTGTGGTAGCGCCCCCCTGTGTCATTCCAAAAACCAACAGGGAAGTTGGGTAGGGAGTTTGTACACACGAGTTCGCCACGTTCGTGATTGACCTTGTCACCAGAAGAGTTGAACACCTTGATATCGATTCCAAGCCCTGCCTGTTGGCACTCACCGCGATACACAGGCGAGATCGGGTTACCCAATACAAAGCAGCCACAAATATCCGTGCCGCCAGAAATTGAGGCTAAATGCAGGTCTTGTTTGATGTGTTTGTAAACGTAATCAAACTGCTCTGGGTAAAGCACTGATCCCGTCGAGCACAGTGTTCTCAAATGAGGAAGCGAGTGACTGTCTATTGGCGAGAGTTCGGCTTTCTCAATCGCCTCTAAATACTTGGCTGAGGTGCCAAACAACGATACATTCGCGCGCTGTGCCAAGTCCCAAAGTACATTGGTTTGCGGATAAACCGGGTTACCATCAAAGATCACCAAACAAGCCCCGCTGGCGAGCGCAGAGACGTGCCAGTTCCACATCATCCAACCACAAGTGGTGTAGTAGAACATGCGATCGTGTGGCTTAACATCGCAGTGAAGTTGATGCTCTTTTAGGTGATTGATGGTGGTGCCACCGACAGAATGCACAATACACTTGGGTTTGCCCGTTGTGCCAGAAGAGTAGAGTACAAACAGTGGTTCATTAAAGTTCACACGAGTAAATCGAAGAGGCTTTGGTTGATAGTGACTAATGATGTTTATCCAACTTTGGATTGACACTCCATGTTTAACTTTGTTCTTCTCCAAATTGCTCTTCTCTAAATCATCACTTGGCTTTAAATAACCGATCTGACACACCTGCTTTAGCTCGGTTAAGTGTTCGATGATTTCATGGTTCTTGTCCGTCATATCGAACGTTTTGCCATTGAAGGTGTAGCCATCACAGGTGAATAGCACCTTAGGTTTCACTTGGCCAAATCGTTCAATCACACTCTCTACGCCAAAGTCGGGAGAGGTCGATGTCCAAATCGCCCCTAAGCTGGTGGTCGCCAACATCGCTATCACGGTTTGCGGTAGATAAGGCGTATAAGCAGCAACCACATCACCTTGTTGAACTCTGTTATCAACAAGCCATTGTTGAACGCTAGAGATGCCTTCACTTAGGGTTTGCCATGTATAACTCTGTTGTTCGCCACGCTCATTCTCAAACCAAATAGCACGTTCATCCGGTATCTCATGCGCCAAGCGCAGCAAATTTTCGGCGTAGTTTACTTGCGCATTCGGAAACCAAACTGCATCGCGATTCGATTTAGGCTGCAGCCAGCGGCTCTCTCCTTGAGTTTTGATGAGCTCTCTTTGTGCGTTATCAATACTGTTCTGCGAGCCCACCATTCCACAAAACTGCCAAACGTTCTGCCAAAACGACTCGGGATGTTCCACGGACCATTGATGGAAATCCGTGTAGTTTTGTAATTCCCGTCCGAGTACGCCCTGCTGAGCAAGGCTATCCATGAATTGGGTTAAGTTGGCGTCTGCGATGCGCTGCTCGCTAGGTTGCCAAACTGGCTTATTGCTTTCGTGCATTCCTTTGCCTTTAACAAAAAGTTAACGTTTTCAGTCTGGTATTTAGGTTTTACAAAGTCAAAAGATCAGCAAAATAAGGGGTTGTCGGAATTGTGTAAATAAAATGTTACACGATCGCCTATTTCGAAAAGTCGCGCAAATTGGCGGATATAACGAGTGGAGATAGGCTTAAAGTGAGACATTCGAAAGGAGGTGTGTAATGACTCAATATCATTCTAAGCCCGTGAGCCAAGAGGGATGGGTTGAGTGGAGCCTCGAAGAAGACGCTATTTGGCACGACTTGGTAAAAAGGCAACTGGACGTCATTAATGACTGTGCATGCGATGCTTATTTGCATGGCTTGACCCTGCTGGATCTGCCATTAGACAGAGTTCCCCAGCTTCCAGAAATAAATAAAGTTCTAATTAAAACAACAGGTTGGCAGGCTCAGCCTGTGCCTGCGTTGATCGATTTCGACCGTTTCTTTGATTTGCTCGCCAATAAGAAATTCCCAGTCGCGACATTTCTGAGAACGCGAGACGAGTTCGATTACTTACAAGAGCCCGATTTCTTCCATGAAATTTTCGGACACTGTGCCATGCTCACCAATATCGATTTTGCGACATTCACTGAGCATTACGGAAAACTAGGCCAAGCAGCAACACCTAAACAGCGCGCCTATCTTGCCCGTTTGTATTGGTTTACGGTCGAGTTCGGTTTAGTAAAAGAAGGCGATAGGCTGAAAATCTATGGCGGCGGCATTCTTTCGTCTCCGGCGGAAACCATGTATGCGCTGGGAGCGGATTTGGCCGTTCGTGAGCGGTTTGATCTGCAAACCGTATTAAGAACACCTTATCGTATCGATATTATACAACCGAAATATTATGTGATTGATAAGCTGTCTGAACTCTTCAAAATCAGCCAGGAAAACCTATTGCAGCAAGCTGATCTAGCGATAGATGAGGGATTATTACCACCACTTTTTGAACCTAAGGAACCAACACATGTTGAATGAACAAAAATGCGAAGCCTGCAGTATCGACGCGATTGCCCTAAGTAAAGACGAACAAAAGTCTTTACTGTTGGAGTTGTCTGATTGGCAGATCATCGAAAGAGACGGTACCCCACAGCTTGAGAAGGTGTTCAAGTTTAAGAACTACAAACAAGCATGGGCATTCAGCAATAAAGTGTCGGAGTTGGCAGAAGAAGAATTCCATCACCCTTCGATCTTATTGGAGTGGGGCAAAGTCACTGTTACTTGGTGGAGCCACTCAATCAAAGGCCTGCACAAGAATGATTTCATCTGCGCCTCACGCTGTGATGTGCTTGCTGTGAGTGAATAGTATTTTGGGTTAGGGGTTACTCTTGCAACCTTATGTGGTGTTATTACCTCATTATTCGGCTCATAAGGTGAGCTGAATAATCACCTCATGGTATGAGTTGAATAAGCGATACTTTCGTATCATAGGGCGTAACTTCTCCCAAACTAGGTTGACCTGCATCAGTGACTTGCCGCTTTCTCGTCCTACAACCCCCACTATTGCTCATAGTATTGGTTTTATGAGGCTGCTCTATGATATATTTCTCGGCCAAGTGTATTACAGACGAAGGCTAATAATGTCTATCAACCTTTCACTCCTTCCACCCAGCGAGAAAAATAAAATCGAACTGGATAAGCAGGCATCGTTTCTTGTATGGAAACTGAAGCAAGCGAAATGTGGCCCTGAAGCCATTGTTGAAGAAGCAATGAAGCTAGGTGATCCAGAAGAAAAGGCTTGGTTTGAACAGTCTGTAGAAAAATACAAACGGGTAATGGGTGTCGCATAAACGCAGACAAACCTTACCCAGCAAAGCTGTAGAATTGAAATGACACAGTAATTTGCTAGAATTTGCTCCGTTAACTGAATCAGAGAGAAGATCCCGATGGGAAGAAGTTTTGAAGTGCGCAAGGCCTCAATGGCGAAAACTGCAGGCGCAAAAATTAAAGTTTATTCTAAATACGGTAAAGAGATTTACGTACTGGCTAAGAACGGTAGCTCTGACCCAGACATGAACCTACCTCTTAAGCACCTGATTGCTAAAGCGAAAAAAGACCAAGTACCAGCTCACGTTATCGAAAAAGCGATCGACAAAGCTAACGGCGGCGGCGGTGAAGACTTCCAACCAGCTCGTTACGAAGGTTTTGGCCCAGGTGGCACAAGCGTAATCGTTGACTGTCTAACAGACAATGGCAACCGTACTTTCCAAGACGTTCGCCAATGTTTCGTTAAGACTGGCGCGAAAATCGGTGTTGAAGGTACGGTTTCTCACATGTTCGCTCACCAAGCTGTATTCCAGTTTAAAGGCGAAGATGACGAGATCATTCTAGAAACGCTAATGATGGAAGACGTAGACGTGACTGACGTTGAGCTAGAAGACGGTGTTATCACTGTATTCGCTCCAACGACAGAGTTCTTCAAAACGAAGACTGCACTAAACACTGCGTTCCCAGAGCTAACTCTAGACGTTGAGGAAATCACTTTCGTTCCTCAAACGACTACGCCAGTTGCTGAAGAAGATTCTGAGAAGTTCCAGAAGTTCTTAGACATGCTTGACGACTGTGATGACGTTCAGCAGGTTTACCACAACGCTGAGCTGTAATCTTTACAGTAACAACAGTTATTAAAAAACCGAGCCTAGTGCTCGGTTTTTTTATGCCGTTTATTCAGAGATAGAAGAACTTAAAAGTGTGACTCTGGATGTTGGCTGTTTTCTTTGTTTTTGCTTGCAGGCCGAGATTGATCGTTGTTTTCATTTCCCGTATTTGTTCGAAACTACCGGACGAATTTCCCTTGATCATCGTTCCATATTGGCGACATGATCGACCTAGTTGAGTAACCCATTTAGTTCATCATTTCCGGTGAAGTTGAAGTTTCAGGTAATGGGGTCGGCATCGTTTTAGCTTTTGGCTTGCAAATCCATGCTGCGAATTTTCGAATCAATGGCAGTACGGTTAGGTTGAGCGTGAATGCGCAAGGCCAAGCAATAAAGAAGCTTTGCAGCCAAATCGACGGCCATTCGTGGCTGAATCCCATTTTATAACCTGAGATAACTCCAGACATAATCGTTGCCATGGTCAGGGAAGACAAAAGGGCGGTGACCCAAAATTGTTTATTGTTCATGGTATGTTTCTCCCGTGATTTTCTGTTGTTGATGAGATAAGGTTACATATATCCATTAATGAGAAAAATAGGCACATATAGAAGTATGAATTCCATATTTGGAAACATTGATGATCTGTTCTTATTCTGCGCAGTGGTTGAAGAGGGGTCTTTGCTTTCAGCATCGAAACGTCTGCAATTGCCTGTGTCGACCATGTCGCGTCGGTTAACCGCCTTGGAAGAGCGCTTGAGCATCCGCCTTCTGGAAAAGAAAGGACGAGAGCTGGTGGCCACCAAAGACGGTGAGGCGGCCTTTGCAGCGCTGAGCAGTGGTATGGAATCTTTGCATCAAGGGTTTAGTAGCCTGCTTGAAGAGCGCGATGCGATTCAAGGCAAGATAAAGCTCGCGGTGCCTCATAACTTCTATAGTGGTTTTCTTCGGCCAACGGTTGAGCAATACCTCACTCAGTATCCGAACGTGCAGCTCAATCTCATTTTGAGTCAGCAGCAAGTAGTGCCTGAAACCGATCGTGACTTGTTGATCACGTTTAAAATTTCCGACATGGACGGCATGATTGCTCGACCACTGTTTAAGGCCAAGCATGGCTTTTTTGCGAGCCAAGAATATTTAGATTCTCGTGAAGAGATTAAAAATCCAGACGATCTCGAGCATCAAGAGTGGATTAATGTCGATGATGTGTTTGATATACCGCTCTACAAATCCGATCGCTTAGAGCAGATGGTGACGATTAAACCCAAGTTCATCGTTAATGATATTTATGCCGTTGCGGCCGCAGCGCAAAAGGGGTTGGGTATCGCCTCACTGCCTTTTCGCCATGTTTCTCCAAAAATGAATCTGATTCAAGTGCTGCCTGAGTATCATCGGGGTGATCGCCAAGCGTATTTAGTGTACAAAGAAAGAAAATATCAGCCGAAGGCTTTGACTTTGCTTATCGACACGTTGATTGAGAGCGTTCAGTCATTCCATCACGATGAGCTGAGTTAAATAAAAAGGAGTAAGAAATGAAAGTAAGTTTTATCGGGCTAGGCGTAATGGGGTTCCCAATGGCAGGCCACCTAGTCAAAGCCGGTTTTGAAGTGACGGTATTTAACCGCACTCACAGCAAAGCATTAGACTGGGCTAATAAACACCAAGGTAAAGCTGCTGAGAGCGTGGCTGAATGTGTAGCCGAAGCTGACGTAGTATTGGTTTGTGTCGGCAACGACGACGATGTGCGCAGCATGACGACCAGTGAAACAGGCGCTCTGGCCGCAATGAAGCCAAACGCGATTCTTGTTGATCACACCACAACGTCTGCGGTTCTGTCTGAAGAGCTTGAAGTGGCAGCGAAGAAAGCGGGTGTTCGCTTTATGGATGCACCAGTGTCTGGTGGCCAAGCGGGCGCAGAAAACGGCGTATTAACCATCATGTGTGGTGGCGAACAAGAGCTATTCAACGACCTTCAACCTGTATTTGAAGCTTACGGTAAGTCGTCAGTTCTAATGGGCAAAGTCGGCCAAGGCCAACGCGCGAAAATGGTCAATCAGATTTGCATTGCAGGTGTATTGAACGGCCTATCTGAGGGCTTGGTACTTGCAGAGAAATCAGGTTTGGATATCCCAACATTGGTTGATTGCCTTAAAAACGGCGCAGCTGGTTCATGGCAGATGGAAAACCGAGCAACCACAATGGCGCAAGACAAGTTCGATTTCGGTTTCGCCATTGATTGGATGATCAAAGACTTAGGTTTCTGCCTAGATGAAGCAGAGCGTCAAGGTATCCAATTGCCATTGACGGAAAAGACCAACAACGCATACAAGGCATTGTCTGCTGAAGGACAAGGCCGCATGGATACGTCAGTATTGATGAAAGCTGTCGTTGAAGAGACGAAGAAGTAGAAGAAACAAAGAAATTGTCCCAGCGAATAAGCAGTAAAGCTTCGTTTAGATAATTAAAAATAGCCGCTGATTAGCGGCTATTTTTGTTTGTGTGAACTTAGGAATGCAGTGAAAGCGTTGGTTCTGAAACTCACCATCGAACAAAACCTTGTCACAAATCTCATATCTTAAGGTGAGCTCGGAGCATTTCCGAGAATGTAAAAACTTTTCCCCCTACAAAGTCATGTCTAATTTTACTCATCCCCCTAAAAATTGTTCCCGACGCCTTCTGATGGATGGAGTCCATCGCTAGAGATTGGTTTGGCCTGTATTGTTCGTTAATAATTACCGCATAAACCAAAACACAGATTTACTCTCTACCTAATTAAGGCTTCAAATCATGACAAAACCATCAAAACTCTTTACCAGTATCGCTTCTGCTTTGGCATTGACCGCTAGTGTTTCAGTATGGGCTGATGAGCAAGATTTTAGTTCGATGCAAATGCAAGGCGTCGAAAAAGTGGATATTCAAGTTGATATAGAAGGTGCTGCGCAACGCTTATCGCAAGCGGTTCAGTTTCAAACTATCTCTAACCAAGATCGCAGTGATTTTGATGAGCAGGCTTTTCGTGACTATCATCAATTTCTTGAAGAATCGTACCCATTAGTGCACAAAACACTCAAGCGAGAAGAAGTCGGTGACCCGCGCCCTTTCAGCTTGATTTACACGTGGGAAGGTAAAGATCCATCACTTGCTCCCGCTATTTTTATGGCGCACCAAGATGTAGTACCAATTGCAGAAGAGTCTCGTGATGAGTGGAAAGAAGAGCCGTTTTCAGGCGCGATTAAGGACGGTTATATCTGGGGTCGTGGCTCATTAGATGACAAAAACCAACTTCAGGCGCTGTTAGAAGCTACTGAGATGAAGCTAAAAGAAGGTTTCCAGCCTGAACGTACCATTTTGTTTGTATTCGGCCACGACGAAGAAGTGGGTGGGCCAGAAGGTGCCAAGCACGCGGCTGATATCATTGAGCAACGTTATGAGAAAATTGCGTTTGTTATGGATGAATCTGCTCCTCTTGTCCCAGGTATATTTCCTGGCATCCGTGAAAACACGGCATTAATCGGCATTGCTCAAAAAGGGTTCGTTAGTCTAGAGATTGCTATCAATGGTGTTGGTGGTCACTCATCACAACCGGGAGAAGAATCGAATATTGTCGCGTTAGCAAAAGCAGTTGAGAAAGTTGAAGCAGCGCAATTCCCTTACAAAATTCATGATGCGGTGAGATACCAATATCGATACATGGGGCCGGAACTCCCAGAAGCGCAGCAACCACTGTACAAAGCCGTAGCCTATGGCGAAAACGACACGGTGACGGACTTAGAGAAAAAATTTATTGATGTGATGTCTAAAAATGAGGTTACTCGCGCCATGCTTCATACTACAACGGCGGTTACTATGTTTAATGCTGGTATTAAAGACAACGTATTACCGCCAGCAGCTACTGCAGTTGTAAACTTTAGACCGATGCCGGGTGACACTCCTGAGGTGATTATCGAACATGTGAAGAAAGCGATCGGCGATGAAAGAATGACCATTCGTGATATCTCAGCATCAACGCCTGCAACCAATGTTGCGGATCCTAGTGGTCCCGGTTATGCCATGTTAGAGAAAACGATTCGCCAAACTTGGGGTAATGATCTGATTGTTTCACCGTTCTTTGTTATTGGTGGTTCAGACTCTAAACACTTCCAAGCGCGAGATTTTGCCCCTGATGTATATACAATGACGGCGATACAATTAGAAAGCGTAAAAGAATTCGAAGGCTTCCACGGCGTGAACGAACGTATCTTAGTTGAAGAATACGGTCGCTCTATTGGGTTCTTCTACCAACTAATGGATAACCTCGAAAGTTTGTAATTTAAATATTATTGACTCATATAAAACGAGACGATGGCTAAGATTTTCTTAGCCATTTTTTCATTAGCCCTTGTTCTAATAAGAAAATATTGACATGAAAAATACATTATTAATGGTTATGGCTTGCTGTTTTAGTTTGTTCACACAAGCTGCTGAAACGATATCTTGGGAGTCATTAAGACCTGTGCAGAATCAGTATCAGGTTCTTTCTCCTGGGAATAAGGCGCTACTTTCTGAGATTTACGCCTACGAGGCTGTTCAAAAAACTCGTCAGTTAAGTCCAATGGAAAAAGATGGATACAATCAACGTGTGGTATTGGCTGAACAATTTGGCTTAAACGTACGTGAGCTGCTTGTACAAAGAACACAACAAACGAACGATATTGTTCCCGACCTTAGTATTAACGATATGAAATTAGCCGGATTTTTAGTACCGCTCGAAATGGAAGGTTTAATAGGAAAGCAGTTTATATTGGTGCCTACCGCAGGGGCTTGCATTCACACACCTCCCCCACCTGTAAACCAAACGATTTTAGTCGAATTTCCAGAAGGCCATGAATTACAAAGTTTATACACACCAGTATGGGTGACAGGGAATATTAAAACAGGGGCGGTTGATACGTCGGTTGCACTTTCTGATGGCAATCAAGATATTCAAACTGGATACGTCATTGATGCGTCGGATATTGAGCTTTACCACTAAATCTGTTCAACGAATTTAGAATATAAAATGGTGACTAACGGGGGAATCGTTAGGTTCAATCGGCTCACTATGTACCGTCTAACTCACTTATCTTCATGCTCCCCACTTCGATCTTTGATGGGGGCAATCCATCGGAGGCGATGAGGTGTTATTCCGTTTTCCTTATACCGTATCTGTATTAACAAAGGCGACTGGCTCGCAGCTTTTGCATGCAGTCCGCCCTACAGCACTTATATACCAATAGGAAAACCAATATGAAAAGCTTAATCGCTATATCCATAGTAACGGCTCTGTCGGCAGGCTCAGCGTGTGCTAATGAGATCGTTAATGAATCATCCACAAATGTAGATGTTTACAACACTCATGACTTTTTTTTGAAAAAAGGCAATCGAGTTAAACTTCAGTTTCCTATCGAGCAATCCAAGTTTGCTTGGCAGAACCTAAGTCGTTTCTACCCTACCGCTCAAATAGAACGGGATGGGCCTGTCTATCAATTCCCATATCAAATTGACCAAAATATTGGCGAAATATCAGCGACTGTACACGGTGAAAGCAAGACTCTAAACGAACATCTCAATTCCTATCCTGTCGATGCTTTTCTTGTTGTTAAGAACGGAGAGGTTGTCTTTGAGCGTTACAACACGATGCGAAAAACAGACAAGCATAATTGGTTTTCAAACTCGAAAATTACAGTAGGTATCGAGCTGGCTAAATTGGTCAACGAGGGGCAAGTTAACCCAGGAGACCCTATTTCTAAATACATTCCTGAATTAAAGGGATCTGACTGGGACATGGTATCCGTTTCTGATACTGCAAATATGGCGACAGGCTTGAACGCAACAGAGCATGATGAGCCAGAGGCAGACTCACGTATAAACCCAGAACAACCTTGGTTTAAATGGGCGGTTTCCATTGGCGTGTTTGAAGGTCAAGGCAACCAAAGCCCACTTGAAGTACTTGCTGAAATGAAGCGAAGAGCACCGGGCGGAAAAACATTCGAATACAATTCAATTAATACGTTTGTTCTAGCTCGGCTTATTGAGAACGTTCGTAACTTACCCATGAATGAGATTGTCAGCCGTGATATGTGGCAGAAGATGGGGGCTAATAATGACGCTTATACTGTCGTTTCTCCACAAGGGGGATACCCTTTAATGTTTTTCTCAATGAATACCACAATTGAAGATATGACTAAATTCGGCATGTTACTTACTCCGTCCGCCATAAAGTTGGGTAATGGTGGAGTTAGCAAAGAAGTCATTACGTTAATTCAAGACTCTGGTAACTCAGAAGCTTACGGTGGTGGTTATGTTGGCAAGATGATGGAAAACTCTTTCTACAACGACACAAACATCAAGAATGGTTATCAATTTGATGCAATCTTTGAGGATGGCGACTTATTCAAGGCAGGTGTTGGCGGTCAAGGTGTGTATATTTCACCAGAAAAAGACTTAGTTATATCTTTCTTTTCAACCAGTAACGGTAAAAACCAAGAAGAAACTTATGCTCGTGAGATTGCGAAATATTTTAGCCGCTAATTATGCACGGTGATTACCACCTAATGTGACCAATCATTGATAGATTTGAACATTGAATAAGTTTTATCTTTTTTGTAACGCCAGTCGCCTGACTGGCGTTTTTTGTTTGCTGAGTTTGGTTATTGATTCCTTGCGAGCGGGTGATTAAGCATCACGAATTATCTACAGCACTATCCATTATCGCTGTAGTAACACTGTTATGCGTTTTAGGCTCGTGGTTAAACACCGATGTCAGAGCCTAAATAAGTTTACGTCATCATATAGATACGACTTGTTTGAGCTTCTTCCCGTTACTCATTGCATTCAGACGATACATTCGCTCCTCTTACCCTATACTCATTGGCAATACACGTAGGGTTAGGATGCAGTGTAAGTTCAAGAGAGGCTTCGTTTGAATTCACTTATCTTGATGGGTTTAGGTATGCACTAGCAAACGTAAACAGTTAGATATCAATCAATAGAAGCATCGAATTCGCTCGCTGGAATAAGGTTTTGAGTGTTGAATCAATACGGGATGTAGATGTACTTGATAGAGATAGAGATAGAGATAGAGAGTCAGTTCAAGGTAAGGCCGAACTGAATAGTAAATCGTGGCTATTTTAATAGAGAAAAGTGAGAGGATGTAAGAGAAACAAAATTTAAAAAAGGCGAATCTCTCGATTCGCCTTTTAACGTATGATGGTTTTTGATCGTTTTAGAAGAATACTTTGTATTGGAACCAAACCACGGTGTCGTCAATGTCTAGTTTTTGATTGGTTGATTCCATGCTTCCATAAGTATTTTCAACCTTGACTTGTCCCCAGCGTGTTTTGTCTGCCGAAAAAGGAGTTGCTGCCAGTAGGGTGGTTTTAACAGTACTCGTTTCAATATCACCATCCATGTACGTAAATTCTGGGTAGGCTGCAAAATAAGTACCATCGGCGCCTGGCTTCCAAACTGCATAAGCAGCAGCCATACCACCTACGATACTATTGTCTGTAACACCAAAGGCATTTGTTGTGCTATCTGAATATTCACCGCCCATTACTGCTGCACGGCCAAAAAAGGTCAGAGAGTCGATTGGAGTTCTGAAAATAGCGACACCACCTACTGCAGCAGTAGTAAAGCTTGCATTATCAATGATATCTAATGATGCGGCTACGCGAGGTGTAATAGCATTATTTATGTTGAACACATGGAAATATTGAGCTCGGCTGTCTTTATATTTACCTTCATTATCCATCGAACCTTCCAATGTGAACATAGACATCTGTCCGTTGTCATAAGCGTATGATAGTGCACCTGATAGTTTTAGGTCACCTTTGTTATTGGTTGCAACATACATATTAGAGCTGGCACGAGTCATATCGGATGGATCGACTTTTTGAGTATCATCGCCAGCAAATGCAGAAATAGAAATGGTAGCAAGTAAAGCAGTAGACAAAGCGGTCATTTTTAGAGTGTTCATGGTACGTTCCTGAGTTATTTAAGTTAAGTTGCCGAAGCAATGACGCAACTTTACATAAGGTTTTTAGACTCATTAACTCTCTAGCGATGGGCTCGAACCATCGCTGCCATCCAAGCAGCGTCAGGAAAGGGGGTGAGCTCGGTTTCTCGTGGTGAAAAATATATCTATTCGCCTGTTTAAAGTGTATTTGGGAAGATATTTTGAATTGAAATTAGAGCGTGATGATAGAAATGTGTTATTTGATAAGAGAAACAGACGCTGTATTGGTTAATGTAGACTCTGGTGGTAAGATTTATTATCGAATATGAAGACTCGCAGGGCATGATATGAATTTTAGTCTTGAGCAACTAAATACTTTCGTTGCGGTATATGAACAGCAGGCTTTTAGTAAAGCTGCGATAAAATTAAATAAGCACCGAACAACGGTTGCACAAGTCATCACGAGTTTAGAAGACCAGTTAGCGATTACTCTATTCGATAGGTTGAGCCGCAGTGTTGAACCCACTGAAGATGCAGTTCTCCTTTATCATTACGCAAAGCAAATTCTAGAGCAGGCTAAAACTCTTGATAGATTTGCATTAAGTCTTTCATTTGGCGGGCTAGAATCGGTGACGATAGCCTATGCGAGCTTCTTACCTCATCACGTTGTTTCTAAAATTCGTCGACAGCTTTATGAAGACTTCCCATCTATGCGCGTTAATTTTTTGGTCAGAACGAAACCAGAAATAAAAGCAGGGATTGAAGACGGAAGCATCCATTTTGGGATTGTGAACATATACGAAAGCAAAGTGATTAATAGTATTGATTTTACTTTTTTGGGGAATATGCCTTTTGTTCCATTTGCTCATGCAGGAAGTGAATTATCGGCTAAGCCCTCAAACGAAACGCTCTCAAAGATGAAATCTTTACGCCAGTTTGTACTCAAATCTATGGTCGATGATAAAATGACGGAGAAGGTTGTTGTTTCTTCAAAACATGAATATGTTGATCAATTAGCGGTCATTGTTAAGCTTGTCCAAGATGATTTTGGCTGGGCTCTTTTACCAAAGTCGATAATTGAATCTGAATATATGACTGAGAATTTGGTAGAGATAAAATGTGACGAGATCAAACAAGAAATAATGGTTCCCATATCCCTTTGGTGTCCACATTCAAAACAGATTGCTCAGGTAAAAAAATCGATCATCAAGGTCGCTGATTATTATATAAATAAATCAGCGTACTAAAAAACGGACACTGTATTGGGATGAGTTCATCAGGCTATAGAAGTATTGAGCTTGATGAGCTATCTATTATGAACTCGTTTAGGGCACTTTGAGTCATAAAGCGCCAAGAGTTAAATATTGGACTATCCAAGTTCTGGACATAAATGAGCCAGTAAATTTCCTAAGTTAGCAATTGACCAATCACTTTTTGTATGGGGGAAAAAACGGGGTTTTGGAAAGCTAGTATGATGAATAAAATCGCGTCACACCAGTAAAAAGGTTTGGTCTAAGAGGATTGAGTAAACCTAATTTAAATTAATGAAAATATTATTGAATTTGTCTAAGTCAACAATCTCATTATCTTCAATCCATAAAAAGAAATTACTCTGCCACCTCTGAGTTTTCTTTGCTGAATCGGAAAAAACTTTAGATTTTAACTCTCCACGGCTTGAAGTCCACGGCGGAAAAACTCTGAAAGCCATTTTCCCTTTAGCTTTGTTTGAGGTTACAACTCCCTTATTAACCAAAACAGTTAACGGGAAGATATAAATACCTCTCTTCGATATGTCGCAATCACTAACCTCAACAAAAAGATAATCTAAATCATGTTCTTCGTAAGGCATCGTTCTTCTCGGATCGGTACTATTTTCATCAGGTCTCTTCCATATAGATAGAAAATTACCTGGTCTATCTGGTGTAACATTTCCCTTTCTATAAAGTATTTTTTTTCCATCTATTGAGAACTCAAGAGCTTCATACTTACTATTCTGAGGATATCGATCTAACACGACGGGACTGGTTAACTCGCATCCTTTAGATATGAAGTTATGACGTATAAACACACTTACCTGATTAAGATACTTATACTGAGACAAAATGCTCCCCCTTCAAAAAATTCGATCTAACATAGTACACGTTAATGAGCCGTTATCTAATGAAGAAAGCCACTCAAGTATTCAAAAGTTCGAAAAGCAACCAGTAAGACAGAGCTTTAGTCTACTTATGCAATTAAGCTCCTATCGCGCTGTAATTCTTCACGTGTTGGCAACTCATCCAGAAATTTAGGTAATTTTTTGTTGAAGCCTGTTTTTTCAAAGCCAAAGAGAGAAAAATAGTAGATAGCTCTTACTAGAGTTTCCGAACAAAAATCAATGGCACAAAAATCCAATCTCTCATCGACTGATGAGCCATGAACGATTTTTGAACGAGCTTTGTAGAGTTTTTCTGCTTTGTCTTCAATCAAATCACTAAGTCCATTGTGAGTGATGTTTAAATGAGTAACTCTTCGTTTGAAGACCTCTGTAAGTTTATCTTCGTGAAAATTGACCAGTGCTTCCATTGAGCTGACGAGCTTTTGTATTTGCTGATAGAAGTTAGGTTCTCTGGTAGCATCCCCATACCATAATAAAGCTCGCTCTAAACGCTCGACGACCCTTTGACTTGAAAAATTAGGTGTTAATAGTAATTCAGGTATCTGAAATACGGTGTCTATATAGTTTGTTTCACAAGCTCTACTCTCATGAAAAGCTAGCCAAAATTGTTCTGAATCGGACTGGAAAGAGTGAAAATTACGAGTTGTCGTTTTACCCATGTTATTTCTATCTTTTCCTACTCTGTAAAAATCAAACAGGTGATTATTTCTATCATTGGACGCCAGTAGCGGGATGGCTTGGGGTGATAATCTAGTGGCTAAAAGCTTCAATGCGTTATATGTAGCATCTCTAGCTCTTTCCGCTAGTTGTCGTGATAGTTTCTTACTGCATTGTGTTGGTACAGAGACTTCTAGATAATAGTTATAGTTAAATGTTCTCGTATCTTTAAAATGGGTTAGCTCCTTTTCCGTCAGAGCAATCTCGTATGCAGGCACTAATCGAATATTTTTGCTTATTTGTAACTCATTGCTCAGGTTAAACATCGTTACTGGGAACTGATAAACAGAGCGCATAAACTCTTTTTTAAAGGCCCACACTCGACGACTTATAATGTTTTTTAACGTTTGAAATTTAACATCGAATTGCTCTCCTTCATGTATCATGCATTGAGCAAAACCATCCAAATCAGAATTAGCATACTCGTATACTATCTCTTCAATAATAGGGTTTAGTTCATAGGATAAACAATTGAGGTTTCTCTTATGTATAAGCGTCGCTAATTCTCGGATTAGAGATAGGGAGCACGATGAATGGTGCAACTGATAAATGCAAGGTTCCTTACTTTCCCATTTTTCTCTCATTTCTTCCTTTAGGTCATTAGGAGCATCAATCCATGTCAATACTGCATTGCCCATTTTAACCTTTTGGTAGTAAGCCTCAGGATCATCTAACCAGACTTTATGTGTACGAGCTAGTTCTTTTAACAGCTTTGAAAATACCTCACGCTCACTTGCTGATAGTTGCATCAATACCCACCTTAATTTATTAGTTGCGGTCATTTAGATAAAATACTGACATTATGAAAAGTAAGTCAAATGATACTTAGGTGTAGTTGTGTGCTCATTCGGTCGAAACACGGAATGGGGCAGAACTGAGTCAGCTCTGTCCAAGGCCTGAAATGGGCAATATCAGATTATGTTTTGATCCATCCATTTTATTCTTTCGCTACTCTTTCTTTTTTGAATTTTCCACTCACGCCCCAGCTCAACCATTCACTCCTCGTAATGACCAATCGTCGCATTGATAAAACTGCATGACAAATTCTAGTTAACCTTTCAACGTCAACATTTGAAAGGGATTAGAAATCATGACTACTTCACACTCATTTAATTCAAGCTCTACCACTTCTCTGCTTAAGCGTTCATTACTGATTGCTCTTGTTTCGTTTGTACCGTCATTAGCTTTGGCTAACCCAAGTTCAGACGTGCTTGATATCTACAACCAAGCCGCGCAAGGCAATGAAGACTTGGTTGAAGTGGCTTACGAACGCCTTAACGACACGCTGAAACAAGACGGGGCGACACCACTGACCTTGGTTTACCTAGGCAGCACAGAAACCCTGATGGGGCGTGATGCGTTTTTACCATGGAACAAGATGAAGTATGTGGAGAAGGGCTTATCAACCATTGATAAATCACTGGTGCTGCTTAAAGACGAAGACCAACCGATTCATGAGCAACCTCTTGTTCAAGGGTTGCCGGATTCTTACTTAACTCGCGCCATGGCTGCGGTGACTTACACCTCTCTGCCAGACATGTTTAACCACTTTGACCGTGGTTATGACCTGTTCCTCTCGTTACTCGCGGAAGATGATTTCCAGCAACAACATTTCGCAGCGACATCCTGGATTTACCGTTACGGCATTACCGCATCGCTTCGTGCTGAAGACTTCAAACAAGCACAAGTGTGGCTTGAAAAAATGGAAACTGCTGATGCTGGCAATATCGAAACTATGACTGCGAAGGCGCTCATTGCAAATGCTAAATAACGGTTTACTAAATCTCATTAACGAGCTGGTCTTCAGAGGACAATGAAATGATCGAATTTAACAGTATCGGCAAAGCGTATGTGACTGGTGGTCAAAGCGTAGATGCACTCAAGGGCGTTGATGGTCAGATCCAACGCGGTGAAATGGTGGCGCTATGTGGGCCGTCGGGTTCAGGAAAAAGCACACTTTTGAATATTCTTGGTTTATTGGATATGGATTATCGAGGGCAGATTAATATTGATGGCCAACCGTATCCGACAGAGCAAATCGCCGCTGCACGTTTTCGTCGTCAGTCGCTGGGTTTTGTGTTTCAGCGATTCAATCTGGTTCCTGTGATGACTGCGCTTGAGAATGTCGCTTACCCATTGATGTTGAACCAATGCTCTAAGCAAGAACAGCAGAGCAGAGCGCAAGACATGTTAGAGCGTGTTGGGCTAGGGGATTACGTTAATCATCGTCCAGACAGCTTGTCTGGAGGTCAGCAACAACGTGTCGCGATTGCCAGAGCACTGATCCACAACCCAAGCTTAGTGATTGCCGATGAGCCGACCGCGAGCTTAGATAGCCACACTGCGAACCTTGTGATCGACATTATGAAAGAGCTTGGTCACGAAATGAGTACGACTTTTATCGTCGCAACGCACGACCCAAGAATGGCGCAGCGTTGTGACCGAGTGATTGAACTTATCGACGGACAATTGGCTCCACAAGCCACAGCAACGGAGACGATCTCATGGGCAAGTTAACACAAAGAATGAGCACGTTTTTACTTCCAACTTCGGTGCGTTTGGCGTGGCTTAATCTATTAAGAAATGGTCGACGTAGTTTGTTGTCGGTGTTGATCATCGCCATTGCGGTATTTGCACTGACCAGTGCTGGTGGTTATGGGCTTTACACCTATGAGTCACTGAGAGAATCGACTGCGCGTGATACTGGCCACCTTACTTTGAGTACGCCAGGTTATTTTGAACAAGATGAAGACATGCCGCTGAGCAATGGTCTGGATAACGTACAAACGCTAACCAAGAGCATTATCGGTGATAGTGACGTGCGTGGTGTGCAGCCGCGAGTCTATTTCAGTGGTTTGGTGTCTAACGGCAGTAAGTCGACCATCTTTATGGGAACGGGTGTCAATGAGCGTGAGTTCGACATGAAAGGCCCTTTCCTTGATGTGCGCAGCGGGCAAACCCTGTCGGATGTGAAATCCCCAAGATACGATAGCCAAGAGCCACAAGTGATGCTGGGTACTGACTTGGCTCGTAATCTTAAAGTTGCGGTAGGAGATTGGGTGACTCTGCTCGCTACAACAAGTGACGGTGCTTTGAACGCTTTTGATTTTAAGGTGCAGGGCATCTACTCGACAGGCGTGCCAGAGTTGGATAAGCGTCAGCTGTATGTTCATATCACTGCCGCTCAAGAGCTTTTGGCCTCAGACAAAGTCAGTACCTTATCGGTGTTCCTATTTGAAACAAGCAAGACCTCGACCGTTCAACAACGTATCCAAACTGCTTTAGATCGAAATAGCGCTAGCCAAAGCGAACAAGGATCAGAGATCGAGATCACTCCATGGCAAGATCGCGCGTTTTTCTATACCAAGGTTAAAGATCTTTACGACCGGATCTTCGGCATCATGGGTGCTGTGATGGCGTTGGTAGTGTTTGTGTCGTTGTTTAACACCATGACCATGTCGGTGACCGAACGCACTCGTGAAATTGGCACCTTGTCAGCACTCGGCAGTTACCCTTCTGAAATCGTGGCGGGTTTCTTAAAAGAGGCGGGACTACTGGCGGTGATTGGTAGCATGATTGGCGCGCTAGTGAGTGGCTTAGTGTCGGTGTTATTGCTGGTGGTTGATATACAAATGCCACCACCTCCGGGTCGAACCGAAGGTTATCCACTCAACATTTACTTCTCATTGGAACTGGTTGGTTACGCCACTTTAGGTGTGCTGACGATATGTTTGCTGGCTGCTTATTTCTCTGCTCGCAAAGGCGTGAATAAGCCAATCACGGAGGCACTCGTTTATGTGTAAATTAACTCGTTCATTCAATATCTTGGCTTTCGCGTTGGGCTCTGTTTTGGCTCTGGTTCTAGCATCGACACCAAGCTGGGCTGTCGATTCACAACAAGTCACTGAGATGATTGCCAAAGCGGATAGCTATCGCTTGAACAGCGAACAGGCGTCTAAGGTAGTGTCTTTGGTGGCGCTATATCAAGACGAGCAATTGGATAAAACGCGAGAATACAATGTCTACACAAGGCCAAATCGAGAGTCATTAGTCGTCTTTAAATCAGCTGTTGAGGCAGGTCAAAAGATGCTGATGATTGAAGATAATTATTGGTTACTGATGCCGAAATCGCGCCGCCCAATTCGTATCACACCAATGCAAAAGCTATTAGGTGAAGCGTCGGTTGGCGATATCTCGACGCTGACTTGGAGCGAAGATTACCAAGGCGAGTGGGTTGCCGATCAGCAGGTTGAGATGCCCAATGGTGAACAGCTCGATACCCATCACCTAAAGCTCGCGGCGAAAACTAAGGGTGCCAGCTATCAATCGATTGATCTGTGGTTAACGGCAGACCGAGCGTTTCCAGTTAAAGCGGATCTGTATCTGCGTTCAGGAAAGCTGGCAAAACAAGCTTGGTTTACTGAGGGCGTGCGTGATGGTTTACCCACAGTGGTGTCGATGACCTTGCTCGATAAGATTCAACCAAGCAAGAAAACCGTGATTGAGTACCGCGAAGTGATTGAACAAAGCTTGGAAGACAAATATTACAACCCTGCTTATTTATCGCGTAACAGTGTTTCTGGTCTGTAGGTGGACGTCATGAAAGCGCCCAATCGCCGATTCCACATAAAGTCTTCAATCACTACTTTGCTTGCTTTGTCTTGTGCGAGTAACACGATTCAAGCAGACGATCTGAGCTTGGCCTGGGATTGGCAACTGAGCGCTGAGTCGGTTGAATCGCGAGAATCGCCATTCAGCCCTTTAGCATCAGATAATCGTCAGTCACTCAATGGTTTGCTGGATCTAGAGATTGGCTATGGCAATTGGCTTGGCCTGTTTGCCGTGAAAGCCAACGATATTCTAAGCAACAACCCTCAACAACAAGACGCGAGCTTTGAGTCTGAATTCATTGTGCGTGAGTTGTTTTGGCAAGGTGGTGTTGAGATGTCGAATTCAGTAATCGGTGACCACTATCTTGATGTGACGCTTGGTAAGGTTCGTTTGGATTGGGGGGTGGGTTATGGCTATCGGCCTTTAGACATCATCAAACCTTATCGCCAAAATCCTGTGGGTATTGTCGCTGAAGAAGGGGCGGGAGTCGCTTCGGCGTCACTGTTCGATATGACGGGCGAGTGGACATTGCTTTACAGTGATTCGTCATGGACTTCCCAAGATGTAAATGAATTCGAAAAGCAGAATCAGCAACAAGGGCTTGGGATACGTCGTTATAACTTAGTGGGCGATCACGAATATCAATGGGTCGCTTATTACGATGATGTACGCCACGGCTTGCTCGGGGCTAGTTTGGTTTCGGTATTAAACCTCGCGTGGGAGTTTCACGGTTCTGTGGTTTATCAGCGACAAAGCCTAGGCTACAGTCAGCCGAGCTCAATGCTTAAACCGGTTTATCTAGAAGAGCAGGGCGAGGCTTATCAAGCGTTGGCAGGACTAACATGGGCCAATGACTCGGGGCACAATGTGGTTCTGGAATACTGGTTTGATAGCCGAGCTTGGAGTAACTCTGAATGGCAAAGTGCGATAGAAAGTGCAGTATCTTTGTCGGTTAATCCGATGACAGCTTCGTTGGCAGGTTCTTATGCGCAAGGCTATCAGCACGCCAATTTAGTTCAACACAACATCATGTTTCACTGGTCTATGGATTCGACACATGGCTGGCTTGAAGATATCACGCCGACATTCGACGTCATGTTATCTCCACAAGACGGCGGCTTTATTGCAACGCAGTGGCTCAACTATCAGGCTTTAGATAATGGTAATTCATCGTTGGATTTGGAACTTGCTGCACGCTTTCTAGAAGGTAAAAGTGATTCTGCTTACGCCAACTTACCTGATAGTCATATGATTCTCTTAAATATCAAAGGACGATTTTAATGAACACTTCTTCAAACAGTCGGTTTTCATGGATTAAAAGCTTCGCGTTCACCACGCTATTTTGTGTTCTTATTGCGATTACAACCCATACGATTTGGGGCGGTGGATTAACGGTTAACCTGGCAATCAGTTTTGGCTTTGGTTACAGCGCCGTAGGTTCTTCTTTCATCTTGGTGAAGTTGTTTAAGAGGACATCCCGAACGCTTGAAGTGGGCATCTCAATGGTGTTCGCGATGACGGTTGGTACCTTGAATGCGCACTACTGGTTGAACGGATATTTCGGGGCCAATATCTCGGACCTTAAATCTGTGGTGTTGCTCGGTGTGATTTTCTGTTCGGTTTGCTATTACTATTTCTACACCCGAGAGCAACAGTTACGTGCCGACAACGAATTGGAAGTAGCCAAACGTCGTCAGGCCGATCAAGAAAAGGTGGTGGTGCTAAGCCAGCTTAAGCAATTGCAAAGCCAAATTGAACCGCACTTCTTGTTCAACACACTTGCGACCATCAATGTATTGATTGAGAGTGACAGCACGAAAGCCAAGTTGATGCTCGAAAAACTGACTAACTTGTTGCGTGTGACTTTGAAAAACAGCCGTACTGAGCAATCGACCATCGCACAAGAGGTCGACTTGTTAGACGCATATCTTAATATCCAAAAGATACGTTTGGATGAGCGTTTAGCGTTTTCTATTGAAACACACGAGATTAGCTATTTGCAGGTGATTCCACCGTTCTTGATTCAACCTTTAGTCGAAAATGCACTCACGCACGGCATCGAGCCCAAAGCCGCAGGTGGTAAAGTGAATATCTGCATTACTCAACAAGCACAGCTGCTAAAAATCGAAGTTTCAGACAATGGCGCTGGGCTAAAAACGCCTTCTGCGAATACGGGGCACGGTGTTGGGTTGAGCAATATTCGTCAGCGAATAGAAACTCTTTACGGTGAGAAAGCTAGTCTGACGATCACTGAGCAAGCTGAGGGTGGGGTGGTATCGACGATCTTATTACCGCTCATAAGCGAAACTGCCGACGAGAACGATGAGCCGAAACTCTAAGAACAGCAACTAAAAACAGACGATTTACAGTGTGAATTTAAAGGAATAATAATGACTAACCCAGCAGTAAAGCCGAACGTAACGGCAATTATCGCAGACGATGAAGCACTGTTAAGGCATCACCTAGACAAGAGCCTTGCTGAGGTTTGGCCTGAGCTAGAGATTGTCAGCAAGGCAACAAATGGATTGGAGGCGATGCAGAGTATTCAGCAGTTTGAGCCTGATGTGGTCTTTCTTGATATTCGTATGCCGGAGCTGGATGGTATCTCGTTGGCGAAACAATTGAACAAGCTAGATTCGCCGCCCTTGGTGGTTTTCATTACCGCTTATGATGAATACGCAGTTAAAGCCTTTGAGCACAATGCGATGGATTACCTGCTTAAACCGATCAATGAAGAGCGCTTACTCGCTACCTGTAAGAAGGTGCAAGCGCGTCTGTCGAGTAACCAAGCGCAATCAGGTATTACGCCAGAACAACCGAATATCACGGCGTTAATGGCTCAGCTTCAACAGTTATCACAATCGACGTCACAGCAAATGCTGTCTCCTTCTCAATCTCAGAAAAAGCATCTCACTTGGCTCAAAGCCAGCGTTGGGGAAGACATCCACCTTATCGCCGTTGATGATGTGGCTTACTTCAAAGCGGAAGACAAGTACGTCTCGATATTCAAAAAAGGCCAAGGCGGTTCGTTAGAGGAGTTTATTCTTCGCGTATCACTAAAAGAGCTGATCGCCCAGCTTAATCCTGATGAGTTTTGGCAGATCCATCGTTCTGTCGTGGTGAAAGTCTCGGCCATTGATAAGGTGAAGAAAGGGCTCTCAGGTCAAATGTCGGCGTATGTATCAGGCGAGAAGCTACCTATTAGTCGAGCGTCGCAAGTGCTCTTTAAAGGGATGTAGCCATTGATTTTAAAGGGACGTAATAAGTTCTTATCAAAACGCCATTTTAAACGAATACTGTCGATTTTTTATAGCGCGTGATGGTTTATAAAATGAGGATGCAGATCACAAAGATATTCATCGGGTTAAATATTAAATAATAATCATTAATTCAATCTGTATATTGTTGATGAATGACATTAAGAGGTTGTTATGAAAATATATTATTTAGCGACGGCACTATGCCTTACCTTAGTTGGCTGTAGTTCAACATCAAATATCACCGAAACCTTAATCCAGCCGGATCCGGCATGGACATCAGGCCAGCTAGAAAATGGTCTTACCTACCATGTTTATCCAGATCATGAAGAATCCGTATCTGTTCGGTTAGTCGTGCACGCGGGTTCGTTCCAAGAAACTGACCAACAAGAAGGTTATGCTCATTTCTTGGAGCACATGGCATTCAATGGCAGCAAGAATTTCTCTCAAAATGACGTGATTCGCTTATTTGAAGATGCCGGCGCTAGCTTTGGTGCTGATATTAATGCTTATACCTCTTACCAAGAAACCGTATACGAATTAGATTTACCAGATAATACACAATTAGAGCAGGCTTTAACCTGGCTGCGTGATGTCGGTGATGGCCTTGAAATCGCCGATACGGAAGTAGAAAAAGAGAAAGGCGTTATTATTGGTGAATTTCGTTATGCACGCTTAGATGATAAACCATTCGCAGAGCAGTTCTTCGATCACTTTATAGAGGGCAGCCAGTATGAAGACCAAGATGCATTGGGTTCCAAAGGAGCTGTGCTCAACGCGACTTCTCAAGGGATAAATAGCTTTTATCAGACTTGGTATCAGCCCCAAATTGTCGAGGTGATTGTCTCGGGTGACATTGACAAAAAAAACGGCTATTCCACTCATTGAAGCGAAGTTTTCTAGCTGGGAACGTGGTGAAACACCAAAGCCAGGAAAACAAAGAATCATAAAGTTCAATGACGGTGATTATATCGAGTATGCAGAAGGGGAAACCCCAAGTATTTCTTTGATGATCAACCGAGGTTCAAGCGAGATAACGACTCGCGAACAACAGCATCAACTTTGGCTCGATGAAACTGCACAACAACTGATTCGACAACGACTCAACACCAAGTTCAATGACGCGGCCTTAGCGACTCAATGGGTGGTGGCTGAACATTACTCAATGGAATATCAGCGCTATTCATCGATCAGTGTTGGTTTCCCTGTTGGTGCGCGTGAGGTGACTCAACAAGAGCTTATCGCGACATTGGCATCTCTACGTGATTATGGTGTCTCTGAAAGTGAGATCATCAGCGAGCAGAACTATTATCAAGACTTGCTCGATAATGTTGAGGTCGACTGGGACAACATGGACAGTGCTCAACACGCTAATCAGAAAACGTTGGCTTTAGTGAACGAGCAAACCGTGCAATCACAAAGAGACTATGAAGCGAGCCTTGAAGAGTTTGTCGCGAATCTCGATCTTGAAGGGATTAATGCCAGTATCAATGCCTTGCTTTCTAGTGACTATTTTTTAGTGGTAGGGATGAGTGAAAGCGAAGATAAAGTTGCGGTTACCCAAGCTATCGATAGCTTAAAAGCAACCTATAGCGAAGCGGGCGCCAAACCTGTGCTTGCAGTGACCAGCAGTGCTTTTGCCGTACCGAGTTCTCAAGGTGATATTGTGTTGGTCGAACAGATGTATATTGACCCATATGTTCAAAAGTGGACGCTCAGTAATGGTATCGATATGTGGTATCTGCGTGATTCTCTTGCTGGTAATGAAGTGGGTATGTACTACACAAGCTTAGGGGGCAAGGCCGTTTTAGACTCAAGCTTATATCCAGCGACCGAGTTGGCTCTTGCGGCTATTGGTCGAAGTGGTGTTGGCAGTTTTACAGGAACGGAGCTTGATGCGCATCTTGATCGTGAAGATATTAAAGTTTATCCGTTCATCGAACCGACTCGCCACGGCGTCGAGTTTAAGATCAAAAAGAGTGGTTTAGCGGAAACTTTTGCCGCACTCAACGCGATCGTGACATCAGTGAAAGTATCACCAGAGCAACTAGCGGCGGTTAAGCAAGAGTTCATTCAAAACCGAGAATCCTACTTAGCAAGCCCAGCTGGTCAGTTCGCCTATGCAATGAACAAAAATACTTATCAAGCAAACAGCGACCATGTGTTGTTAGACGGAAAAAGTGTTGAAGCGGTTTCCGTTGAGGATGTAAAGAATGTGCATCAGCAGTTATTCGGGCAATTGCGAAGTAACCAACTGGTTATGGTGGGCGATATTGATCCTAGTGAACTGAAACCTTTGGTTCGCCAGTACTTGGCTTCTATTCCGTTGGAGAAAACCGCTGCACCTGACTTTAACGTCGCGTACAAGCACCCTTCCAAAGCGCGTATTGATTTGGCGGTTAACAGTGCCAACAGTACTGAGTACATGCTAAGAGTGATTGCGGAGCCTTCCGTTAATACAGGAATGGTAAGAGGGCAAACGGCGAAAGATATCTTTATGGAAGATCTGCTACAACGCGTGCTTTCTACTCGTTTAGATGCGTACATTCGTGAAGATTTAAGCCTAGATTATTCACCTTATTCTTACTATGTATCTCAAGATGGAGAAACAAGTCATGATTGGTTTATTGGTGCGATGATCGCCCCTGAAAATACTGAACAGATAGAAGTGGCGATTGATAAAGTGGTTGCAGACCTTTTGAAGGGGGTCTCACAAGATGAAGTTAGAGCGGCGGGCAAGCAATTAGAAGCGGATTTTACGCCTTTAGATGCTAGCACTGTTGACCAAGCATGGTTCGTGTCTCGTTATCTTTTGCACGACTATGGCGTAGCAGCTTTGTTTAACGTAAAAGCGACGATTCGCTCAATTTCTCGTGAAGACATGAATCAACTTGTGCAGCGTATATTTGGTGAAAACAGCCGTAAGGTTAAAAATATCATGCGCCCTAAAGCCTAAAGCCTAAAGCCTAAAGCTATAAGCAAACAGAAAGACTTAACTCAAAGCCAAGCATGCACTGATGCACTGCTTGGTTTTTTTGTTTTTTTACATTATTCATAACATCAATGTATTAGGTGTTGTTGGCCGCATTTAAAGGCATGTAGTTCTGAATGCGAGAGTGCTTAATCGGTTGCTTCGTATCATTTTCTAAAAAAATGTTTTAAATCAAGACAGCGTTTCATTTGTATTGTAAATTGGCGATCTACGAGAATGTTGTTTGGATATTAGATTGCTTAAATTAGGTACCCGATTAGTCTTAATGTTGTTTTTACTGAGCTTTGGCTTAGTGAATTCTAACGGCTATTCGTTCCCTTCTAAGCCATTCCAAATCCACTCCGCTCAAGAGCAGCCTTCGCAGAATAATCTTTGTAAACAAGCTGCTGCGGATAATCCGTCGAGCTACATGGAATGTGATCAGGTTCAGTTTGACACTGCGTCTTTAGGTGATAGTTCCAATTATCACGACACTGAATCGAGTCTCCAAGCGGTAACCTTTAGACGTATGCTCAGCAACGAGCAAGAAAGCGTGGCCGACCTTGAGCCTGCTTATCATCTATTGATCGACTTCTCTCCCCCATCACTACTGGCTTCTCTGCTCTTCAACACGCCGATGTTGGATACTAAGCAGCATTGGACCAGCATTGTGAGTTCTCCGTCCTCCCGGCTTTCGGGGTGGAAAGAGGGCAACATCCAATACTCGCATTTCCGAGAACTTCTCAGCTAATCGTTTGACCCTAAATTGGTCGTCTCGATGGTCACTTGTGCCCGTTGAGCTCGCCAGTTAACCAAGACAAACATAGCGACATCAGCTTTAGCATCATTACCGTTCAATCAGCTTGTTCTGGTTTCGGCTATCGCTCGTGTTCGCAAAACATCAGTTATACCAATCGTAGTAAATGACTGGTCACCCAAGCTGGTTAAAATGCTCGAACACTGCTTTTTTTCGGCTCTATTTTTGAGCTCGTATTTACGGTGATTGGTACAAAGAAGAGATCTTGACTGTGAAAAAACGCATTCCAAGAAAACAAATTAACCACTACTCAAAGTGGAAATACGTGGTGCTTATCGCCACCATCATTATCATGATTCTAAGTGCCTTACCTTCTTGGTTTGGTGAGGACGCCTCGGTTCAAATCAGTAACCGTTCTGAGCAGACGATCGACGCCACTCAAGTGACGCAATACCTTGCTAGCGAAGGCATTCAAGCGACATCAGCCTTTCAAAAAGACAAACGCTTAGTTGTGATCTTAGAAGATGCAGAGCAGCAAGCGAAAGCCAAAGAAGTGCTTAATGAGCGCTTCCTCGACAGCGCAACCGTTGCTCTAGCGATGGAGCCAGCTGCACCTAAATGGCTAACTGATATGGGTTTTGCGCCGATTCAACTAGGTCTTGATTTACGCGGTGGCGTGCAGTTCTTGCTAGAAGTGGATATGGCACCGGTTTATCACGCGCAAGCTCAAGCGGTGGTCGACGAGATCACTAGCGAAGTGCGTTATGCCCGTGGTGAAGTGGTGAACAACCAAGTTAAGTTTAATTTCCGCACTGATGCTGATTTTGAACAAGCTCAAAAGCTGATTCGTGAAGAGTTCCCACAATGGCAACGTGATCGTTCAGATAAATCGCTAACGTTAACCCAATCTGAAGAAGAGCAAAGAACGCTACGTAACCTAACGGTTCAACAAAACCTGCAAATCATGCGCAGCCGTATTGAAGAGTTAGGCATCACAGAAGCATCAATTCAACGCCAAGGTGAAAGCCGTATTCGTATTGAACTGCCGGGCGTACAAGACCCTGCAGCAGCGAAAGATGTGATTGGTGCAACCGCATCACTTGCTTTCTATTCTGTGTACGACAACCCAACGCGCAGCACTCAAACGCTGAAGGACACAGACGGCAACCGCGTGGTAGTCGACCGCAAGGCTGTGTTGAGTGGCGAACACATTATCGATGCTCGTAGTGGCATTGGTGAGATGGGCAGCGCAGAAGTAAACATCACACTGGATTCTTCTGGCGGCAAAAAAATGTCTGAGTTTTCTCGCCATAATATTGGTAAGCCAATGGCGACTGTTTACAGCGAATACAGCCGCGACAGAGCCGGCAACAGCGAGAAAACCAGTGAAGTGATCAGCGTTGCAAACATCCAATCTCAGTTGGGTAGCCGTTTCCGTATCACAGGTGCTGGCACGTTAGGTGAAGCACAAGAGTTGGCTCTACTCCTTCGTGCGGGTTCATTAACCGCGCCCGTTACCATCATTGAAGAGCGTACTATTGGCCCATCTCTGGGTGCCGAAAACGTAACCAACGGCTTTGCTGCTTTGGCGCTTGGCTTGGGTCTTACTCTGACGTTTATGGCGCTATGGTATCGCCGCTTAGGTTGGGTCGCGAACTGTGCATTGGTGGTGAACATGACCACATTGTTTGGCTTGATTGCCTTGCTACCAGGTGCGGTATTAACCTTGCCAGGCATTGCGGGCTTGGTACTGACCGTCGGTATGGCGGTGGATACCAACGTGCTTATCTTCGAGCGTATTCGAGACAAGATGAAAGAAGGACGTAGTTTTGCTAGTTCTATCGATCGTGGTTTCGATAGCGCGTTCTCGTCAATTTTCGATGCTAACGTCACCACCATGATCGTTGCTGTGGCTCTATACACCATTGGTAATGGACCGATTCAGGGCTTCGCTTTGACTCTGGGCTTAGGTCTTCTAACCAGTATGTTTACGGGCATTTTTGCTTCACGAGCGATCATCAATTTGGTTTGGGGGCGTGACCAACGCCACGACGTAAGGATTTAAGCATGAGTATTTCAAATATGACTAATTCAAACAGCTATGTTTCAGACCGCTATATTACAGACAGCAACATGACTCGCCTCCGTAAGGTGATGTCTGTGATTTCTATTATGCTGTTCATGAGCTCTGTAATGCTGGTGGCAGTGAAAGGTTTTAACTGGGGCTTGGACTTTACTGGCGGTGTGGTTGCCGAGGTTCAGCTCTCTGACCAAGTGACGAAAGACGCGTTAAAAACCAAGCTTGATACGGCTTTCCAACAAGACGTTCAAGTGGTTGGCATGGCAGAGCAAGATCGCTGGACGATTCGTTACAGCCAGCTGACAGATGCTCCACAGCCAAACTTAGTGGATGCTTTGTCATCGGTGAGCGACCAAGTAAAAGTGCTCAACAGCAGCGTGGTTGGCCCTCAAGTGGGTCAAGACATGGTTGAGCAAGGCGGCTTGGCGGTGTTGGTGTGCTTCCTAATGATCATGCTGTACCTGAGTGTACGATTTGAATGGCGTTTGGCTCTGGGTGCGCTTGCCGCGATTATCTATGATGTCACGCTTATCTTAGGCTTGTTCGCCTTCACTCAATTCGAGTTCAACCTGACCGTATTGGCGGCTGTGTTAGCGATTTTGGGTTACTCACTCAATGACTCAATCATCATCGCCGACCGTGTCCGTGAAATGCTGCGCGGTAATCCAAACGGTGATACTGACAACCTACTTAACGAATCGGTGAAAGCGACCTTCTCACGCACCATGGTGACTTCAGGAACAACTCTAATCACCGTATCAGCGCTTTGGCTACTTGGTGGTGCTGCGCTGCAAGGTTTTGCTATTGCGTTGGTTGTCGGCATTGTTAGCGGTACGTGGTCTTCCGTTTCCGTCGGCATCACTCTGCCTAAGTTGCTTGGCCTGCAGCCTTGTCACTACAAAGTAAAAGTGCCAGTAGAAGTTGAGGGAGAGTACCCCTAGGTTGTTTATGCTCTAGCAGTACAAGTTAGCAAGTAACGTCAGTAAAGCCCTTCGTTTGTAATAAAACGAAGGGCTTTATTTTTTATAAGAGTCAAACAGTTAGTGAAAAGAGAGCCTATTTCAAAAAACAGTGGATTGAGCAGGCAAGCCCACATGATATGAAGTATGTTTATATGACGTTCGTAGAAATGAGGCAAGGGAATGGAATATCGACATCAATGTCATGTAGGCGACCATGGTGATGCGCTAAAGCATCCAGTATTGAGTGCACTTGTTCAGTCATTAATGCAGCAACATTCACGCCTCAATGTTATCGACACACACTCTGGTACAGGGTGTTATGACCTCACCACCGCACCAAGTAATCATGCAGGTGAGTTTGCTGAAGGGGTCGGGTACTTGTGGCACAATAAGGCTTATCTTCCTCCTGCATTCGCTTCTTTTATGTCGGTACTGGAATACTACAATCCGAATCAACTTATCTCTTTGTATCCGGGTTCTGCCGCCATCACTTACCAACAAGGTCGCAGCCAAGATAGCTTCTATTTTTCAGACATTCAGCAAGATGAAGCTGATTTACTGCAAACTAATATCGATAAGTTACAGCGTAACTTTGGTGTTTCAAGCAAGCTTACGATTAGCGCAGGTGATGGGCTTAAAGCGTTACCTGATGACGTAGCTAAACATGACAATCATCATCTGATTGTTATCGACCCACCCTATGAAACTGATTCAGAATATCTCGCGGTGATTGATGCCTTAGTTAAGGCATATCAGCAGTCGGAGAAAGTATCTGCACTAATTTGGTACCCGCTCTACACGGATGACAAGAGCTCACTGATTTTGAACCACTGTGTGACCGCAGTGAAAGATGGTTTACTGCCAAGTCCGATTAAATCGGAGCTTCGCCTTCGAGATCCTAAGGGTGATGATCGCCTGATCGGTAGTGGTTTACTGTTGTTCAATCCACCACAAGGCATTGCTGGGACAGTTGCAGATACGCTCTATTATTTACACAGCCAACTCGCGACCAATGGTGAAGGGTATTGGCAAATCAGAAGTCTATAGCTCTGATTTATATGGGGTTTATGATTACTTTCGAGATGTGTCTCACTAAATCGCTAATTTTTGTGTGGTTTAAATTGACCAAACGCTAACTTTTATCGATTGATTAATTGCAGTGAATCATTTAAAAATAGAATATCAATGCGCGCAAGTGCATAAAGGCTCATAAGTTAAATAATTAGTCTAAGATTAATATCAGATTGTGGTTTACCCCCTAAACTGCATAAGGCTCGCACTAGTCATGCGAGCCTTTCTTTTGCCTGTCGGAAATGTATTTCTAGTCTACTGAGTGACAGAGTTGCACTTCGGGCATTTGTATTTACCTAAATCGTGGAACGTTGAAGGTAGTTCGGATTCAATAATTAATTTTTTATCGTCGTTGTAGCATTTGGCACAAAAAGGACCTGGAGCTTGTCCTTCTTGAGGTGTTTTCAAAAAGTAATGTCCGTTTGTAAATACTACTTCTTCATTTTGGTTTAGTTTCTCTTTTAACTCTTTGATAGCCGTTTTCAGTTCTTGGTTTTCCTCTCTCAACTCAGATGCAGCGATTTTTGCATCAGATAGGGCTTCAATGAGTTCTGCCAGTTTTAACCTGACTTCAGCGTCCTTTAGCGAAGAGTCAATATTCCTCAATTCTTTCGTAATATCTAGTGCTGTTTTTATCGACGTTATTCCCGCAGAGATACTTGCTACATCAACCATTTCGAATTCCCCTGATAGCTTCAGATAATAATAAATCGAGTTGTTTATATTTTACCGTATATCAATAAAAACAAATTATAACAGGATCTTAAAACACAGGGTATGAATCAGAACCACAGTTATATTAGCCTGAAGATTTCATGCAGGCCTTTTCAATTACGCCAACGCTGGGTAATCGATGTAGCCTTTTTCGTTGCCGCCGAATAGGGTGGTGCCGTCTAGTTCTGACAGTTCGCTGCCGTTTTGTAGGCGTGATACGAGATCTGGGTTGGCCACGAATGGGCGACCAAATGCGACGAGATCGGCGTAGCCTTTACTCAATACTTCTTCGGCGCGCTCTGGTGTGTAACTGCCAGCGACGATGATAGCGTTAGAGAACAGCTCTCTTAGATCGACTCGGAAGCTTTCAGGGATAACCGGTGCGTCATCCCAGTCGGCTTCTGAAAGGTGCAGATAAGCGATATCACGCGCCTGCAGTGCTTTTGACGCTTCTAAAATCGTTGGCACTATGTCTGGGCAGTTCATGTCTTTGAAGGTGATGAATAGGGCCAAACGTACGCCCACTTTGCCTGCGCCAATTGCTTCAATCACCGCATCTACTACTTCGATTAGAAAGCGAAGTCGGTTCTCACGGCTACCGCCATAGTTGTCGGTGCGCTTATTTGAATTGGTTCTTAGGAATTGATCGATGAGGTAGCCATTACCACCGTGGATCTCGACGCCGTTGAATCCTGCTTCGACTGCTTTTTTCGCTGAGTTAGCAAAATCTTGAACAACACGATCGATATCTGCTTGGGTCATCTCTCTTGGTTGGATGCAATCGACCATGTTGCCATAACGACGCGGTTTTGCAGTTCTAGGCCTTTTAGTTCTGATGTTTCGAATAATTTGTTCATGGTCTCTACCTTTGTGAATTTTTAGCTGCTGTGCCAATGCCAGTTTGAGAATGAATTGGCATTTTGAAGTTTCTGAGTTCTTAAATTACTTAGCTTCTGTTGGTGCGAATATTGAGTTGCTTTGTGGCTTTCCGTTTCGGTTAGCTTTAGCAATCAAGAACAAGCCGATGAAAGGAACGACAACGGCAGTGAATGGAATCATTCCTGCGCCTAGTTGGCTGTCGAGTACCATGCCGCCAAGGAAGCCACCGAAGGCATTGGCCAAGTTAAAGGCTGAGATATTCGCGGTTGCTGCTAGCTCTTGCCCTTCGCCACCGTGGTTCATTACTCGAAGCTGCATAGCAGGAACGTTCGCAAATGATGCAATGCCAAAGACAAATGCAGCTGCAACGAATAGGATTTTGTTGTCTACAACAAGGCCAACCACTACTAATGAAACGATCATCGCGACAGCCCAAAACATCGATGCTTTGCCTAAATCTTTGTCAGAAGAGCGTCCGCCCAAGGTGTTACCGATGATTAAGCCGACACCCACAATCACTAAGATCCAAGTGACTGACTCTTGACCGTAACCCGTGATGTGCATGGCGATAGGCGCAAGGTAGCCGTAAAGCGTCATGAAGCCAGACCAAGCAAAAGCGGTGATCGCCAAGCTGATGAGAAGCATTGGATTTTTGAATGCCAACAGCTGAGTTTTGATGTCTTTCGCTTCGCTGTGACCTGAAGATTTTATTGACGTTAAGATTGAAATCATGGCGATGGTGCCAAGTGCTGCCACGGTAAAGAAAGTGGTGTGCCAACCGAATTGCAAGCTCACCCAAGTTCCTGCGGGAACCCCTAGAACGTTAGCGAGTGTTAAGCCAGCGAACATCTGACCAACAGCACGACCTGCCATTTTCTCAGACACTAAATTGGTCGCGACAACTGCACCTATGCCATAGAAAGGACCTTGCACTAAGCCTGCGATAACGCGGCTTGCAAGTAGAAGTGGGTAGCTAGGAGCTAAGGCTGACAAGATATTGCCGATGATGAACAGTGCCATTAAGCCAATCAGTACCATCTTCTTGTTAAAACGTGCGAGGTAGATGGTTAAGATAGGGCCACCAATAACGATAGCCAATGCGTAAGCACTGATTAGGTATCCGGCTTGACCTTCGGTGATCGAAAGGGATGTGGCAATTTGTGGAAGGATGCCTGCGATAACAAATTCAGCCGTACCAATAGCGAACGCCGCGAGTGTCAGTATCCAAACTTGGAATGGGATCTTTTCTTTATGGATCGCTTCTGGTTTCATAGTGAAGTACCTGTGTTAATTCTTGTTTGTTAGGACGTTTACATACACGCCCTAACGATTGTTCTTTGCGGAGTGTTAACCGAGTAGAGCACCGCCATCGATGTCGATGATTGACCCCGTTACATATGGGTTGTTAATCACGAATAAATAGCCCATTGCGATATCTTTAGCCTCTCCGACTTTGCCTGCTGGTAGGTTGTTTTTCGCGTTGTCGTACATTGTTGAACGAGCTGAGTCATCCATATTTTTGTAGGCTTCAGTCATGGTAAGGCCGGGGCTGACGGCGTTGACTCTAATCGGTGATAGCTCTTTCGCCAGTACTTTAGTCACGCTCTCTAGTGCGGCATTAATCGCGGTTTTTACGTAAGTACCAGCAACCACTTTGCGTGACAGCATGCCGGTTGTGAGTGTGATTGAGCCGTTTGGAGTCATGTAACGTGCGGCGTGCTTGGCTACGTTTAAGCTTCCCCAAAACTTTGTATCAAATGCTGCTTTTGCGTCTGTGATAGCAACGTCTGTCACTTTTCCGCCCGGAGCGTATGAGCCTGCGGTTATTACCAAATGATCAAAGGCACCAATTGACTCAAAGTAAGCACAAATTGACTTTTCATCTCTGATATCGAGGCCTGTGTGTCGACTGGCAATGTGTACCGTGTTTTCTTCGTTTCTCAATTGCATTGCTAATGCTTTGCCGATACCAGATGTGCCACCAATGATGACAAAAGTGCTCTTTTCTTGGTTCGCTAGTGTGTTGCTCATGGTCTGAATTCCTGCGTGTTCTGCTGATGGTTGTCATTATATTTGTTCGACTAAATTTGATAATTGGCTAAAATATAAATTCATTATTCGGTTTAAATGAACAATAGGGCGAGAGCACGAATAGCATGGATAAGTTTTCAGACATGGCGATGTTCGTCAGTATCGTGAAACATCAAGGTTTGGCTGCTGCGGGACGTGAACTGGGTTTATCACCCGCGACCATGACAGCAAGGCTTCAAGCACTTGAAGAACGATATGGTGTGAAGTTGTTGAATCGAAGTACGCGCCATGTGTCTTTGACCGACTCTGGAGAGCTGTATCACAAGGCGTGTTTGGAGATTTTAGACAACGTCAGCGAGGCCGAAAACCTGATTCAAAATGGCGTCAAAGAAGTTAAAGGTCCGTTAAAGATTGCTGCGCCAAAAGACATCGGGAAACAGTACATTCTTCCTATTTTGACTGAGTTTTGTCAGCAGTATCCAGACGTTGTTCCCTACTTGTATTTGAACGATAACTTATCGAATATCGCTGAATCAGGCATGGACATCGTGATCCGCTACGGTGAATTGGTTGACAGTAGTTTGATCTCTAGACGCTTATCACCAAGCCGACGAGTGCTATGTGCTTCACCAGAATATCTCGCTAAACACGGCACGCCGATCAAGCCACAAGATTTGGTTGATCATGCGTGTCTGGCGATGCTTCGCAGCAACGAAGAACTCAAAACCTGGCACTTCCAAGATCATGACATGAAGAAGGCTGTGACGGTGGTTCCCAAGCGATTTTCGGATGATGGCGAAGTGATCCGTTATTGGGCGCTACAAGGAGAGGGGATTGCACTGAAATCCATTCTGGATGTGCAAGATGACATCAATAATCAGCGTCTTGTGACGTTACTTAACGGCTACATGAAGAACTTCAATACCGCGATGTCTGTGTCCAGTACCGATTTGAATGTGGTGTACATCAGCAAGAAATATCAGCCGAAACGTATCCGACTCTTCTTAGATTATCTTCTTGAGAACTTCAGTGGTTTGGTCGAAAGATCAGGTAAAGAGTAGACGCTTACCTACGTATGACGGATCTCTCGAACTCAGCGTCAGCTTACGGACAGAGATCATCGTTCTGGTTATGATACCTGCAACATAAGGACGTGATTGGAGAGAGAAATGAAAGTCGTCGGTAACACGGTTATCCAACCTTTTCACAAAGCCACCTGCCACTGCGGTGCGGTGGAATTAGAACTCAGCCTACCTAACGGGATCGAAAAGCCGCGTCGCTGCGATTGCTCTATCTGTCGTCGTAAAGGCGCGATAGTTGGCTCTGTGGCGCTTGATGGGATTAAGGTTCTGAAAGGTGCTGAGCATCTCAAGCTTTATCAATTTAATACTAATACGGCTAAGCACTACTTCTGCTCGAACTGCGGTATATATACGCATCATCAGCGCCGTTCTAGCCCAAATGAATACGGGTTTAACATTGGTTGTTTGGAAGGGGTAAACCCTTTTGATATTGACGATGTAGTGACCAACGATGGTGTCAATCACCCTGCTGATCGATAAGATAAACATTAAAAAGGAACAGTTCTATGTCTGAATACGGTGCGCTCATTCGTTGGCAAAAAGCGGAAGATGAAGTCTTTAACGATAATCAATACAGCCGCGGTCATACGTGGGAATTTGATGGCGGTGTTACTGTGCCAGCTTCGTCTTCTCCCCATGTGGTACCACTGCCGTTTTCGGTAGAAGAGAGTGTTGACCCAGAAGAAGCCTTTATCGCGGCACTTTCTAGCTGCCATATGTTGACGTTTTTGGGCATTGCCGCAAAGCAGAAGTACGTGGTCGACTCTTATGTCGATGCTGCAATTGGTGTGCTTGAAGAAGATGAATCAGGCCGCTCATCGGTTACCACGGTGACTCTACGACCTCAAATTGTGTTTCTAGGCTCTAAACAACCAACCGCCAAACAACTCAAAAAACTTCATCACCTAGCCCATAAAAACTGCTTTATCGCGAACTCTGTCAAAACAGAGATAAAGGTAGAAGTGTGAGTTTAATTTTTATCACATCATCTTATTTTCTACAAAGTTTCGTCTTTCTGGCTTCACCATCGTCTTAAGGGTATTGATGCAATTCAGTTGATTGTAAAAAGACCGAATATACTATTTGAGGGCACCTCCATGACAGCGTTTAACAGCACATCTAACTATGGTGAAAATGCGTTTATAAAAAACAAACCGCAGATGCTACAGAATATTTATAACACCACAGATGTATTCCCATATTGGATTGCTGATATGGACTTTCAGGTTGCAGAACCTATCACTCAAGAGCTGAACCGATTGGTTGAACGTGGTGTGTACTCTTACGAATTTAGTGAGCAAGAGGTGTTTGAAGCTTTGTCTCAGTGGTATTCAAAGCGTCACGGTGTGAGCCTTTCGGTTGATAAATTTGTTCAGGTCCCGGGAGTGCTATCAGGTATTGCACTGTTATTGCGTCAATTTACCAACGAAGACGATGGCGTGCTTATCCACACTCCGGCATATCATCAGTTTTCTAACTTGGTGAATAAAGCAAACCGTCAGGTCGTGCAAAGCCCGTTGTGCAGTGATAAACAGGGTTACCAAATTGATTTCGCTGGTATGGAACAACAAATCATCGAGCAAAAAGTGAAGGCGATGATTTTCTGTAATCCACATAACCCGACTGGGCGCGTGTGGACATCTCAAGACATTGAACAAGTCACCGAGATTGCTAAGCGTCATGATGTATTGATCATCAGTGATGAGGTCCATTCAGACATTATCTTTGAAGGTCACGCTTTTACGAGTTTAACCAACTTTGATTACGACAAGGTCATCACCTTAATTGGATCTCCGGCAAAAACATTTGGTATGCACAGCATCTCAAACGGCTATGTGTACACCAACAATGATGAGCTATTTGAAGCGTTCAAAACCAATGTGGTCGCGATGTATCTTGATCACGGGAATGCATTCAGCACGTTTGCAACCGCGGCGGCCTTCGAAAAGGGTGAAGAGTGGTTAGATGGCATGTTGGTGTACCTGCAAGACACGGTTAAGTGGATTACCGAGTTTACAGAGCAACGTATTCCTCAATTAAAAGTCTTTCAGCCGCAAGGCACCTACCAAATGTGGTTTGATTTCTCAGGCTTAGGCTTTTCGGGAGAAGAGCTAAAAAATGTGGTGTTTGAGCAGGCTAAAATGGGTTTAACTCCAGGTGATTGGTTTGGTGCTGAAAGTCCTAACTTTATGCGAATGAATATTGCGACGTCACGCGACAATATCGAGCAATCATTTAATGTTTTAGCGGACGCGATTGATGGCTTTGAGCGAGGAAGTCATACTCGTTCAATTTGTTGTGATAGCGGTGCTTCAAAAAGCTGCTGCTGATATCGATCGTTAGTCCTAAAAAACGAAAAATCGCCAGGCTGCTTAGTGCACCACTGGCGGTTTTTTTGTGTCTGTGTAATCCTACGTGCGGTTTATTGAGTAACAGTTAAAAAGTTCGGAGAGATAGGTAGAGAGCTTTTGAATGGTAGGAATGGATTGGTTATCAGAGAGTTATGTTTAGCGTCCCATTGAATAGTTTTGTACATCGTGTGAGTGATAAGAGCCAATTGATGGCCAATGCTGCAGAGTGTGGATGTCAGTTAAAACGCGTTCGTCGTTCGCGTAATTGGATGTTGGTCGCTCAAGAGCGTCAGCTCGTTGAGTTTAAAACGATGTTAACCCACGAAAAAGACGGTTGGATAGCGATCGCAATCGACAAAGTACTGCCTAAACCAGTGGTATGTTTGGCATCTCTGTTGGTCGCGACACCCTCAATGACTGTGGCTCAGTTGATTATGGAATCTGGATGTTCAATGGCAGAGGCAAGACGTGCTATTGATGAACATGAAGGACTGTAGGCATATTCGAATCGTATGAAAAGAGATTTGCGGTCAGCAAAAAGCCTGTAACGATATTACGTTTTTCAACGCAATATCGTTACAGGCTTTATCATTTGTGTTGCAGTTAAGCCGTAGGGCTTACAAAGCATCTACTCGATTAAGAGTTAGCCACTTTTACACGAATCGTGTTTTTGCCAAGCTTTGACATGTTCAGCTTGTTTAGTGCTGCTTTAGCTTCTTCGTGCTCTGGCATTTCAACAAAAGCAAAGCCTTTAGATTCACCAGTTTCTTGGTCTAAAACTAGGCTGCACTCTTTTACTGAGCCAAACTCAGAAAATAGAACACGGATGTCTTGCTCAGCAGTAGAGCGTGATAGGTTACGAACTAGAAGTTTCATAATAAACCTTGAATATGAATTTACGCCGAGCATTGTCGCACACTTTCATGCTCACCCTCACAAATAATTACTCGAATGTAACTCTTTAGCTATTCGCTTCTCTGTTTACGTGTTAGCCGCGGTTTATTGTGACATCTGAAATATACCCATGCTCAGTGCTGGTTAACGCCTGTTGCAGCATCTGAGCGGCTTCTGTAGCTGTCATAAAGCTTGAGGTATCCATCGCTTTGCCACTCGTTCCCCAAAACTCGGTCGCCATTCCTCCAGGATAAACGGCAACGATTTTCATCGGGTGACCTTTTAGTTCCAACCTAACCGATTCGATAAAGCCTTTTACTGCCCATTTGGCCGCGCAGTAAGTTGATTCTTCCGCTTTTGCTCCTTGCGCTGCGGTCGACATTATTACAGCTATGGTGACAGGTTGCTCTTTGTAGCGTTTAACCATTTCTCGAATCAGAAAGATTGAAGACTCGATATTGTTTTTAAGCATATCGCTGATTGTGGTTGGGTCTTGCTGCTCTATCTTACCGAAGTATCCACTGCCTGCGCTGTGAATGACCAGTTTGGGTGTTTCAGGTAACGCATCCAACAAATCGCTTACTGATTGCGGGTCACATAAGTTACAGGTTTGGCTAATGGTATTCGCTGGCAGAATTTTCGCCACTTCAGCTAAACGTTGCGTGTTACGACCTGTAATGGCTACGCGTTGAGCGTCTGTTGTAGAGCTCGCATATTGTTTCGCTAGAGCTGCACCTAATCCGCTGCTTGATCCGGTAATTAAAATCATACTGTCTTAAATTTGTAGAGTTGATTCGAGATAGTAAGGGGCTAGGCTGAGTTTTTCTGAGATCTATGGCCAAAGTTGACGGATAGCTTCGTTGATAGTCTTTACGATAGATCGAGATTACAGAATAGTGAAAGTGGAGGAGCAGAATGATGAAGCAGAGCTAGAAAGTAAAAACGCCGGCATTGAGCCAGCGCTTTTGAGTAATCAGCCGTGATTATTCTTCGTCGAACTGTTTGATCGTGAATGCGTCTTCGATTCGGTTTAGTTCTTCTTGTTCTTTAACTCGCTTCTCTTCTTGAAGCGTTGCTCTCGTTTCGTTGAAACGTTTTTTCTCTGACTTAGTCAGGAATTTTACAGCTTTTTTGTTGGTCAATGCGTAAGCAACTACGTCTTCGCCTTTTTCTCTGCGGTCGTTTACGCGTTGTGAGAAACGTTCATTGTCGCGAGCTTTACGCTCCGCTGAGGTCAACTTGCTCATGCTTTAAAGCCTTTTCAATTAATCATGGTAGGGAATCTACACTTAGCGAAACAAATAGGAACTGCTGTGTGTGAGTCTAGCCTATTTGTGTGCTGGTGGCGCATCTTAGCACAGAGACTTGATGTTGCAGATACGCTATTCGAGGGATTAAACAAAACAGCCTACAATTTAATGTTGTAGGCTGTGGTTTTTGTAAGGACTGGATGGTGCTTGTTGGCTTATAGGAATGTCAGATAAACTCTGTTGAACCTAAAATTGGGTTAATCAAATCTTCTCAATGTATAAGATCACTTCACCAACTTTGAAACCGAATTTGGACATTTCAGTTTTGTTAAATAAGCGTTTTTCGTCCATTAAGAACATCCAGTCATCCAAGACTACTTCATAAGTGCTGCCGTCTACTTCAATTTCTAAATCATATTTCCAATATAGAGCTGAACCTTGAGTTTCACCATAAGCGGTACCAACTACGTCATTGGCCGTTCCGGTATACGTGTTTTCTCCGGTCTTGATTAGGTTCCATACTCGAGTTGAACGCTCGCCATCAGCGAAAAAAAACCACTCTTTGATTACTCCGTTATTACCCTCCCAAGTGGCGATGAGTTTGACATCAAAGCGTCGCAATAAATCGCCCGAACGGTCGAGAACCATGCCATAGGCCTTAAGTTCACCGTTGAAAAAGGTTTCAAGCTTGAGCTCTGGAGTGGTGTTTGCGTGATTATCTAAACTCGCCGAACCGCAGCCGACTAGCCAAGTGAGTGACAAAATAGCTAGGGTGAATTTTAATATTTTTGTCTTTGGATTCATTTATTCAAACCTAAAAGTTGCTTGCGTAGAAGCGGCTCGGATGTGTTTTCAGAGAGCCAAATCGCCAGAAAGGCCTCGCCAAATTGTTTGTCTTGTATGGTGCCGATAGGTTGTTCATCGAAATAAAAACGGCTCACATTATCTTCAGCGACACGGATGGTTAGGGTGCTTCCTTCTTCAACGTTCGGCCACATTGCGTATAACGGTTTCAACCAACGCTGAATGTTACTGCTAGAGTAACCAAGTTTACTCCACTGATCTTTGGTTGCATTTACTAAGTCTTGACTATCAATAGATCGATAGTACTCAATTTTTAACGCTCGCTCCGAATTAGAGGGTGTGGTGTAGAACTCGGCCGAGTAAAGTGTCCAAAACAGGTAACTCATCTCGCCTTGACCACGCTTATTCAAATCATCGACGGCAGAAGCTTTCGAATTTCCGGTAAAAAGGAGTGCAGCGCAAACTAACGCTAAGGCGATTAAGCTGAGCAGTTTATTGTTAGTTTGCGGGTTTGACCGGTTTTGAGAGCTGGTTTGAGCAAACGAGCCTGGATGAATACGAACGCGACTGCTATCGCTCTCTGGTCTGAACGCTTGCGTCGGTTTGCGTGAATAAGCCATAAATCACCTCGTTGTTGCCATTTTAGGTTGGACCAAGTTGGAGTAGGCGGCCACCAGTAAGGGCAACAAAATCCCCCAACTTATTGCAAGGGCGGCAAGCACCCAAGCATCTGGCCAAGTAGTAATGAGGGCACCTGCTTTGATACCTCCCCAATAACTACTAGTACCTGCTACGAACCCTATGACAAACAAGATCACTTTCGAGCATTTTAAAAGCCAATTTAGGCTGTGATTGAAACTGATTAAAAACATGATCCACAGGCAAATAAGCCACACAGGAAACCAAGATTGATTAGCAATCTCTGAGTCGACTGCAAACACGCCGAAATGAAGTAAGAAGCTATCAAGCAACAGCCCTAACGGTAATAAAGCGAGTATTTTGAGGTCGCTTCTGCGGGTTGGAGAAAGAAGGAAGTGAACCACCACGATCAATGGGGTCACGAACGGGGCTTGCGCGGTAAAAAACGCACTACAAACCCAGGTCGCTTGAAACAGAACGAGATTAATAATCCAAAACCGTTTCATCTTTCGCTCCAAAGTAACGAGGTTTTCTTGCAACTAAATGGTGAGTGCTGATTACTCGCTCTTTGAATGCACCTTCACAGTAGCAGAAATAGAAGATCCACAAGCGCTTGAACTCTTCTGAATATCCGAGAGATTCAAGTTCGTCCCAGCTGTTTTCAAAGGCGATGTTCCAATCGCTTAGCGTTCGAGCGTAGTGCAAGCCAATATCATCGATCTCTTGAACCACAAGATCAGTGCTGGTGGCAAGATGCTGAGTCATGACTGAAACAGAGGGTAAGCAACCGCCAGGGAATATGTATTTCTGAATAAAGTCGACGCCTTTGCGATATTTTTCATAACGACTGTCGGCGATGGTAATCGCTTGAATTAACATTTTTCCCGAAGGCTTTAGCAGCGAAGAACACTTTTCAAAGAAAGTTTGCAGGTATTCATGACCAACGGCTTCGATCATTTCAATCGATACGAGTTTGTCGTATTCGCCAGAGAGGTTGCGGTAATCCTCTTTAAGTAGGGTGATTTTGTCCGTTAAACCGAGCGCTTTTACTCTCCGCTCCGCGAGCTCATGTTGCGCATCTGATATGGTGGTTGTAGTGACATGGCATCCGTAATGTTGAGCCATAAAAATAGCTAAGCCACCCCAGCCCGTACCAATCTCAACGACACTGTCGGATTCCGATAACTCTAACCGTTCACAAATGGTCTTCATTTTGTTCTGCTGAGCTTTAGATAAGGTCTCCGCTTCCTTGCTGTAGATAGCCGAAGAGTATTGCATTGAACTGTCTAAGAAGCGTTCATAGAGTTCGTTGCCGATATCGTAATGTGCGAGTATGTTTCTTTTAGAGCCTTGTTCAGTGTTCACATTCTTACGACGCAACAACAGGTTTTTGATGCGAGAGATCCACTGAGTTTTGTCGTCTAGTTCGTCAAGCTGCGCTTGGTTTCGAGCCATGATCTGAATAACGTGTGTGAGGTCAGGGCTTGTCCATTTACCGTCAATATAGGCTTCTGAAGCGCCGATACTACCGTTGATGACAACGTCTCTAAAAAAAGTAGCATCATGAATGACGATTTGACCTTTGAGGTCTGCTTCTCTGTCGCCGAACACTGAATGTTGGTCACGCTCAATCACTTCAAGAGTCGCAAATTGCAGACGCTCAAGAACTTTGAATATTAAAGCACGATATTTACAGTTGCTCGAAACAGCAACGGCTTTAGCTTGATGTTCAATATTGTTGTTTTGTTTTGCAAGCTGTTCCATGTCAACCTCGCTGAGAACTCATTCTAATTTTTCGGCCAACTAAAATTGAGTATTGCTCGTCGGTTTGAGATAACTCAATTCTAATTGCCTTGTTGTCATTTAATTGCTTTTTAAGCGCTTAAGATGTTGAATCTGGGTGCGCTATAAACGGTACCTTTTTCAGGAATAATTTGAGAGCCTGATAATAAATTCCCATCACGATCTTTATCGTCATTGCCGGAACTTTTAATAACGTCCGTCTAATATTTTTCTTCGTTACTGACTGTTTCGTCAGTGCTAGTGTTGCATCGAAAAGCTTATCGTCTCGGCGGCTTTCGATGTGTACTAATGTCCGTTTCGCGGGTGGCTTAATTTTCCAAAAGTAAGTCATGTCTAAATCCATGAACGGCGAAACGTGAAACTCTTTCTTAACTTTTAATTCTTGATGCATGTCGATGAGGTAATAATGTCGTTGTCGCCATGGTGTATTACTCACTTCGGCCAACATGTATTTGCAATCGCCAGTATCGTCATAACAGAAAAAACAGTTGATTGGACTGAAATAGATACCTAGACAACGGCACTGGGCTAACATCGTTACACGATTTGAATCTGACCAAACTCCACCAAGTTGTTGTACTTTGGAGGCTATACGTTGCTTGAGTGATTTTGGTTCATCATTCGTGAGATTTTCTTTTTTTTCAGCGAGATAATCCGATTCGACAAAGCGAATCAGGTTGTACCACTGAGTCCCAAACAGCGGACTGCGCGCTGTGGTTTGGGGCAATTCGTCAAGATCTAACCCCATCATGTAAAGCTGGTAGCTAAACTCGTGTGTGATATCACCAAAACGGCGATGTCTGACATTACCCCAATAGATACCGCTGAGCTCTTCACTCTTTTCGGATGCGATGCCCATTTCGGGTGTTAAGGTGTGAGTGTTCATAGTGTTGAACTCGTACTCAAATCTAAGCCAAAGCGTTTGGTTACATCGAGAGCACTGTGGACACCATCTTCGTGGAACCCGTTATACCAGTACGCGCCGGCGAAGTGAGTCTGGTTTTTGCCACAGATCTGTTCGCGCTTGTGCTGAGCTTCTACCGTGTTCGAGTTCAGTACCGGGTGATGATAAACAAAGCTGCGAATGATTTTTTCTGGGTCGATGGCTTCGCTTTGATTCAAGGTGACACAGAAGGTGTCTTGACTTTCGATACCTTGCAGAATGTTCATGTTGTAAGTGACACAGGCTGGCCTTTTACTGTCGCCATCCAACATGTAGTTCCAACTTGCCCAAGCCAGTTTTCTGTCTGGCAATAAGCGAGTATCTGTGTGCAGAACTACTTCGTTACGGCTGTATGGGATCTCCCCTAGAACCTGTTGTTCTTGCTCTGTCGCATCGCCGAGTAAATGTAGCGCTTGATCTGAGTGACATGCAAATATCACTTCGTCGAAATTTTGAGTGCCGCCATCTTTGAATTCAATCGTTATACCTGATTCTTGGCGAGTCACTTGCTTAATCGATGTGTTCAAAGCGACGGGTTTGCTCAAGCGTGAAAGGATAATTTCCACGTAAGAGCGAGAACCCTTAGGAATCACATACCACTGAGGGCGATTCGCGATATCTAATAGTCCGTGGTTATAGAAAAATTGAATGAAGAACTTAAGCTCAAACTCTTCCATCTCTTTTAAGCTTGTGGACCAAATAGCGGCACCCATTGGAAGAATATAGTGCTGGCTGAAAAAATCTGAAAACTGGTTATCGCGTAGGAAAGTGCCAAGGGTTACATCAGGCGTGAATTTGTTACTTTCGAACTGAGCTTTACACAGCTTGTTGAACTTTAGAATGTCGGAGACTAAAGACCAGAACTGAGGTTTGAAAATGTTGCTTCTTTGAGCGAATAACGAATTAATGCTGTGGCCGTTGTATTCAAACTTAGTCGTCGTGTTATGGACGCTAAAGCTCATCTCGGTTGGTTGTCTTTCTATGCCTAACTGCTTAAGCAGTTGGTTAAAGTTTGGATAGGTTCTGTCGTTAAAAACGATGAAACCAGTATCTATTGAAAACGCCGTGCCTTGATGTTCAATATCAACCGTGGCGGTGTGACCACCGACGTAGTCATTTTTTTCGAATACCGTTACGTCGTGGTGTTTATCTAATATGTGTGCGCAAGTCAGTCCAGAAATACCTGAACCTATAATGGCGATTTTCTTCATTGTTATACCATCCTTGAAGCGAGTTTTTGCCAAACTGAAGTTGGAAGCATTCTGAGTAGCTTCATCAACATAATGAATCGTCTTGGGAAATCAATTTCACTCTTTCCTTGAGCAATACCTTTTACAATTCTCTGAGTTGCAGCTTCGCTACTAATAATCATAGGCATAGAGAAAGAGTTTCGCTCGGTAAGTGGTGTCTCAACAAAGCCTGGATGCACAATTGAGACATGAATATTGTGTTTTGCTAGGTCAACCGACAGGGTTCTTCCTAAATACGTCAGTGCCGCCTTTGAAGCGCCATAAGCTTCTGCTCTGGGTAGAGGGAGAAAATTGGCGCTTGAGCTGACTAGTACCAAGCGACCACCAGGCTTAATGTTTTTTAACCACGACTTAAGCGCATAACCGATTGATATCAGATTAATATTGATAACACGTTCGAATAGCTCGGCATCAAAGTTAATTGGGTCATCAATGTATTCACAATCTCCGGCGTTCAAAATCAACAGGTCGAGAGGTTCATTTTGGTTGAGTTCTGGGAAATTATGGTAATCAGTTAAATCAAAACAGAGTGGCGTAATTGACGGATGGGACAGGTCTGTCTCGTGAGAATCAACGAGAGCCTGTAACTTTTCCGCGCTACGTCCGCAAGCGATGACTTGATGTCCTTGCTGGGCATAGTCCTTGGACAGTGATTGGCCGATACCTGAGGTCGCGCCAGTAATCATAATACGCATTAGCGGCTCGCTCTTTTCTTGATGGATTTGATCGCGCAGCCTAACACTGGGATATGTTCATATAGCATAGCGCCAACGTCGAGATAGTCTCTGTGATAGACCACTTGATCGTCGAGCATTTTCAGGTGGCTGTGCCCTTGCACTTCGATTGGTTTTTGACCGTTCAGCTGTTTGTGAGAAAACTGCATGGTCCAATATACTGACGCTTCATTATTTGCCTCAAAGGCGTGCTCGATATGAAAGTTACAGCTTGTCACTTGTGTATAAATGTTCTCAAAATAATGGGTTAGTTCATCAATTCCGCTGACGTGATGCAGCGGATCTTGGAATTCGACATCAGAGTGATAAACCGTTCTTAGTATGTCGAAGCTGTCTGTTCCGAGTTCTTGATACATGTTGAGAAAGTTATTAAGCCAGAGAGAGTTATCCATAATCTACACTCTAATTATTTGAAAAAGGCTAAGGCTCTCAATCGTGCTTCTTTGTGTTCAACGATGGGTTGCCAGTATTCACTGTTTAATCCGTTTTTCTTGATGTAGTCATGCGGGAAGTGCACATGCTTATCCGGAATTTTTTGCAGCTCTGGTATGTACTTACGAATAAAAATTCCTTTTGGATCAAACTTTTCGCTTTGCGTGATTGGATTGAAAATTCGAAAGTAAGGTTGAGCATCACAACCAGTGCTCGAAGCCCACTGCCAGCCACCGTTGTTCGCACTAAAATCGCCATCGATAAGGTGCGACATAAAAAATCTCTCTCCCCAGCGCCAGTCAATCAACAGGTGTTTGGTAAGGAAGCTCGCCACCACCATTCTCAATCTGTTGTGCATCCAACCTGTCTCAACCAATTGACGCATTGCCGCATCAACCAATGGATAGCCAGTTTTACCTTCACACCAAGCTTTGAAACTTGGGTGATCTTGATACCAATCTAAGCCATTATATTTCTGTTGAAAGTTAGCACCTTTAACCAGTCTAGGATGGTGGAACATTAAATGCTTGTAAAAATCTCGCCAAATCAATTCATTGAGCCAAGAAAAAGCGGGCAGTTGAGTATCAAACAACAAATCGGGCTGTTGTTGAATCAGCTGAATCGCTAGCCAGCGCGGACTGACCGCACCAATCGTTAAGTATGGCGACAGGCCAGAGGTTCCTTTGATCGAAGGAATGTCTCTAAATTTGCCATAGTCGTTAACTTTGTTGGCTAAGAAGTTTGGGATCACGCTATTTAGTACATCTTGGCTTAGTGGCCAACGATCTGAATCAACACGCGGAAAGTCAAAGTCGTACTCATCAGAAAGCTTATGAGGAGTAAGATCGCCAGACAACTGGGTGTTAAGACGCTCGGTCTGTGTAGGCTCTGCTTGTATGATTGGAGCTGGGCTACACTGGATCCCTTTGACTTGCACTTCTTTTAACCAGGCGTTTTTGAATGGCGTGAAAACTTTGAACATCTCGCCTTGTTTATTCAAAACACTGCCCAAGGGAAGAATGGTGTCGCAGTCGGTCATTTTCAGTTTGATACCGCTAGCGATTAAACGTTTGTCACGTAACTGCTCGTCTACTTCAGGCTCAGAGTTAGTGTAAACACACTTGGCATCGAGCTCATTGTATAAACGAGTGAGTTGTGCGGCTTGGTCGTCAAAGTCGGTCGCTTTCAGATGCAGCAAAGTTATCCCAAATTCAGCAAGCTGCAATTCAAGTTGCTTGAGATGGCGATAAATAAAATCAGCTTTTATTGGTGCGAGATCATGTTGTTGCCATTGTTGCGGGGTTGAGATGAAAACGGCGTTAGTTACACCGTTTTCAACTGCCGCGACGAGCGCTGGGTTATCGTGAATCCGCAGATCTCGTCTTATCCATAGAATGTCGCTCAATATCCGTATCTCAGTTTAAGTTCTTGTGGATGAGGGTTCAGGTAAACCTGTGATTCTAAGTACTCGTTTGGGTATTCCATCAAGTAGTGGTTAATCAAGGTTAATGGGACTAACAGAGGAACTAGCCCTTCTCTGAATGATGAAATTTGATTGGTGAGTTCTTGTTTGTGAGCGCTGCTCAGCTGTTTTTTAAAGTAACCTTGCAAGTGATGCAAAGTATTAGCGTGGCTACCGCGATTCGCGTGATGAGATAAGGCGGTCATCAACCCTTCAATGTATTGGTTTGCTAATTCATCAATTTCAAGTTCATTGCCAGCTAGCAATTTGCCAAGGCTCTTGTACCCTTCAACGTGGTGACACATCACCAAATACTTGTGCGCACTGTGGAATTGAATCAATTTGTGTTTGGTAACGCCCTCGTCGACAAGATCCAGCCACTTTTGATAAGTGAAAACTCGTGTCATGAAGTTTTCACGTAGAATTGGGTCGTTGAGGCGGCCATTCTCTTCAACAGGAAGTAAAGGGTTACCATCCATTATTTGTTGGGTGAACATGCCGACACCTGTCGATTCAGAACCGCGACCGTGGTGGTGATAAATCTTTACTCGCTCCATACCGCAGGTAGGACTTTTTTGGCAAACAATGAAACCAGCAATGTGCTGATTGGCCTTCGAGTAGTTTTGTCCGAACTCGATAAGTTCGTTGGTCACATCGCCTGAACCATCAGGACGAGAAACATGGATGACGTCATCTAACATTCTTGTTTGGCGAATAGTAGGGCGAGGCGTTGGAAGGCCGATTGCCATTTCTGGGCATACAGGTTCTAACTCAACATAATCTGCAAGATCATCTGTACAAAAACGAGAGCGTTTATGACCAGTATCGAAGCGTACTTTGTGTCCTGCAACACATGCGCTGATACCTATTTTAATTTTCTTTTCCATTGGCCAACTCCTTTGCTCTTGCTCTGAGCTATTTATTATATTTCAACATTGCTAATCGTACTTACTGAGCCAAGTTGTTTTCAAGTCTCAATATTGTCGATGTTTTAATCCAGTGATATTAACGATTTACAGGATGGCTTAATGCCATCCTGTATATTTATAGCGTGCAACTGGATTAATAGATATACCTGCCGAGTGGATTGAATAACTGGCTTACACCTTTTGTGAAGTAAAGCGCATCACTCGAAACAGTCAAACAAACACAACCTTCTTTGGTCGCTGGTTGATGAGTATGATTACCGTCCAACCAGATGAAATCACCTTTGTTGTAGACGCCCATTTCATCTTCGAAGCTACCTTCTAAAAGTAGTGTGATCTCGAAGCCCTTATGAGTGTGGCAAGGTACCTTTCCATCTTTGTCGATGTGTAACAAACTCGTGTGGTGTGCCTCGTCATCAAAATCCAATCTCGCTCGCGAAATTTTTCCTAAATTCATCCAATCTTTTCTTGTCACCGAACTCAATGCTCTTGGAATAGTGAACGTGGTGTCGGCGATGGTTACTTTCTGCAGTTCAGGTGTCACCTCAACTGATTGAGATGGATCGGATGTTATCTGCGCTATAGCTTCGAAATCAAAATCACTATTTTCGGACAGGAATTTTTCTATATCCAAATCTATTTCTTCGTTAGAGAATGATTGATCTTCTGACAACACGCGTTGACCCGATTCTTCTGCATCAAAAACATTATTTGCCGCTTCTGCGGTCAATTGATTTACTTGTTGCTGGCAGTGTTCACACAGTTCAACGTGGCTTGATACGATCAAGGAAACTGAATCGGCTAGAGTGCCATCGACAAAGTCTTTCAACATTGCTGCGTTTGGATGATGTTTAATCATGACTTTGGTCCCCCATGTGAACCTTGAGTTTGGCTAAAGCGAGTCTTAGTCGCGATTTCACTGTTCCGAGCGGAACGCCGAGTTGTTGTGCGAGCTGTTCTTGAGATAGCTCCTGAAAATACACACCTTTGACAATCGTTTTTTGAGCTAGAGGCAGCTTCTCAATTTGAGTCATTACGTGACGACTCATCAAATGATCACCAAAAGGCAATTCTTCATTCTGAGACTCGGCCACCATCGCATCAATTGGCCAAATGTCGTCGGCGATCGTTTGTTCTGCTTTTGCTTTGACCTTTCTCAACATGTCGAAGGCAGCATTTCGCATCACGGTGTAAACCCAAGTGGTCGCTGCACCTTTCTCTTGGTTGTAAAGATGTGCTTTCTTCCACACATTGGTCATAGTGTCTTGAACTAGCTCGTTAGCCGCGGCTTCGCTACCTAACTTGTTAATGCCAAAACGTTTTATCTTCGGAGCGAAGAATTTGAACAAACAGGTAAAAGCCTGCTTGTCTCGGTCTGTACCAACCAAAATTAGCCAGCTTGAGAGCTCTGTAGGTACTTTGTTGTTGGTAGGTGAGTTATTGTCGGGAATAATGACTTGCTCCTTGCCTATCCCTAAACTTCTGCTTTCCACTTGCATAGCAAATTACCGCTGTTCGAATTTGATTGGCATTACGTGGTTAAAGAGGAGAGGGATCACTTTTAATTAAAATAATTTCTACTATACAAAATTATAGTGAATAAAAGTGTTTATTGCCCCGTAATGATTTGATTCAAAAAAGGAACTAGTGATGGAAAGCTGGTTGGCTCAGTGAATTTTGTTTTCTTTTCTATAGGGATAGGCATTATCTCAAGCAACCGAGCGCATATCCATTGTGAGCTCTCAAAATCAGGGGTCGGGTAGAGGTTTCTGATTGAGTCGTGGTCGCGAAACAGTTGCACCAAGAACGCTGTTACCACATTAGGGACTTTGTACTCAAGCTCAGGCCAGTGAGGCATTGAACTAAATCTACTCTTAATTAAACCGTCTTGAGAACGAAAAGACGAATGAAGTTGGACAAGCTCTTGTCCCTCGACATCGATTTCTAAAATTTGATCATCAGACATATTGAAATCGACAATAGAAACTTTTGTTCCCCAGTAACTATGGTGTTCTGAATTTGAATTGTCTTGAGTGGCGAGAATAAAACCATCCCCCTGTGCCGCTTGAGCGACCATGGCAAGGTACTTAGGCTCAAAAATGCGTAATCTTTGTCGGCCTCCAGGCAAAAGAAAGATGGGGAGAGGAAACACGGCGAGTTCTGGAGAAGACTTTACAGGTGTTTCTAATTCGTCTTTTGTCTGTGTGGTCTTGTTGAGTGAGTTCGGCACATAGTACTCCTTAGTTCAAATTTAATGTGAACAGATATACGGGGTATTTCTGGTGTTCGATCAATTTGTTGTAATGAGTACCTCTGAGCGTTTCTAGAATAGCTACTTTACTGAGGTCTGATCGATATCTCACGGAGGAGTGACTGAGTGAAAAATCGAACCCTATGTTTTTTGTTGCACCTGTTCATAAATTCATTGATTTAACCTTCTTTCATTGACGTCATTAGGTAATATATGAACAAATAGTAAGCGAGTGGATAGCAGCCAAGCGGTCCTTCTATCTAACGTTCTTCTTTACCTAACATCACATCAAAGGAATGGTCATGATTGTTATTTATGGTATCAAAGAGTGCTTAAATCCAATTAAGTTGCAGCTATCTAACGTGTTGCAGCAATGCTTAAACAGTGAGATGGGGTTGCCCGATGACAAGCGAGCCCATCGGTTTGTGCCGTTGGAAAGGGATGACTTCTTTTACCCAGAGGGTAGAACCGACGCATACACGGTTATCGAAATCAACATGATGGAAGGTCGGGCGGTAAATACTAAAAAGCGTCTGATTAAGAAAATATTCTCCGAAATAGAAAAGCAACTCTCTATCTCTCCTATTGATATCGAAATCACCATTAAAGAGCAGCCATCGCACTGTTGGGGATTCCGAGGAATGACCGGTGATGAAGCTCAAGACCTTAAGTATAAAGTAAAAGTCTAGATTTAACCCTGTTTGATAGCGGCTTCAGAATTGGTTTCTAGGCCGCTCGCTTAACTCTAACTCTTTTGTAGAACTTTCGGCTTTTTGTCTCTTTAGGTCTTTAACTAACCCTCACTACTCTCTTTCAAATATTGATGCCAATTCGCGTTAATCACATCGAAGTGCTCCACGCAGAACTCTTTTCTATTTTTTAGGTAGTCATTTTCCACGTCATCGAGTAAGTTTTTATAAGCTTCAGGGTCGCTTCCATATACTAAACACAGAGTAGAGAAGTAACGTTGGAGATCAAAGCTGTGTTCATCAATGTATTCACCTAAATCGTAATATTCAGGACGGTCTTCTGACTCGAAAGCAAACATGTCAGCGGCACTAATTGCGGCATCTCCGCCGTGTTCTACATAGTTGAGCAACATGATGGTAGCGAGGTTATCAACGGCGTCCTCTTCCTTCCCCAAAATAGCAATTTTTTGATCTTCTATGTAAGCATGCCCAGCTTCGTGCAGTAGGGTGTGAAGTAAGGTATCGATAGCTCCAGTTTGTGCCGTTTTCCCGTACTCTTTTTCGTACTGATTCTTTTCAAAGTAAGTTAACGATTCAGCATAAAAGCTATAAGGGATGAGCACTTGATGCGTTTGTGGATCGTAGAGTGGACCGTCTTCGTTGCCATATTGAATGGTTAATGGGTTATTAAACATGAAGAGCTGATTGGATAGGTCAATCACGGTGTCGTTGACGCCACTAAGTTGAATCTCTTTTTTGATCTGTTGTTCTGCCTCAGTCTTAGGTGTCGAGTACTCAACAATAAGGTTATCAGGTAGCGTATTGACACGGGATGTTTCACTAGACACATAAGTTGTGGCGAACACAGAGCCAATGGCTAGGCTGTAGGTTAGTGCTCGTTTCTGCACGAGTTTAATGAATGTCATCGTAGATCCTTATGTGGTGGCACTAAGTTCTTTTTGCCGTTGGATTTTTGGTGAGTGGCACAGACGAGTGAAACATCACTTATCGAGGGTTAATCTATTCTAGAATGATTATCGAGTGGTAATCAGTTTAGGTTATCTTTGATTCGATTGGCTATTTGTCAGATAAATTTCGGTTCAGGTAAAGCCTTGTGCTATACTCCGCGCCCCAATCCGAATTGGCTTGTTTAATCTTAGGAAATTATTATGAGTGTTAAAAACGAACTTCAACAAATTAACAACCGTCTAGACAAGTGTCGCAACAAGTTAGCGGCTGCTAAAACTCGTAATGATCGTCCTGTTGTTCGTCAATTTGAAGATGAGATTAAGAAGCTAACTAAGAAAATTGCCCAGCTTAAACACAAAGAAAGCTTCGATGTGAATCAAGAGCGTAAGTCGCTGATTGATATGCCATTTAGCCGTGAAATTACAAAAGCTGAGCAAGCGGATATGGGCAAATTGAAAAAGTCTGTAAAAGGATTAGTGATTGTTCACCCAATGACGAAGATTGGTAAAGAGCTTCGCATTGAGGTTATGACAGGGTATGCCCCGAAAAAATTCTAATTACCAGCAATGGTAATAAAAAAGGAGCTAGCAATGGCTCCTTTTTGCTTTTTTAGGTATTCAAAAAGAGATTGAGCAGCAGTATCATTGCTGTCGATTTATACTTTTGGAGATTGATTGTTATCACAAAACCGTCGCTCTCTACTTAAAAGTTAACGTACTACTAACATGGTACGGAGTGAACGCAGCAATGCGCTGGTTTTCTCATCCACAATTTCTTACCCATTCTCATAGCACAGGTAGAGCAGCACACATAATTACAGACAAAACCAGACTCATTAGGGAAGATGAGCACGCAAAACAATAGAGGTTATATGAATCAATTAATTTCAATAGGGCCACTAGAATCTTTCCTAATCGCAATTAGCGTTTTGTTTCTAGGTCATTTTGTAAATGCAAAGCTACCGGTTCTCAAAAAGTACAATATCCCTGAGCCCATCGTCGGCGGTTTGATCGTCGCTTTTGCTATTACTGCCCTACACTTCAACGGCGTTGACCTAGAGTTCTCTTTGCCATTGCAGAACACCTTCATGTTGATGTTCTTTGCGACTGTTGGCCTTGCTGCTAACTACACCCAGTTGATGAAAGGTGGTGCAAAGGTGTTTCTGTTCTTAGGGGTCGCTTCGATTTACATCATTATCCAAAATGGTGTAGGTGTGACATTAGCCACAGCCCTTGGTCTTGAACCTTTGATGGGCTTGATTGCAGGCTCTATTACGCTATCTGGCGGTCATGGTACCGGTGCAGCTTGGTCACAGACGTTTTCAGACACATTCGGTATTGCCAATACTCTAGAAATTGCGATGGCTTCAGCCACCTTTGGTTTGATTATTGGCGGCATCATCGGTAGCCCTGTGGCCCAAAAGTTGATTGATAAGAACCAACTTGAATCTGAATACGGTACTGGCACGCAAACGCACGAACGCTTCCCTGAACTCGTTACTTACAATGAGTACGAAGAAGACAAAGTGACCGCGAAGAAGGTGATCGAAGTATTGTTCATTCTTCTTATCTGTATCACGGGCGCGAAATACCTAGAGCAGTGGGTAGCGACCTTTGAAATTTCTTGGTTGATGATCCCTGACTTCGTTTATGCGTTGTTTATTGGTGTATTCATTACAAATGTTTTTGAAGTCACTAAGCTGCATAAAACCGATAGCGAAACGGTCGATATTCTGGGCACGGTGTCATTATCACTGTTCTTAGCTATGGCGCTAATGAGCCTTAAGCTTTGGAACATCTTTGACCTTGCGATTCCGTTCTTGGTTATCCTTGCGGTTCAGGCTGTGGTGTTGGGTATCTTCTCTTACTTTGTGACGTTCAAAGTAATGGGTTCTAACTACGACGCAGCGGTTATGGCGGGTGGTCACTGTGGTTTTGGCCTAGGTGCAACACCAACAGCGGTAATGAACATGGGTTCTTTGGTGAACCGATTCGGTCCGTCGCCACAAGCCTTCATGGTTGTGCCAATCGTTGGTGCCTTCTTTATCGATATCGTTAACCTGATCATCCTTCAAGGTTACATCTCGTTTATCGGTTAATGTTCGTCCTTGCTTAAATGCGATGAGCTAATCGCACCAAGATGAATACAAGAAAGCCAGTCGATTGACTGGCTTTTTTATTGTCTAGCATATACCGAACTTATAGATTTTATCTTATGTCGGTGAACTGGTCTGTAGTTCTTTAAGCAGAGGAAATGCTGCTTTAGTGTGTTCCCCTGTGACAATGAATCCGACGAGTTGGTTTGCCTCATTAAAACCTTTGGCGACAATCCCTTTTGGATCAAACCGAGTCTCCCAACTCTGAGCAGTTTGAATATCACGGCCTGCCAGCTGAATCGGATAACTAGGCGTTTTCACTTTAGTCATAATATGCGGCAAGCTTAGCTTTCCTTCACCCGTAGTGAGTTGTTTCGCCAATACGTTGGCCGCTAATATCGCGGGTTGCAGGTAAGCCATTACTCGTCCTTGAATTTCAGCACAATCCCCAATGGCATAGACATTTTTGATGTTAGTTCTCATTGCTTCATCAACGATGATACCTCTGTTCACTGCCATTCCTGTCTGTTGCGCGAGTGCTGTATTTGGCATTAACCCAGCTGCAGCGATGACCACATCGGTTTTGATTAATCGAGAAGAGGTCGTTTGTAACCTTACTCCGTCAGCGAGATAGGTGGCATGGCTTACCATTGCATCCGTCTCAACTGTCACACCGGCTTTACGAAGCTCTCGTTCCAGTTCTAGGGAGATAAAAGGTGGTACCAAACTACCTAATAGATAACTTGCTGGTTCAATGACCGTGACACTTTTCCCCGCAGTTTGAAGGTCGAAAGCTAACTCGACGCCAATGAGCCCGCCACCGATAACGGTGATTCGTTGCGCAGCGTCGATCTGAGCTTTGTGTTTTTCGAACTCTTCCAAGCTATTGAGAGTAATCGTTGCCTGAGCACTCAACCCCTCAGCAGCAGGTATGAAAGGCGCTGCCCCGGTTGCCAGCACTAGTTTTGAGTATGGGATGATATCATCGCCAGCGACAATAAACTGTTGCTCGGTGTTAATCTCGTTTACCCAAACGTTGGTTTTAATGACAACGTTATGCAGCTCAGCTAATTGTTGAGCAGTATTGATCGCAAGTTGCTGAGGTGTTTGAGCTTGACTGAATACATGCGAAAGATTCGGCTTACTGTATTCAATACCCGCATCAGCAGTGACTATTGTAATAGCGATATTTGGGTCAGTTTTACGGATCATCTTTATGGTTTGTAAAGCAGCGAAACCAGCGCCCACAAGAACAATGTTGTCCATATTACTTCTCCACAAACACTTCTTTGCCTAAATGGCATTCTGGGCAAAGGAAGTCATCCGGCACTTGTGCCCAAGGTGTTCCTGGTTCAACGCCTTGGTAGGGTTCGCCCAATTGTGGGTCGTACACCCATTCACAGACAGTGCAGCGCCAGCAAGTGCAATCTGCGCTGTGGTTTGGCTGGCCTTGAACTTGCTCGGGCTGTTTCTCAAGTTGTTTTTCGACGAGTTGTTGCTGATCGAATTGCTGCTGATCGAGTTGCAGCTCGTCTGTGTCATCGAGTGCGACTGGAGTGCTCGTTGGCGAAGGCGCGGTTTCAAGCGGTGTCACATTACGTGATACTTGCTTTGGTGCGCTGACTTCGTCTGGATTCACACGCCAAACCTCGGCCAGTGTCATACCATAATCAATACATTGACGAAGTGCGTCTGTATCTGGTTTCCAGTGGATATGCTGAGGTGCGCTCACTTCGAAGTTGGCTTCACGTAAGCGAGCATCGATGCGTTTTACTGCGCCGCCAGTCCACCCTGAAGAGCCAAATGCTGCGGCTCTTTTTTCTGCAAAGCGCAGGCCGTGTACTTCTTCAAGTAGTGCGGCGATTTGCGGCATCATCACATTGTTCATGGTCGATGATCCAACAAGCACGCCCTTTGAACGGAAGATATTGGCAAGGATGTCATTCTTATCGTGCTTAGAGATATTGAAGACTTTGATGGCTGTTTCTGGGCTGCCTTTACGAATACCCTTTGCGATCGCATCTGCCATCATGCGAGTGTTATTGGACATGGTGTCGTAGACAATGGTGATACGATCTTCTTTGTAGGCTTTTGACCACTCGTAATATTGCTCAACGATTTGAGTCGCGTTGTCACGCCAAATACAGCCATGAGAAGTAGCAATAACATCGATTGGCACGCCTAAACTCAAGACTTCTTCTATCTTCGCTTTCACCAAAGGCGCGAAAGGCGTGAGGATGTTTGAGAAGTAACGCAGACATTGGTCATGCAGCTCTACTTGGTCTAGTTGGTCATTGAATAGGTTCTCGTCGCAGTAGTGTTGCCCGAAAGCATCGTTACTAAACAGGATTTCATCACCGGTTAGGTATGTCGCCATTGAGTCTGGCCAGTGCAGCATTTTCATCTCAACAAAGATGAGTTGCTTACCGTTACCGACATCGAGCGTGTCGCCTGTTTTAACGGTTCGGAAGTTCCAGTCAGGCTGGTGGTGATGGCCAACAATAGAGTTAACACCAGCTTCTGTGCAGTAGACGGGTGTGTTCGGAATTTTAGCCAGTAGCGCAGAGAGGGCGCCTGAGTGATCTTCTTCTGCATGCTGACAAATGATGTAGTCGATCTCGTTGATATCGATTTCCATCTCTAGGTTTGCAAGGAATTGTTCAGTAAAGCGATGATCGACAGTATCGACAAGCACCGTCTTCTCTTCACGGATCAGGTATGAGTTATAGCTCGTACCTTTGTTCATGTGGTATTCCTTACCGTGGAAGTGCTCGGTTTCCCAATCGTGGACGCCGACCCAATGAACATTTGATTTAACGTGAATAGTCATAATGATAATACCTTATTTAAATATCTGATCTCATCATTGCATTTGGTGTGCCATGTTTTTAAATGATTGTTTTTAATTAGGTTAATTTAATCCTGGTAAGGATTTGTGTCATTATGACTTTTTTATATTTGTTGTCTTAATAATCCTTCAGTGTCATTTTAACTCGCGCGAAATTGTTCTAGGTATTGGCATGCTTATGGATAAAGATAGATGAAACTGAGCCTCTATAAATATGACTAGTTGATTGGGAAAATCAGTAGCAGATACAAAAAAGGCCAGACAAGTGTCTGGCCAAAATATAAGGCAGTACGTTTAAGCATATTAAATGTAGTCATAACTAAAATTGGCGTTATAACTAATATTGGTTTTAAAGCTAAAATTGGTTTTCACACTAAACTAAATGAATGGTTCATTTAGCAAGGTTGTTCGTATCAACTAGAGAGTTGTTACAACTTGATCAACCGCTAGACGCGCTTTTGGTTTACCGTAGTTATAATCTTCGCCATCTTTGTGGTAACCAATCGCCAATGCAACATCAACAACATGACCATCTAACTCATCGGCAAATTCTTCACTAATCATTTTTGCGTCTACACCTTCCATCGGTGTTGAAGCGATGCCAAGACGAGCTAGCGTGTGCAGTGTATTACCAAGTGCGATGTAAACTTGAGATTTAGTCCAATTGCCGTTAAAGCCTTCTTCGTCTGTGTTCATTTCAGCGAATGCGTAAGCACCTAAGAACTGCTCGTACATTTCAGCGGGTAGGTGACCAGAACTGACTTCTGTGTCAGCACGTTTTGCGAATTTTTCTTTAGTGTACTTAGGGTCGTGAGCAAACAAGATCGTGTGTGACGCTTCTTTCGCATGTGGTTGGTTAAACTGGAACATGTTTTCGAAAGTATTGTGGAAGCGCTGTTTTGCTTCGTCACTCTCAATGATGATGAACTTCCAAGGCTGAGAGTTTATAGAAGAAGCTGACAAGCGAAGAGCTTCTTTGATTACTTCCATATCTTCTGCTGATACACGTTTGTCGGCATCGTATTTTTTAGCAGTGTAGCGAGTGTTCAAATCTGTGATGATTGGATGAGTCATGTTGGCTCCTAATATCTATAAGAATAAATGTTGTAGGGTTTAATGTTCAGTGACGTCAACAATAAACGGACAGCTCAGTTAAATCGAAACCTTTTATAAAGTCGTTTAAATGGCTATCGAACATGCCCCAAATACCGAATTACTATAGTAACTCGAGTCGATGGGGGTAAGATAATAGAAGAGTCGCTTGAGAAAAATAGCGAACATATCAAATCACTATGGTAGTTAAAGTCCATAATAAGCGAATTAATGTGATCTTGATTAGCTATAGTGTGCGAGTTTCAGTGACTTAATACGCCTTTATTCCATATTCACGCAATAATGGCGGTAATACCTTGTCGAGATTGGGAATATCTTCTGGGCAGATTTCGATTAAACCAAAACCATGCTCCTCGTAAATTTTCTTAGTGGCAATGCGCTGGTCTTGATCTATTGACCCATAATCCGTTCCCCAGAACTGAATGTACACCTTGCCAGTTGGCAGGTAGAAATCGCTCATGGCTTCTTTTGCGATTGGGAGTGGACGTTCGTAGGCGTGGACTACTCCTGCCATATAGAGCCAGTTATCTATGATCAGCTCGCCTTTCGACCTAACATAGTGTCCGTCCAAGCTTCGGTGTTTTGCTTCGAACTTCTGACGAAAGCTAGAAAACGAAGCGTCAGTAGAATGGCTTTCGGCGTCGTGACCTAAAAATTCGACAACAGATTGCTTTAAGCGCTTATTACGCACCAAAGAGTCGTGCCACACCACAAACAAGTTTTTTGTTGCTTTATCTTCTCTCTGTTCACCACCGGCTTTTAAACCCGTAGAAGTCACATGCCAGCCATCTTCTTCTTTGGTTATCCAACCAAGCTCATTGAGTAGCAGGTTAATTTTCTTCGCGCTGAGTTGAAAAGCGTTGCCCAACTGAGTCGCGGTTAGCGTTTTACCAGAGAATGAATCTAAGTCGATGAGCAGATTCTCCGGCCATACAATAAAGATACCAAATTTTTTGTGCTCTACATATTCCCCTCCAAAACTTTCACCGCGCTCAGTGAGCACCCAACGTTCTTGCGATCGCACTATATAGCCAGCACTTTTTAGATCACTGAAGAGAGTTTTAGGTTCCACCCCTTTGTGTTTGGCGAGTGCTGATGTGGAGATTTTTTCTGGCATAGTTTTTCTCAAATAGCAGAGCAACCTGCTGGTTGGTGTTGAAGGGGAATTAAATAAATAGCATTTGAGTAGCTAAATACCATATCACATCCATCTAGTGTTCACTGCAGCGCTCTGGCCTGTAGTTTTAATAGTGCGCTATGTCTCATTTCATTTGAAGCTTAGGTTTTGTTTTTGTAATTAAATTACAAAGTCAAGTTTTTGGTTCGTACTGATGCATATGTATTGAGCATGATACGCTGTTATTTTGCTCACTAATTATAGATTTTAGATACCCTATTTTATTAAGTGTGATATTGATCACTATTTATTTTTAAGTATTACAAAACAAAATGTGATCAATATCACTCGATAATGAGTGTTATTCCCATTTACATTGCTTTGTAATTTAAATTCATACCATTTTTGTGATCTAAGTGGCTATCGATAACCCGAAAGTGTTTTTTGTGTGTGACCACTGTCACTAAAATTGCCTCAAGGTGCATTTTCGAAATGTTGTGATACATTTTAATCGACTTTTGAATAAACACTTTCGGTCATTTGACCAACCAATACACTACGGGGTTCTACCTATGTTATCACCAGAAGCAAAGATTAAGGTTCAAAACTTTGGTCGTTTCTTATCCAATATGGTAATGCCAAACATCGGCGCATTTATTGCGTGGGGTTTCATTACTGCACTATTTATTCCAACAGGTTGGTGGCCTAACGAAACGTTAGCATCAATGGTTGGTCCTATGATCACATACCTACTACCGCTATTGATCGGTTACACCGGTGGTAAAATGGTTGGCGGCGACCGTGGAGCGGTTGTTGGTGCAATTACAACGATGGGTGTCATCGTTGGTACAGATATCCCTATGTTCATGGGTGCAATGATTGTTGGTCCACTAGGTGGTATCGCAATTAAGAAATTCGATGAAGCTGTTCACGGTAAGGTGAAGAGCGGTTTCGAAATGCTAGTGAACAACTTCTCTGCTGGTATCATCGGTATGATCTGCGCAATCATCGCGTTTGTCGTGATTGGTCCTGCAGTTAAGATTCTATCTGGTGGTCTTGCGGCCGGTGTTAACGCAATGGTTGAAGCAGGTGCTCTTCCTCTAGCTTCTATCTTTGTTGAACCTGCGAAAATTCTTTTCCTAAACAACGCAATTAACCACGGTATCTTCTCTCCACTAGGTATCCAGCAATCTGAAGAGATTGGTCGTTCAATCTTCTTCCTAATTGAAGCTAACCCAGGTCCTGGTTTTGGTCTTCTACTTGCTTACATGGTATTTGGTAAAGGTAGCGCGAAACAGTCTGCTGCTGGTGCATCTATCATCCACTTCCTAGGTGGTATCCACGAGATTTACTTCCCGTACGTACTGATGAACCCACGTCTAATTCTTGCTGTAATTGCAGGTGGTATGACGGGTGTATTCACTAACGTAATGTTTGATTCTGGTCTTATCTCTCCAGCATCTCCAGGTTCTATCTTCGCAGTTTTACTGATGACGCCAAAAGGTTCTTACCTAGGTGTTGTACTTTCAGTAATCGCTTCAACCGCTGTGTCTTTCATCGTAGCTTCAATCCTACTTAAGACTTCAGCTCAAGGTGACGACGAAGATTCACTAGAAAAAGCATCAGCACAAATGAAAGACATGAAAGCGTCTTCTAAAGGTGCGGTATCAGGTGCAAACGTGAACCTAGCTAATGTAGAAGCTGTGTACGTAGCGTGTGATGCGGGTATGGGTTCAAGCGCAATGGGTGCTGGTCTACTACGTAAAAAAGTAGAAACAGCAGGCCTGAACATTGTGGTAACTAACTATGCAATCAACAACCTACCAGCTGATTCGCAAATTGTTATTACACACAAAGACCTAACAGACCGTGCACGTAAAACCGTACCAGGTGCAATGCACATGTCTCTTAACAATTTCCTAGATGGCGCTGTATATGACCAGTTGGTTGTAGACCTTGTAGAAGCACAAAGCGGTGAAGCGAAAGTAGCAGCACCTGCGGCAGCGGCTCCAGCACAAGAAGGCAACAAACTTGCTCTGACTAACGACAGCATCTTCCTTGGTCTAAAAGCGACTCAGAAAAAAGACGCGATTAAGTTTGCTGGTGACCAATTAGTAAAACTTGGCAATGTGTCACCTGAATACGTAGAAGGTATGTTTGCTCGTGAAGAGCTTGTGTCTACTTACTTAGGCGAGTCTATCGCGGTACCACACGGCACAATCGAAGCGAAACAGTACGTACAAAAAACCGGCATCGTTTTCTGTCAATACCCTGAAGGCATTCAGTGGGGTGAAGATGAAGATGATATTGCGAAGATGGTTATCGGTATTGCAGCACAAGGCGATGAACACAACATGGTGTTGATGGCTATTACCAATTCACTTGATGACGAAGAAGCAGTGGAATGCTTACAGAACACAACTAACCCAGATGATGTTCTACGTATTCTAAACGGAAATTAATACGCTCTAGTCAAGCTCCTGAGTGAAGGAGGCCGGTGTCCCCCCACTGGCCTCATTTTCGGTCTTACTCTTTATCGGTTTAATAAAGATTCAGTCTGTATAGCTTACTGTTTAATGCCTAGAACCTAATTGGAAAAGGCATGTTGTTGAGTAGTTAGCTATCTAGATTCAAATATTTATAAGGTCTAAAATTATGAAAGCGTTACATTTTGGTGCAGGTAATATCGGTCGTGGTTTCATTGGTAAGCTTCTTTCTGATGCTGGTATGAAGGTTACGTTTGCAGACGTAAATGAAACGGTTGTTAATGCGTTAATTGAGCGTAAAGAATACCCAGTAAAGATTGTTGGAGAAGAGTGTGTTGTTGAGATCGTTAAAAACGTAACAGCAGTAAACTCAGCGACAAGCGCTGTGGTGGATTGCATTGCTGAATCGGATCTTATTACAACAGCGGTAGGCCCAACGGTTCTCAAGATTATCTCTAAATCTATCGCGCAAGGCATTGAAAAACGTGCTGCTGCTGGTAACACTGCACCAATGAACGTAATCGCGGCAGAGAACATGGTTCGTGGTACTAGCCAACTTAAAGCTGCAGTATTAGAGCACCTTTCTGATGAAATGAAAGCCTTCACTGAAGAGCACATTGGTTTCGTTGATTCAGCGGTTGACCGTATTGTTCCACCGGCAGAAGCTGGCGAGACAGACCCTCTAGCAGTAACGGTTGAAACGTTCAGCGAATGGATTGTAGATCAAACACAATTTAAGGGTGATATCCCAAACATCCCAGGAATGGAATGTACTGATAACTTAATGGCTTTCGTTGAGCGTAAACTGTTTACTCTTAACACTGGTCACCTAGTAACGGCATACCTTGGCGTTCTTGCGGGTCATGAGACAATCAAAGACTCTATTGAAGACGACGTAATCCGTGCTGAAGTAACAGCAACAATGGAAGAGAGTGGTGCTGTACTTATTAAGCGTTACGGTTTTGATCCTGAAGCTCACGCTGCATACATCCAAAAAATCCTTGGTCGTTTTGCAAACCCATTCCTACGTGATGAAGTAGATCGTGTTGGTCGTCAACCAATTCGTAAGCTGAGCCCACAAGATCGCTTGGTTAAGCCACTGAACGGCACATTAGAATACGGCCTTCCAAACGCTCACCTAGTAAAAGCGATTGCGGCAGCGTTCCATTATAAGAACGAAGATGACCCTCAAGCGGTTGAACTTCAGGCAATGTTTGCAGAAAAAGGCTTTGCAGAGACATTAGCATATTATTCTGAGCTGAATAGTGACTCAGAAGTTGTTAAACTAGCGGAACAAGCTTATCTAGCATTGAAATGATAAACCACCAAAGTGCCACTCCTGTGGCACTTTCTTATTGCCGAGCCGTTATGCCAATACAAACTAATCATGAAACAGAATTACTCGAAGCACTTTCCGAGGCTGAGAGTGCTGGCGCTTGCCTGATGGCCGCTTATGATGCATTGGATGATACGGTAGATTCGGTTTTAAAAAATATTTTCAAGAAAGACGATACTGCGATTAAGTTCGTTGTAGAACCTCTTCTCAATAGTGGCGGGCCGCTAGGGGAAATAATGATACGCGGAAAGTTGCTTCTGGGGCTTGGCGTGATCAGTAAAGAGCTTTATGACGACTTAGAGATTTTCGTGACCTTAAAAGAATGGGCGAAAATACAGGGTGATGACACCAGTTTTACTGAAGTGGATATCATCTTTGAGCTAAACAAAGTACATGCTATTCAGCGTATTATGCCTATTGAATACGACCCTGATATGGTGAAAACCATGTCTGGTCCAATGTTAGAAATGTTCTTGGGTCGACATAACCAGAAAGTGAAATCCACGATCGTTTTGGCTATTACAGACATCATTAACACCTTGTGCCGAGATAACGCGCTGAGTTCTTAGTTTTTGCTATTGAGTTCATAGCTTGAAGCTTTCGCTTGAGCTTACACCTAAAGTGTTTATTTAGCTTATCTAGCTTTAATTCGTTTTATCCATCTTAGAATATACCGTCATTGCGGTTTCTCTTGTTTGAGAAATCGCTTTTTTGTTTCTGCAGCCTGTTTAAACGAGCTTGTCGCTCTATTATCGATCCTGTTACTCACCTCCTCAAATTGCAGATACAAAAAAAGCCACATTCTGTGGCTTTCTCTATTCAAGACGCTCTTTCTATTAAAAACGCCTTTTTATTCAAGACAATCGATTATAGGTCTTGGATGTTTTCAGCTTCTAGCTCTTGGAAGTAGCGTAGAGTCTTAACTTTTAGCTCTTGTTGAGCTGGCTCATCAGCAACGATGATAGCTTTACGGTGCATCTGTAGAGCGGTAACAGTCCACATGTGGTTTACAGAACCTTCGATAGCCATTTGAAGTGCTTGCGCTTTGTTGTGTCCTAGAGAAAGGATCATTACTTCTTCAGCATCTAGAAGAGTCGCAACACCGATAGTTAGTGCGTATTTAGGCACTTGGTTAATGTCGCCATCGAAGAAACGAGAGTTCGCGATACGAGTGTCTTCAGTTAGCGTTTTGATACGCGTGCGTGAAGACAGAGAAGAACCTGGCTCATTGAATGCGATGTGACCGTCGATGCCTACGCCGCCCATGAATAGGTTGATTTTACCGTATGAGCGGATTTTCTCTTCGTACGCTGCACAGTGTGCATCTATGTCGTCAGCTTTGCCATCAAGAAGGTTGATGTTTTCAGCTTGGATATCAACGTGGTTGAAGAAGTTCTCGTGCATGAATGTGCGGTAAGACTCTGGGTGGTTAGGGTCGATGCCAACGTACTCATCCATATTGAATGTTACAACGTGCTTAAAGCTTACTTCACCAGCTTTGTAAAGTTCAATTAGCGCAGCGTAAGTAGTTAGAGGTGTGCTACCAGTAGGAAGGCCTAATACAAATGGACGCTCGGCAGTCGGAGCGAATTTGTTGATAGAATCTGCGATATGACGAGCAGCCCATTTACCTACTTTTGCTTTGTTGCTTAATGGAATAAGTCTCATTGATTTTGCCCCTAGAAATTAAATTTTATAGTGTTCTGAAACATTAATTCGCATTATAAAATAAGTTGTCATGTTCTGCTATTGTTTTAGGTCAATATTTTACTTTTTTCATTGTATTTGTGACTAGATCTCTCAGAATTGCATAATTATTGTATGGATATTTGGTGGCGTTAAACAAGATTAATACGTTTGTCATATAGCATAATATTGATTCAATTCAGCGTCTGAAAGGGTCGATAAGCTTGATTTGTTTGTGTACTTCGATGCATTAACAGGCCGCTAGAATAGAGTTCAGGCAGAAAAATAAGGGGGGTAATGTAGAGTGATATTGATTAAAGAAGGGGGGGAAGGAGAGAAACGTAAATTCTACAGTGATGCAAGTACCGTTGAGGTTATGCCTGAGTCGAGGTGTCTCGGTGCTATCGTTATGAATTATTTATATATATTGGTAAAACCAGCCGGGTTAGCTAAACTTAACTGTTGCGAAGATAAAGTGTGTTGAAGGCAAAAAAAAGCCCAAAGTGATGAGGTATCACTTTGAGCTATTTTACTAATCTTCTAACACTAACTCACTTTCGTATCCTTCCCTAGGCACTTCACCGCGTTTGCAGCCGTTTAGGGTATGAAAGCGACGGCGTCCACGAGCTAGTTGAATGTACTTCAACCAAACACGCTCTAACTTGGACTTAGCCTTATGAGGGTGAGATAGCACTTTAATGAAGTGTTTTTCTTCAGCATTGGTTGGTGTGAGTTCACCAGTTTCAAGTGCAAGCATAGTGTCACCAAACAAGGTTAGGATTTCCTCTTCTGAAAGAGTAAAATCACCTGACTTAGCGAACCCTCGTGGGAATTTAATGGTGTCATAAAAACGTTTTTTTCCGTGTCGGAATTCGGTCTCAGACATATCAGCCTCAGTAATGTGGTTAGATAGAAATTAGTGTTTATTGTTCACGCGAAAATATTGTTAAAAGGCAAAAATAGAAAACAAAACGTTTTTGCCTTTACGATAAACAATCCTAGATCGGCTAGTTAGCAGATTTATTACAGAGATGTATTTGATGGATGTGAAAGTATTTAGAACCTTTCTTGAGGTTGCAAGGGTGCGCCATTTTGGGCGTGCAGCAGAAAATTTGTATCTGACACAGGCGGCGGTGAGTGCGCGTATCAAACAGCTAGAAGGCTATTTTGATACTCAGCTCTTCATTCGTGATCGCAATAACATCAAGCTCACCTCTTCCGGTGAGCGTTTGATTGGTTATGCGGAAGTGATGGTGTCTACCTTACAACAAGCTAAATTTGAGCTGTCGTTGGAGAGTGGTAAAGCTTTGCAGTTAACACTGGGTGGTACACCGAATATTTGGGATGCGTATCTGCAAAATTGTTTGAGTGTAGTAACCGATTCTTTTGGTGGTTATGGCTTTATGGCCGAGGTGATGGGGCGTGAGCAACTCAACCGAAATTTACTTGAACGCACCTTAGATATGGCTTTCGCTTTCGATCAGATCAAAGCGGAAGAGTTGAACTGTAAAAAAGTCGCTGATTTGGTTTTGGTGTTGGTATCAACGCAACAAGATGATCTGGAATCTGTATTCCAACATAAATATGTTTATGTCGACTGGGGAACGCGTTTTGGTTCTGAACACGCCGAGCGTCACCCAAAAGTGCCCGCGCCGTATCTACGTACCTCTACGGCTCGTATTGCCCTTGACTTCATTTTGGAGAAAGGGGGGAGTGCCTACCTACCTGTATCTCTGGTTGAACCTTTTATTGCTTCGGGTCAGTTACACAAGGTTAAAGGGGTTGAAGACTGGTATCGCCCTATTTACTTGAGCTACCGTAAAAGCAGTACTTCAGTTGACGCTATCATGCAGGTTGAGCAATTGGTTAATGAGATTGACCCATCAACGGCGTATACGCTTCAACAAGCAGCTGAGCAAGCTCCAAACGCTTAGTTTTAATTTCACGATGTTTTCATAAAAAAATGGCTCCTTGTTAAAGGAGCCATTTTTGTTTTTAAACCAGCGAGAACTTTATTTTTAAATCCGAGATCATCCCATTCTTTAAAACATAAATATTTTCTAAATCAAAGATAAGCTCTAAACCAAATCAAAAGTCAGTTCTAACCCACATAAAAGAAGTTAAGCCTGGTCAATGTGCCTTATTTGGCGGAACTATAAGTTCATTAGATTCTCGATTGACTCTTCAAGAGAGCGAGACATGTACGAATGGATTTGATTTCCATCGGTAGCATCAATTTCGATCATAGAAATTCCGATGTCGGCTTGATCCTCAAGGTAACTGAGAGATTGCTCGACTGATTGACTGGTGAGAATTTGTTGGTTTGATAACACAATTCGACACGTATGAAGATCCATAGCCTTTTTCCTTTTTATCCAATAGGTCTCTGCATCTTAATGTGCTAAGTACCAGTTGTTGACGTTGTTAGAAGTATCCCTTCTACCTATTAAAAATAGCTGAATTGAGTGAAAATAAAACTGTTTTTGTGATTTATTTAACCTTCACTTCCGAAAGTGGCTAGCGGCAATGGCGGTTCGCGGTAGACTTTTAGTTATTGGAAAAAGAGCAGCCGTTAATTAGAAGAGTATGACATGTTAAAAAATATCAATAACAACAGTGTCTTAACTACTGAGCAGTGTAGTTTGGCTCGCTACTCTCGAGATGCTCGGTTTGACGGCATGTTTTTTACCGCAGTGAAAACGACAGGTATCTTTTGTCGACCTATTTGCCCGGCAAGCCCGCCCAAAGAAGAAAATGTCGAATACTTTTCTCATCAAGCTCAGGCTTTGAAAGCGGGTTATCGTCCTTGTTTACGATGTCGCCCTGATAGCGCACCATTCTCACCCGCGTGGAAAGGCGTCGAAACAACGTTTTTGCGTGCTTTACAATTGATCGATAACGGTGCTTTGAATTCAGGCTCAATCGTAGAACTTGCGGCTCGTTTGGGTATCTCAGACCGCTATTTACGAACCTTATTCGACAATTACATCGGTGTGTCACCAAAGCAATACAGCCTATATAGCCAGTTAATGTTTGCGAAGCAGTTACTGCACACCAGTAGCATGAGCATTACTGATGTCGGTTTTGCGAGCGGCTTTAACAGTACACGCCGTTTCAATGATGCCTTTTTAAAAGAGCTGAAGCTCTCACCAAGCCAAATCCGACGCTCTAAACCCAGCAACTACCTGAGTAACCATATCCAACTTTCTTTTCATGGCCCTTTAGATTGGGAGCACCTGTTGGGTTTTTATCGACGAAGAATGATTGAAGGTCTGGAGGGCATCGGTGAAAACTATTATCAACGCACGGTGAATGTGAATGGTTCTAAAGGCTGGTTCAAGGCCACCTTAGTAAAAGAAAACCGCTTAGATATTGAATTTGAGTTGGACGATATAAGCCAATTAAGAAGTTTGATTGCTAACATTCGACGTATGTTCGACCTTGATGTCGATATTGCCAAGGTTGAGGCTTTTTTTATGACCATTGATCCTAACTTGGTTGCCAAGAGTGGTATCCGTATTCCTGGCGTTTGGAGTGCTTGGGAGGCTGGTGTAAGAGCGATTCTAGGGCAGCAAGTCTCAGTAACAGCAGCGATCGGCCAACTCAACTTACTGGTGCGAGAGATTTCTGGTACGCATCAAGCTTCTGTTTTACAAGAGTTGGCTAATTCCCAAGAGTGCTCTGAATTACAACAAATTGCTTATGCATCTGAGAAAGCGTATTTCCCAACACCTAAACAAATAGCTGATGCTGATGTGAGCTTTTTAAGAATGCCGGGAAGTCGTAAGGAAACTTTAAAGCGTTTTGCCGAATACATGGTCGACAACGAAGCCGAACACCCTTCTAAGTGGATTGACCTAAAGGGCATTGGGCCTTGGACGATTCAGTACGCGCTGCTCAGAGGGTTAAGTGAGCCTAACCACCTGTTGATTAGCGATTTGGTGGTGAAGAAGTTCATTGAGCATCGCTCTACGATTAATACAGAGAGTGTTTCGCCTTGGGGAAGCTACGCCACGTTCCACTGCTGGAATCAGTCTTAAAATAAAGAGTGCTCACAAACATCTACAATACACAAACATCTGTAGTACTAGGCTAGGAGATATTATGACTAACCGTTTTACTTATTATGAGAGCCCACTGGGAACCGTGACTTTACAGGGGAACGATGAAGGGCTGCTCGGTCTTTGGTTTGAAACATACACAACCAAGCCAGATCAGTTAGGCGTTCGAGATGATGACTTTCCGATCTTTGAATTGGTTGCCGACCAGCTCAATCGATATTTTTCTGGCGAAGCCATTCAATTTACTGTGCCGATCTCAGCCAAGGGTACACCGTTTCAGCAGTCGGTGTGGCAAGCTCTCACGACGATTCCATACGGTGAAACCTGGAGCTATGCACAATTGGCTGATGCGATTGGCAATCCGAAAGCGGTGCGTGCTGTTGGTCTAGCGAATGGCAAAAATCCGGTGTCAGTGATTGTGCCGTGTCACCGTGTGATTGGTAAAAATGGCAAGCTGACCGGGTATGCAGGTGGTGTCGAACGAAAGCAACGCTTATTGGTTATCGAAGGAAGGGAACAGGAGTAGATAGGTTCTGTAGAGAATGTTGATTGGGCTTTATCGAGAGTGCATTGCTTTTCATGGTGCACAAATTGATATTGAGTACTAATGCCATTCATTGATGTATCGATTTATGGTTAAAAACTCATGGGCTAGGGACGTAAAGAGTGACTTTACAATAAAATTGGCGCTTTCTGGAAAATACTAGTTTAGTTGCATACTATTTAACTATATTCTCCAAGCAAGGATGCTCAAATGAATAGCCGTTATTCACTTATATTCTGCTGCAGTAGCGCATTATTGCTAACTGGCTGCTTAACCGACACGAGTCGCCCCTTCGAAGTACCACAGCTTGTTTTGTTCAAAGGCATGTATGAGAACGCTGAGAATGGCAGCTATTTAGTGTTCGAATCGGGGCAAGTGACTTATCAAACTATGGGTAATACCGTTACCCGCACGTATCGTGTCGAAGATGATTTGATCAACATTAAATTAAATTCCGCAAATAGTCGAGTTGACCCTGGATTGGTAATGCGGATTCAACATCAAGGTGCGGTACTCACCTGCAACCGCTGCCCAGCGATGCAACTAAGCAATGTCTGGACAAGGGTTGAGAAGCCTTTGGGCGAGTTGTCTAATTAGAAAAGAGCGCTGTTAAGCCATAAGTGAGCGACGATACTGACGGCATAACCTATCATGATCACTGGCATCCATTTTAAGTGCCCAAAGAAGGTGTATTTCCCATGCGCTGCCCCCATCAACGCCACGCCTGCTGCACTACCAATAGACAACAAGCTGCCCCCAACACCTGCAGTTAAGGTAATCAATAGCCAGTTACCTATTGACATCTGTGGCTCCATGGACAGCACCGCAAACATCACTGGAATGTTATCGACAATAGCAGACAAGATCCCGACCATGATGTTGGCCCAAATTGGGTCCCATTGGTTGTACATCACACCAGAGGCAAGCTCTAAGTAACCTAACAAACTCAAGCCGCCCACGCACATTACGACACCGTAGAAGAACAATAACGTGTCCCACTCGGCATGAGATACCCTACGAAATACATCAAATGGCACGACTGAACCTAATCTCTTAAGCGCGCCTTCGTCTTTGTTAGCAATCGCCACCGCTTTTTTCTTAGCGAGCGAATTGGGCAAGGTCTGGCGTAGGTAATACCCAAAGAACTGGAGGTAGGCGAGCCCCATCATCATGCCCATTACAGGAGGGAAGTGAAGCACGGCGTGGAAAGCGACCGCGGTACCGATTGTCATGATGAACAAGAAGACGATTCGCCTTGCGCCACGTTTTAACTCGATGTGTTGGTGCACAGTATCGGGCTGAGTGGTTGGAACAAAGTAAGACATGATCAGTGCTGGAACCAAGTAGTTCATCACTGAAGGAATAAATAACGGAATGAATTCGGTAAAACTGACATGTCCAGCCTGCCAAACCATTAGTGTCGTGATATCCCCAAACGGACTGAATGCGCCGCCGGCATTGGCAGCTATCACGATATTCACACACGCGAGGTTAACGAATTTTGGATTAGAGCCTGCGACCTTAAGAACCACAGCACACATCAATAGAGCCGTGGTGAGGTTATCGGCAATGGGGGAAATGAAGAATGCAAGAATACCTGTTAACCAAAATAGAGACCGGAAATTGAACCCTTTGCCTACCATCCACGCTTGCAATGCATCAAATAACCTCCTCTCTTCCATGGCACTGATGTACGTCATGGCCACGAGTAGGAACAGCAGTAGTTCAGCGTATTCTAGTAAGTTATGTTCAAGGGCTTGTTTGGCCACTTCGACAAGGTTGTGTTCTTGGTAAGTGAAACCAATGATAATCCAGATTAAGCCAGCTGCCAGTAACACGGGCTTTGACTTTCTGAGCTTTAGGTATTCTTCCATCATCACCACTATGTAGGCGACAACGAAAATGGTCAGCGACAGGTAGCCAGCAAACGAGTTGGTTAGACTGAGCGATTCCTCTAGCTGAGAAGTGGAAGCAGCTGCTACCGTTGAAAAGAAGAATAGAGAGAGAACAGCTGAAAGCTGGATACCTAGCATGGATTACGCTCCGAAGTTAATAAGTTATTAACACGGGTAAAAGCGTAGACCTAAATAAGCATGTGGGGTGTGATAGATATCTTAATAATTCAATAGATTATAGTGAAAAAGAAAGACGGTGGCGAAAGTATTAGCTTTGATGGATACTCCTGGCAACTCAGGCTTAGCATTGATTGCGTCGCTTCAAAGTACTGATGCTGGCGCGGGGCGATCGTTAACTTCTTCTCTTCAGGTACAGTACTGTTCACCCTTCCAGTTATGGATGGTTATTTGGCGGTAACTTCGTCAATTGGCCTAGCGGTTGCTGTGATGTTTATCTTCAAGTTTGTTGGTGCAATACATGGGACGTATCATGGGACCAATTGGTATTGAAGGTCGCTATATTCCAGTGATGATCGCGATTTCAGTATTGAATGCGTTTGGTGCGATGTTCTTGATGAATATTATTCTATAACTTTTGTAGAATGACAGTTCTCGAAACTTTTTAGGGTTTATGGTAAATGAATTGCCAATGAGACTTTTCAAACGCTAAAAAAAAGGAAACCCCGTTTGGCTTTCACCAAACGGGGTTTATTCTTTTTGTAGCCATCCTGCTACTGCGCGTTACTAATTTTTCAATAGGTAACTGGTGCTCCCTGCATCATTCCTTGACGTGGCTAAATCCTTTAACCTATCCAATTCGTCGCCTTCCTAGCGGTGTCCTTGCTAACTCGTCATCCTGGCGAGTGGCTCTATCCTAGAGGAAAACTTCCATGCTGATCACTCATCCTAAGTCATCAAATCTTCGTCCTGAAGATACCTAATCCGTTAGGCTTTTTCCTGTTCCTGCCAACTCCCTGTCGACCTGTGTATTAAACACTTTGGAGGCTTTGCTCGCAATTGATGGTAAGAAATAAATGAATACGCTAACTGAAATAAATATGCGTAGATTCATACAAAACAAAGGGTTGGGTTTGTTTTTTAGGTGTTTTCTGCGAAGCTTAATTGTGATCTCTTACGTTACATGTAAGAGATCTCTTACATATTTTCGGGCTCAAATATCATTTTGCATTGACTGCACCAATGAATTGATGGGTAATGTATGACGAATTAACACCAAGTGATAGGGAAACATAATGGTTACAGCACTTTACGCAGCCTTGCTGACGGTCGTCATGATCTGGTTAGCGATCGAAGTTATTAAGCAGAGGCGAGCGAACCTGGTCGCTTACGCCGATGGCGGTGTTGAGTCGTTGCAGATAGCACGCTCGGCACAAAGCAACGCAATGGATTATATCCCCATTACAATTATCTTGATGGGGTTCTTAGAGATGAACGGAGCCAATGTTTGGTTTATTCATGTACTGGGCGTGGCTTTTCTTTTGGGACGTGTGATTCATGCTAAAGGAATTCTAGCGGAAAATTTTAAGGGTCGAAAAGTGGGTATGGTGTTAACGCTTATCTGCATGATCTCTTTGATTGTCCTAAACTTAGCTTACCTACCTTTTGATAAAATGTTCTAGGGAGCATTATGGTATTACGCCTTCCTCCTGCTTGGGCAATTGTCCTTGCAGGTCTGATACTCAACATCATGGCGATTGTTATGTCGAGCTTGGTGTTAGATAAACTTGAAGCGGAAAAAGCGGAATACAACGATCGCAAATACGGCAATGTATATTCGATACAACTAGCCTGGAATACGATCGAAACCCTAGAACGCAAGCGTGAAGCCATTCTAATTCACCTTGATAAACGACCAACAGAAGTGGCTCAACCTGCGACAGTTCTCAATGAAGCGTTGCGCGGCCAGCTCAGGCGCTGGGTGAGTGATGAAGTGCCAACGATTTCGTTGGCTAATTTACCCGAGATTATGGTGTTGATAAACCGTGCTCAAGAAGCACAACGAACACGAATCGACGATTACTATTTGGATAACCTAACCTTGGTTGAGTTAATACAAAGGCTCGATGAGAAAATGGCTTTCTACAAGAATATCGCGCTTTTTCTTCAGGTATTTGGTTTAGCACTGATCTTAGCTCGAGATCTGGCAAGAAGGCCTTAGTGGTTTGCTTTCCACTATTGGCAGTTATATAGCTAGCGAGACTCGCTTGGCAGGTGAGGGTGTTGCTGGCCTTGGTATTTTGGTAGCTGCTCTTTCAACCCTTTAAACGTACTCAGTGCGCTGCCGATCGATAACTTGTTCATCAACCAATTTGGTAATATCCCACCCGCGTTCGCATACGCAGTATAGGTAATGTAGGTATTGCCATTGGTAAGTGGTTGCAATGTCCAAAGTGCGTCCACATCGTAGATTCGAATATACCCTGATTCTTTTGCCAAATAGTTCGAAGCATCCTTAATCGATAAAACAAACTGTCCATCTTCGACGCTGTACTGGGAGTAGGTCACCATATCTCGATTTCTAGCAGGCCAAGGTGCTTTAAACTGGGTGTAGACGATGTTTTCAGTTTCAGAAATTTGCATTAACACTTGGCTTGCAGATACATTGTCTATCCAGTTCGGCACATTGTCGCTATCTTCCAGCAATAACAAAAAACCAGAATAACTGGTCGGTGTTTGCATTTTCGCTCGTATTTCTACCAAGCCTTCACTATGTGGCCTCTTATCAATGACGATTCCATCTTCGCTTTTCACAAATTGCCATGGGGCGGCATAGGTGAGTGTTGATAGAGTGTAAAGCCCGAGTGCAACAATCCTAGCTAATATCATTATTCTTCCTGAAAAAGAAAAGCTTATCTGTCAGAAGTATAGAGTAAAAATGAATTTGATTCGTGCTGAGGGCTTTATGCTTTTCTCTGATTTGAGTGTCACATCGTTGTTTATTGTGGTGTCACCATTAGTTGACTACTTATCCATGGTTAAATCGTCGACATGAAAACGGAAGCGTTCGGTCGCTTCCGTTTTTATTAATGGGCAATGGATAAACGTTGAAGGCTAAAATGAGTAGTGGACAAATTTATAGGCTAAAACTTGTTGACTAGAGCTTATCGACTAGAGTTTATAAGCTTCGACAGTTTTGATCGTCGTCCAGTTACTGTTGGCATCTTGGATAAATTCTTGTGTATCTTCCAACCATCGTTTTTGTACAGATTTGTCCAAGTTCAGATATAGCTTTCCATCTTCGACTTTCCATGCATTAGGGTCGGTCTCAAACTTCTTGCCCATAGCTACACCAAAGGCACAATAGCCACCGTATTGAGGCGCATAAGCTTCAGGGTTAGTACGAAACTGATCTCGGTTTTCACTGCTTGCGAACTGATAAATAGCGTTCTTATAAGTTGCTGTGAATTTTGATGAGCCTTGAACGGCGCCCGAATCAGTAAAGTAAGCTACTGGGTCATAGCCTTTGATCGCTATGTCATTGCTATCAACGCTCATGTCGATATCTGCTGCCATTAGCGAGAAGCTGGTACCTAGTAACGCTACCATTAGAGTGAGTTTTTTATTGGCTGGTTTGATGTATGACATAACAATTTCCTTGTCTTCTTTGGTTATCTTGTTTGAATAAATTAGCCCACTAGTCCGGTCTATAGAGGGACAAAAGAACTAAAAAGTAAGCGAATCGTTCGGAGGATGCATGGATCTGCTGTCACAACTAATGGAACATTTCTCGATACGTACTGGTGTTTTTTACTCTGGAAATCTGTGTGGTGTATCGTCATTCAAGCCACGACAGGGTAAGGAAGGGCATCTTCATGTGTTGAGCGCGGGGAAGCTGACCTTATCTCGTGCTCACAAGGAAAGTAAGCAACTTTCACAGCCTTGCATGGTGTATTTGCCTAACAGCACGCCACATGCGATTGAAGGGGTGGGGGAGGGGGCAGAGTTGGTGTGCGCGAATGTGGAATATCGAGCAGGGCAGATGAATCCTTTGTTGTCTGCTCTTCCTGATGTGATAGTGATTCCGTTTGATGAAGCACCTAACTTAATTCCAGTGATCGAAGTGTTGTTTCGGGAGTCGAGCCAAGAATCGTCAGGCCAACAATACTTAATGGATAAATTTAGTGATGCATTAATGGCTTTAATTTTCCGTCATCTCATTGAACAACAGAAAATTGATAAAGGGCTATTTTCAGCTCTTGCCCATACTCGACTCGCTCCTGTAATGAACGCTATCCACAGATTGCCTGCTCGTCATTTGTCGGTTGCGGAAATGGCATCATTGGCTGCGATGTCTCGCACTCAATTTATCGAGGCATTTAAGAGAGAGGTCGGTGAAACGCCCGGAGATTACGTACAAAAGTGGCGTATCTCAGTGGCTCAGTCTTTACTGTTACAAAGTAAGCCAATTAATTGGGTGTCTGATGAGGTTGGTTACAGCAGTTACTCTGGCTTCTCTCGTGCGTTTCAACATGTCTCTGGTATATCACCACGTCAATGGCTAAAAGAGATCGAGGGATAACGGTGAGTATCAAATGAAGGTTGTCGATATTTATCTTAGGTTTGTGTAAATATTGAGGTTTGTGTAAATACTTATGATTGTGTAGATATTTAGATGGATGTCGATACTTGAGTTAAGTAAAAACTGCCAGTGACCATGGGTTAGTGTTTTCACTGGCAGATAAATATTGGGAAGAGAGTTTAACGTTTCCGGTGAGATGGCTGTTAGCGAAGCAACCAGCGTTGCAGAGGTGTCTTTTCGATACCCGAAACCAACATAAAGCTCAGGATAAAGGTGCCGAAGAATGCAGTGATATCTTTACCGATCTCTGTGATACCTAATATTCCACAAACATTGAACAGCACGATAATAACTAACAAATGGCTGACGTAGATGCCCAACATTCGGTTTGAAATAGAACGAACCCATGCGTAGTTGCCGATATTTGGATTGGCCAGAAGCCACATAAATACACCTACGCCCCATAATGTGGTTCCAAACAAGAAATCATTCATGTTAAACCCGACATCAAAGTTGGTTAGCCATGCAGCTTCGGCAAAGTGGATGAACATGCCTATCGCTAAGAACCCCAAGGCCTTTGTTGACGACACCTTCCATTGATGTTGGCGAATCAGGAAGCCTAAAGTCACCATCAGTGTGCTAAAGAATGGGCCGTTACGAGTGAAGAACGGTGCACTGAGGTCGGTTAAGCTTGTGTAACTGCCTGCCAACACACCATATACGTAAAGTAGAATAGCCGTTGGTAATAGCAGTTTGTCGAGTTTCATCTCAACCATTAAGGCGATGATCAAAACAGCGAACATTAGAGCAGGAAGGAACCATAAGTGAACTAGTCCGCCCTCTAAGAAAGAGTTGAGCGGGGTGTTCATTAGGAAGCCCCAGTAACCTTGGCGTTCGCCTAAGTAACCCAATTCTTCAACCTTAGCGAGGTTGAATGGCATGACCAGACAGATGATGCTCCATACCAACCAAACTTTGAGTAGTGGTTTGGAGTAGTTGATGAAGGTTGTCCAAGGCGACGCTGTGAGTTTAGGTTGGATCAGATAGCCGGAAATAAGAAAGAATAGCGGCACGGCGAAGCGCGCGGCTTGGTTAAGAACATAACCAATCCATGGCACTTCATTGATTTGCCAATAAGTCAGTGCCATTTGGCCATGTAAACCAATGATCGCCAATATAGCAATCACTCGGCCCAACTCGATACTGGCAATGCGTTGTGCAGGCGTATGTTGAACGGAAGACATATCAGATCTCTAAGAAAAATTTCGTAAAATCTAACAGTCTTTATGGCGAATACGTTAGTCCTAAATCAAGGCTTGCGGCCTTAGTTTTAAGGCTTGTGTTGATTATTTGAAGCCTGTCGCAGCTATATTAAATTCATTGCAGTGAGTGCGAATATACCAAGCGTGCAAGTGATAAGAGAAACGACAGTCGTTAGAGCGATAATATTGGCGGCTAAGGTAGAGTTTCCCCCCATCGCTCGCGCCATTACGTAACTTGCGGCAGCGGTTGGCGCGGCGCTCATCAAGAAAATAAGACCAAGATCTAATCCTCTAAAATCGAAGAATATAGCAACTGAAGTAATTAGCAGCGGAGCCAAGACCAGCTTGTATCCCGTAGAGAACCAGGTGGGGCCCTTATCTTTTTTCAGAGATCGTATGTCAAGCGACCCTCCAGTGCATAAAAGAGCCAGTGGTAAGGTCATATTGGCAAAATATTGTCCTGCATCCGACACCATTTTCGGCACTGGAATAGACAGTAAGTAAAACAAGACCCCCATTGCGATAGAGATAATCAGAGGGTTTTTGGTCAGTGTTTTAATAATCACTTGAACGGCTTTATCACCAGACTCTTGACCCTTCGGAGTGAGTGCGATAACCGCCTGAATGTTGTAGAGAACGGTCAGTGATGCGACATAAAGAGCTGCGAGCGCAACGCCGTCGTTGCCGTAGATGTTTGCAACATAGGCGAGTCCAATAATGGCGGTATTAGCTCGAAAGCCACCTTGCACTATTACGCCTTGGTCTTCTGGTTTTTTAAAGGCTATTTTCGTGCTTACCGTGGTAAATATGAAGAACACAAGGTTCGCCACCAAGCCAAAAATAACGAGCTTGCCGCTAGCCGAAAAATCGTGGTTAGACTGAACAATACTCAAAAATAGCATTGCTGGTAGAGCGACCTGAAAGACGACCTTTGATGCGACATCGATGAAGTTGTCATTGATCAAGCCGATTCGCTTGAGCATCACACCAAGAAACAGCATTAGACAGATGGGGCCTGTTACTGACGCCGAAAACGCAAACTGTTCCCAAAGTGTGTTCATTATTTTTCCTTTGTTGTTTAATTGAGTCGTTACTTTTTGAATAACTGAATAACTGAATAACTGAATAACTGAATAACTGAATAACTGAATAACTGAATAACTTGGCGCTGCTTCGATCAATTTTTACTTCGATCAATAGCTGCTTCGCTCAATATCCTTTGAATACTGTCGCATTTTTCCACAATTCTTTGATAAGAGAAATTAAATCCCTGCGGTTAAGCAAAAAACTTTGAAAAAAAGTACGAACGTGCTAAAAATAATCATCAGATTTATCATTGGTGAATAATGAGCAAAGGAAAGATAACCAAAGAGTATATTTTGAGCCATGCATTCGCGCTTGCGAGTGAAAATGGTCTCGAGAGTTTAACGATTGGCGAATTAGCCAAGCAGTGTGGTATGTCTAAGAGTGGATTGTTCGCGCACTTCAACTCTAAAGAGAACCTACAACTCTCTGTGCTCGAGTATTCCAACGCCATATTCACTGAAAGAGTCATCACGCCTGCAAGAGAGTTGGGAGATGGTGACATTGAAGCGAAATTGAAACAGCTGCTCGATAATTGGCTGGGTTGGAATCACTCGTTTCAAGGTAGCTGCATGTTTATTGATGCATGGAAAGATGCAGGCAGCGAAACGTCTGTGATTCAGAAGGCACTGCAGAAAACCATTTCAGTGTGGATTGATTACTTGACCATTCAGGTCGCTAAAGCGATCGAGAGCAAGCAGTTTAGAGTTGATTTAGAACCTAAACAGGCAACTTTTGAGTTATATGGGCTTTATTTGAGTGCTAACTTGTTTTACTCCTTACGAGGTCAGCAAGCGAGTCACACTCATTTCTGGAGTGGCGTAGAACGTTTAGTAGAGAGTTGGAAAGCGGTTTAGATTGCTGACAAGTTTTACTCGAAAATCATTTTATTCGTAAAAAACGTAAGTTTTGCTTTAGTAAGGCTGACCACAATTTTATAGAAGTGGCGGTAAGTGATAATAAATTACCGTCATTTTTTAGATAAACAAATAGCACGGTCGTTCGATTTCTGGGGCCGAGCTCTATCCGCCAAGTTGTATGGCGAAACAAGGACAGGTCATGAGTGACAAAATCTATTTTAATACATCGAACAAATTCAGTTTTAAGCGCAGCTTAATTGGTGCCACGACAAACCTTCACTATATTCTAGCGCCTAGCCATGCGAAGAAAACAGCACGTAAATTGCTGCTGACTCCAATGCGCACCGAGCAAAAGAATGCCGATCCAAAAGGTTTGATTAAAAGTGAGATCAAAGGTCGTGACGGTGTATTGAAGACATACTCTCTGGGTACTGGACCGGTTTGGGTGCTTACTCATGGTTGGTCGGGGACAGCGAGTCAGTTTTTCCCTCTCATGGAACACATCGCAGCCAAAGGCTTTACGGCTTTGGCTTACGATCACCCTGCTCATGGTGGCAGTGATGGTGTACATGGTCATATTCCAGCGTTTGTGAACGGTTTAGAGGCCATTCTAGATTCGGTTGGTGAAGTGGCAGGTTTGGTTGGCCACAGCATGGGCACTGCTTCTGCGTTGGAGTGCAAGCACGTTAAATTGGAAAACAAGCCAATGTTGCTGATCGCGCCTGTGTTGGATTACCTAGAAAACCTATTTGGCAGTGTGGCACGTTCTGGTTACTCAATGAAGCTGTTTGAGGCGGTTGTAGGTGAAGTGGAAGAGCAGTTTAACTACCCAATTCAATCAGTGGATCCTTATGGTAAATTAGCGCTTCGCGAATCGCAGACGATCATTGTTCATGATGAGAAAGACAAGTTCACTAAGTTTGATGTCTCTCAACGTGCTGCCAATGAAATGGATCGCGTCACCTTGATTGCCACTCGAGGCCAAGGTCACGGACGAGTGATGAAGTGCCCGCAAGTATTTGAGAGCTTTGATAACTTAATTGGCTAAACCCAACGAGCATACTTAAAAAGGTCATCAGTATAAAGATCGTTAGCTCAAGGCTAAGAAAATATAAATAAAAAGGCCAATCAGACATTCTCTGATTGGCCTTTGCTTTTAGGGGGTTAGTGGGTGCTTAGCTCGTGTTGAGCTAAATCCCATTTTAGTTAGCACAGCTCGCAGGGCCGATCTCTTTCCAGACGCCCCATTGGCCTGTCGTTGTTGGATCTTCACCGGTTGTCCACCATTTTGCTTCCCAAACCTTACCAGCTTGAGTCACTTGGTCGCCGCCAGTGTAGACTGCACTTGAATCCCAAGCGTTAGTACACGTACCGCCACCTGTGGTTTTCTTAAGAACGTTCACTGAAGTAGCCGCTACCGATGTATCAGTGCCATCGCTGACCGTTACAGAGAAGTTCAGCGTCGTATCTTGCGTGTATTCCGCCGCGACAAAGCTCACTGAAGAACCTTGAATCGTAGCATCAATACCAGCAGGCACATCCCACGTGAAGGTCAATGTATCTTGGTCAGCATCGCTCGAAGCCGAAGCATCAACCACCACTACGTCACCCGCATTAACTTCAGCTGGAGCTGAAACAATCGCAACTGGTGCTGTATTGACTGGACCTGTGTCCTTAGGGGTTACTGTTACAACAACGGTGTCAGTTGCAGTCGCACCTTCGTTATCAGTTACCGTTAGGCTGAACGTGAGTACTTCTTGTTGAGCGACTTCAACCACATCGAAGCTTGCAACTGCAGCATTCGCGTTGGCCAGAGTTACGGCTGTTCCGCTTACTTGTGACCAAGCGTAGCTTGCAATCGTGCCGTCGCTGTCTTTTGAAGCGCTACCGTCTAGAGAAACAGAAGCTGGGCCTTCAACCGATAGATCTGCGCCCGCTGCTGCGGTTGGTTTACGGTTTACAGGATCAGTAGTTCCACCTGCAAGACCTTCATGCATCGCGTTCAGGATATCGCCGTTATCCGCATCAATTTCCCAAGAGAATAGACCCGCAAGGCCAAGGCTACGAACGTATGCGCCTTTTGCTTTTACTGAGCGATCATCATCAAATGTGATTAGCTGACCTGAAGTACGGTTCCAAACGTAAGGCGCTTCTGCCATTTCGTCGTAGCCATATTCAAAGCCGTTGATGCCTTGGTTGTTTGCACCAAGCATGTTCGCTTTAATGCCTTTGTAATCGATAACGCCATCTTCCCATACACCCTGAGCAGAGCTGCCGGTCAGTTTACCATTACCTACGCCAGTCATTGGGTCGCTTGGATCTGAAAGTGATGATGGTAATACGCCTTCCCAACCACGACCGTACATCGCTGTACCAACCACAAGTTTGTTCGCTGGAACACCTTGCTCAAGCAGCAATTGGATGCCGTTGTCTGTGGTGTAAGCAGGGCCCGTGTACTGTTCGCCATTTTCATCAAGGCCTGTGCCATCACATTGCCCTGGGCGCATGAAGTTACCGCAGTTGAGTGCTGTTTGGTGACCTAACACGTTGTTCCAACCGCCGTAGAAGTCGTAAGTCATCGCGAAGATGTAATCCATGTATTGGATAGCATCGCCGTAGTTCACGTCTTCAATCTTGTCGTGACCAACACCGATCGCTGATGTTAGCTCGTAAGTACGATCGTTTTCAGCTTCTAGCTCATCTAGCATAGCGCGCAGCTCTGCCATCAATACAATATAAGCCGGGCCATCATTTACAGGGTCACCGAGATCGGGCGCAGCACCGCCTCCACCGGGGAATTCCCAATCGATATCCACACCGTCATAGAATTTCCATGTGTTGAGGAATGTTTTAACCGATGCGACGAACGTGTCTCGGTTCGCTTTGGTTGTGAAATCGAAGAACGGGTCAGATAGCGTCCAACCACCAATCGATGGAATGATTTTTAAGTCTGGATTGCGCTGTTTTAGCGCCATCATCATTGCGTAGTTACCCTTGATAGGTGAGCTGTATTCGTGCCCTGCTTGAGGGAAACTCTTCTGGAAAGCCGCCCAAGGGTCATGAATCACCACTTCGTAATCGTTAACGCCCTGACAGGCTGTCATGAGTGCGTTGTAGCTGTTACCGCCTACTGATTTCACTGATTCATTAGGGCCACAAATTGGGATGAAGCCATAAAGGATGTGGGTCAAGTTATCAGCGGGTAGGTTATCGACTGTGTAATCACGGCCATAGATGCCCCACTCAACAAAGTAAGTACCTACTACCGTGTTTGGATCTGTGTTGTATGACTTGTTGTTCGGGTCCACATTCATCGAAAGTGGCGCTAAGTGTGAGCCATCGGTATCTGCGATTGTGATCTGAGCGGGTGCACTCTTGGCACAGCCTGTTTCGTCACACGCTTCGATTTCCATCTGAAATAAGCCGCCTTGGCCGTATTCGAATGAAGCTGTCGTTTGGCTGCCAGTTATAGGGCCAGTGGCCACTTTAACGCCATCAAAGTAGATGTTGTAAGTGTTTCCTGACGTTCCGCTCCATTGGTTAAATTTAACGTCGACCTTTGCTTTGTCGTGATATTTAACCATCTGGTTATAACCAGAAGTCGTTTCCATCGCGAGTTCAATTTTAGAAAACTGAAGGTTGTTGGAACCGTACATATCGATGCTAGGTGCTGTTGGAGCGGCTAATGCTGTACCAGATAGCGCTAGAGCAATGCTCGCAGCACAGGTATTTATACGAATCATACTTTTTCTCTCATTCCTTGAAGGTTACGAGAACCAAATGGCCCCATAAACGGCTCCAGTCAGTTTTGAAGGAGCTTCCCAGTCAGTATTCGAGAGAGTTTTAATTTTATAACTGAAAATAAATCCGTTTTCGATGGACAACTAAAAAATAGTATCTCGTTACAATTCTGTTGCTTAATGAGTGAGAGGCTGAGTCCATGTTTTATAAAACAAAACAATGTTTAGTATGAAAATCTCACAAGTGAAAATACACAACATGAAGTTATGAAAATATGCGACAAACTATGGGAAAATATCGTGAATTGAAGCGGCATCACAGAACGAAACGTGTTGGGTGTGAGGCTGATACGTGGAAGATAGTGCTAATACTTGGGAATGCAAAGAGTGTTGCTAAGGGTAGTATCACTAAGAATGCATTACCTTAGAGGATACCGTTGTAGAAGTTATCTTTTGAATTGCTCAGCTAATGAAGCGCGTCGTTGTTGCATCACACTATGGGTGTCACCTGCTGCTGTATCTTCGTAGCCTTCTTTAATGAATTGTTGAGATGGCACACTGGGAAACAGTCGCTTTAATCGAGGCGAATCATAAGTACCACTGATGGTGTAAATTGTTGGCCCAGATCCTGTGTTGATGGTGACAACTTTGCCATCAAAATCAAATGAGGTAGTAATGAGGCGATGGTTCATCGTGACGCCATTATCGGAAAGTGTAAGGATATCGGTATTGTAGGGTGGAGCCCCGATCTCTATCCAAGTGCCATGGACATTGCTTGGGCTGACTGACTGTTGGTGAGTTTGATAAGCAAAATACCCTGCCGTGAGGGCAACCATCAAGCCGGCTAATAGAAAGCCGTAGAACAATAATTTGGCAAATATATCTCTGCTTTTCGTGGGATTTTTTGCCATTATCTCTTCATTGATCTTCACGCACCGTCGGTCAGTTTATAAACTAAAATCTTAGTTTGCAAAGATTCTTATGATAGTTAGAAGCAGGATCGAATGTTCTAGTAAATTTGGTTGCGTTCGCTATTTTTGGCATATTTACGTCATCAATGAAAATGGTTCTCAAAAAAGCTTAAGCTATGCGTATTTATTTCTTGTGCGAAAGTCATGAATTGGTTAAAACAATTACCACATAACTTACGTATAGGCTTATTTGTTGAGCCCAATGCATGCAATTTGAAGATAACAAGGAAGTACGATGATTAAAGAAAACACATATTTTGACGGCGGCGTTAAGTCGTTAGCGTTTAACCAATCTGGTGCGGACGTTAGTGTTGGAGTGATGGCTGTTGGTGAATACACGTTTGGTACAGCGGCTCCAGAAAAGATGACCGTTGTTAAAGGTGCATTGATTGTTAAGCGTGTTGGTGATGATGATTGGACGACATACCAGTCTGGTGAGTCTTTTGACGTTGCTGGCAACTCTTCCTTCGACCTTCAGGTAAAAGAAGCGACAGCTTACTTGTGTGAATACTTGTAACTAGGTCTAAATTCGTTCAATCAGGGTATCATTTGTTTCTGCTTGGACAGAAAAAACCACGCTCTAAGAGCGTGGTTAAATAAGTGATAGTAACCGGCAGTGGATAGTGTCACTTGTTTCGCAGTCATCAAATGGACGACCAAAATTCGTTGTTTGTTTCAAAACCTCTTCAACATCTTTCTCAAAGCTCAAAGCTCAAAGCTCAAAATCAGTAAGTCTCAAATACGCCGTTGTTGTAGTCCTGAATTGTCTGTTCAATCTCTTCCATCGAGTTCATGACAAATGGGCCATAATGCACAACCGGCTCATTAATCGGTTCACCAGAAAAAATCAGGACACCAGAATCTTCTAAGCTATCCAAAGACAGCAATTCAGCTTTGGTGAGCAGTGCAAGTTGGCCTTGGTTGACGACTTTGTTATCGATCTTAATACTGCCTCGGTACACGTATGTCATGGCATTATGGTTAACATCCGTCCTTAACGTCACTTTTTGTCCTGAATGCGCTCGCCAATCCACAACGCTTAATGGCACGCCTGTCGTTTGTAATGGACCTTGTGTTTGTATAGTTTCTGCGTCAGCTGGGTCATGCAGTTTATACCCACCGGAAATAACTCTCAGTAAGCCGATTTGTTCGTTTTGATATTCTGCAATGCTGTCACTTTGAAAGTCATGGTATTGCGCTGGCTGCATTTTGTGTGTTGCTGGTTGGTTTATCCAAATCTGAAAACCGTGCAACGCGCCTTCTTCCATCATTGGCATTTCACTGTGAATCACACCACGACCCGCGGCCATCCATTGTGCGCCACCGCTGCGAAGCTCACCGACATTACCCAGGTGGTCTTTGTGTTGGAAATGACCTTGAAGCATATAAGTGAGCGTTTCTATACCACGGTGAGGATGTGGAGGAAAGCCGCCAACGTAGTCTTTGCTTTCATCCGATTTAAGTTCATCAATCATCAAAAATGGAGAGAAACGTGTGTTATTAAAACCAGCGAGTCTTTGGATTTTGACACCATCTCCATCTGAAGTCGCATGTGCTGAAATGACATGGTCTACTACTCTTACACTCGTCATTTTGATACCCTCATAAACTTGAATAGCTGTAGTTTATGTAATCTGATTGAAAAAGAAGATGGCATAGCGTTGAGTGACTTATTCGAAAATTTTGAACAGGTAAGAAGGTGAAATTATGTCTATACTTGAATAGGGTAGACCGCCAAGGAGGCCGCTATGGCAATACAACCAAAGCATGGCGATAGGCAAGGTCGGATGGACTTTGAAAATGATTTTACAACAGAGCAGAGCCACCGCTTTACAGCTGTCGCAAACAGTGCGTTTAAACGTCGTGTGAAAAAACGCGAGATTGAAGCGCCGTTTATGCAGTCGGCCAAGCAAGCTGCCTTTAAATCGGTAGTGAGGCCCAGAGGTAATAACCCGAACCGAACTCGACAAGTCGTATGGATCATTGTGATTGGATTAGTGAGCCTTTGGCTTATGTATATGGCAGGCTAAGACATTTAGCAGTATGCGATATTAACGGTTAATGTTGATGCGTTTTTAGCAGAGTAACGTTGTTCCCTTCCACCTTCGCTTCAAGACAGTCTTCAAGCTTGGATTCATCAGATTCTGAGCAGACTAATTTCGTCGAGAATTCTTCTATCAAGTTTGAAACCGGGTTGTCGTGATAATAAGCATATCGGTTTTTCCCTGAGTGTTTAGCAACGTACATCGCCTTATCCGCACATCGAGTTAATTCATGTAAATCGGTAGCATCTTGAGGGTATAAAGAAACGCCGACACTAAGAGTGAGTTCTTTGATTCTCTCATTGGTTTGGCAACCGCTCTCAAACAGTCCGCATATCCGCTCTAGAATGCCATCAAGATCTTTTCGAGTTGGAATATCATAGAGCATCAAAACAAACTCATCGCCAGCAAACCGAGCGATGGAATAATCGTATTCATGATTCTTTCTATCTCGAGTGCGTAGGTTGTTGCTCAAACGATTCGCAAAATGCTGCAGGACACTGTCACCAACATCATGCCCATAGTTATCGTTGATGCCTTTAAAATCATCAATATCGAGAAAAACCAAGGCGGTAAGTGAATGTTTACTATCAATAGTCGCAAGCTTTTCACTTGCCCAACGTTCAAAACTCCAACGGTTGGCTAAGCCCGTGAGTTGATCTCTGTAGGCTAAGTCCTCTATCCCTTCTTTGTATAAGCGCTGAATGTAGTTTACCGCTTGTGTGTAGTAATAAGCGGAAGTATGGCAAACCAAACTCATGGTAAATAAGCTAAGAATAAAGCGATGAGTGCTATTAAATGGCAAAGAAAAATTGCCCGGCAAGGCGGTAATTAAAGTGCTAATAAACACGCAAAATGAGGTGCTGAATATGATGCCAATTCTGAAATCATTAATAAAAATCACTGCAGCCAAAATAGGGTACAACCAAAGAATTCGATCAGGGATGGCATTGCTGTACAAGAATAAGATAATGCCTTGAACCAACAGTACACAGCTCAATATCAACTCTGAATATTGAGGATTGTTAATCTTTCTTACATAAATGGCGTTTGATACAGCGATAAAAGCAAAACACAGTTCGAAAATCGACAGTACGTAATGCTGACCTTGGAAATAAGCCCAAGTATAAAAGATGAATAGAGACGCAGCAGTCAGTGAAAATGAATGGACAATTTTTTGTTTGCGGGTGGATCGTATGTCCGCCATTTCTTCTAGGTGTCTTCCGACTGGCCTGTTCATGTGATTTGTGCCACGAATTTTGATGATGGTACTAATACTAGGTTAAATAATAGGCTTGGCGGAGCTTAGGAAGTCTATTTAATGTGACTACTATCAAGGTTTTATCTTAAAAGTGAATCAAGCCAATATAAAAAGTGATGTATATCACTAACGGTGCAGAATAACCTTGTCGAGAACCATTCAAAGAGCAAGCTGGTGGTTGCACTGGATTATTACGTGCTTGCTTTCTAATGCTTTACTCAACATAGTTTATAGATAGCTAAATGTTTATATAACCCTAAATTTGATAGAGGATCATTATGTTAATTACCTTTAGTTGCAAGGCTCATGCTAGCGTCACGATGTTTGGGGAGGTAGGCCTTCAGTTCATTAACATGCTTGGACACAGTGGCACGATACCTGGTGCTATTGAGGCTTCAGAAGTCCCTCAAGCATTGAATAATTTACGTATTGCTATCGCCGAAGAGCAAAGTAAGCCGGTAGAGCAAGATAATACTGATGACGACAATGAAGAAGAGATTGTTGAAGCTCCTGTCAATATCGGCAGTCGAGCTTTTCCGTTGGTCGAACTATTGAAAGCTGCAATCAAAGAAGAGTGCGAAGTGATGTGGGAAGACGGCAGCGGTAAGCTTTTGTAGGATGATTTAATACTGAAAAGGTAGAGTTTAATATCATTGAAGTTTTAATTTATATTGCATAGTTGAACATAGGTTGACTAATGAAAGTAAACTGAAACAATAAGTTATATTTATAAACGCATCTTGAACTGAAGGGTATTTGATGGGCTTCTATTTCCGAGCACGTAGCTACACTAGTTTAGTTGGCTCTCTTTCGTTGGCCGTTGTTTCAGCGCCGAGTATGGCTGATATATCAACAACGCCCGTCATTGGTGGTGTGTTTAGCTCCAGTGAAGTGCTAAAAAATCAGGTGCTTTCAAGCCTAAGTTACTCTGCCAAACTCACTCGTGATGCGGCTCTTTTCACGATTGGTGGCGTTACATTAGATGCGTATATTCTCGCTCTCCCTTTAGATGTCAAAACAAAAGCCAGAGTCGTTGCTCAGTTATCTAACCCGACGTACTCAATTCCTTTGGGTTATTTTCTCTATAGTTATTACGACCGCTATTCAGGCTTGGGCAGTGAAGATGTATTCAAATCTTACTTGTCGACGGTTTATGATAAGCAGGCGCTAAAGGGCTTTGAACATAGCCTCTATCATGTTGGAGATAAGCCAACCTCAGAGCATCATGAGCCAGATACCTCGACTGAAGCAACGGGACATCATGAAGGTATTCGTATCGATGAACAGTTCATTGCCAACATGGTGGTTATCTACGATGCGTTATTCGAAATTGGTGTTTGGCAGGATATGGACACGCTCCCTGCGAATTACACCTACTTAACCAATAGCCCTGAAGATCTAGCGATCATCGCTCAGATTCAACCGATCATCGTTGATTTGATCGATAAAGCGGCATTGGGAATGGATGACGGCGATATGAAGTCTGCAATGTTGGCGATTGCAGAAGATGGTAAACCAGAAAACGCTGATAAGCCGAATAACAAAGCACAAGCTCTTACCATCACGCTTATTGATTTTGTGCGCTTAAACTTGCTGAAAGCCTACCGCCAGTTTGTGTTTAAAGAAGAACGTGCAGCAGCGCTCGATGATTGGATGCAGCAAGCGTTTAGTGACCAGCCTGATGCGCTCATTCAGTTCTTAGAATCCCAACAGAACAAGCGCTTTGCGGTCCAAGTGACCGTCGATGGTTTACAGCAAGGGTTGATTGAGGGGTTGGTCGATGAAAGCGCGCCATTCATCTCGGTTGCTTACCAAAATCATAAAAACCGAACGCAATACAAACCTAAGTTAGAAACGGTGATTGAGCCTGAGCATCAACAGCAGGTGAGGTTCATGGAAGTTCTGTCTGAACAAACCTACCGTGATCCGAATTATCTTCCGTTCTTCAAAAAACTCTATCAAGAACATCTAGACAATATTAGCCGAGTGGGTATCTCTTCAACTCCCACAATCAGCGTACGTAACCTACCGATCATTAAAACGGGCGCGAAAGTATCAGGGCAAGGTGGCACTGGTATCCCTAATTTCCACTTTGTTGACCGAGAGATCGACCGAGCGTATTACTTCTTTGGTAATGATGCCCTGCAGTTGGATGTGTTGATGGCAAACAACAAGGTGCAGACCATGTTTGATCGCCTTGATTATCTGAAAACGTTGAACTGCAACGCCCAATACGATTGGAATGCTCACACGACTTACGACGGGCTAGTAAACCTAGGTTTGGGTGAGTCACTGCGTGATTATGGTGAGAAACGCTGCGTTAAAGAGCTTCAAGAACGTTCAGAAGTCGAAGTGGTTTTGCAAGAAAAGCGTCAAGCCTTGATTGAAGGTATTGAGGCGTATCAGTCTATATCTGGCTTTGATTTTTTCACCAAGTTTTCAAAGAGAGCTCAGGTTAAACAGTTGATCACTCAGTTTGCCGAGTTAGATGGAAAAGGGATGCCGGATTACACCTTGGTTTATAACCCATGGCCGGATCACTTCGCGCACTTTACCGGTCCTTTTAGTGACGAAATTCTGATGCCGACTGGAGAGCTTAACCGACTGGACTATTGGATTCGCCAGATTGAAGCGACCTACCGCAGTGCAGGCGTTTACGATAAAACGCTATGGGGCATGGCTGGGGATCATGGTTTAACGCCGGTGTTCTACGCGCTCAATCCCGAAAAGCAGGTATTTGAAGGCTTACAAGCAGAGCTAGAGTATCCAATTGTGGTGAAGAAGATATCTTCAGACGAGGGTGAAGGGCCTAAAATCACCAATGCTCTAAGCTACCCAAGCTCGAAGGAATTGGATGTGGTGGTCGCCTCGACTGCCGGTGGTAACTTCATGATGGACTTCTTTAATTCGGCTCAAGGGTGGCAGGTTCAGCCTGTTTACCAAGAACTCACGCAGTGGTCTCCGATTGCAGCGCCACCTGGTCAGAATATCAACATCATTAATCAGATATCGCAACGCTTACCTGAAACTCTTGATTATATGGTCGTAAGAGAAAGCACATGTGACCAACAACGTTGTGCGGTTCGTGTGATTGGTAACCGAGATTTAAAACGAGTCGACGAATTGATTACCCGCGAAGGTGACAAGCTTTTCTACGAGTCGCTAGAAGCAAATCGAGCGCCAGTTTTACTTAACACACAAGAGCTTAATCCTTATCTCAAGAGACCGAATCAATCTGATTTCGCGCTCTACTCTCAATTAGTTGAAAAGTGTATTAACCGAGCGATGAAGGTGGATGTCACTACATGGTGCAGCAGTGCGCAGTGGACAGAGTTAACCCAATTGACTCCTAGACCAGATTCTGTCAATCAACTAGCCAATATCTACCTTGAAGATAGAGCGGGCACGGTTAACCTGTTCCCGAAAGCTGGAATTGGTTACAACACCAAGGTACCGGGGCGTCATGCTGGTGAAGACTATTTAGAGAAGGACGCATTCATCGGTTTCTGGGGCTCGCCAATTGGTGAAAACTCACAGCCATTAAAGATCGAATCCAATGGCTCGTTAGCGCCGACGCTTTTTGAATATTTAACCGGAGAGGCTGTAGTCGAAGGTGAGAATGGTTGGGGGTATCCGTCGTTGATTGAACAATTAGATGTGCCTAAGAACCACTAAACCTAAGTTGTTATTGCTTAAAGCATCTATCGTTAGACGTAAACGGGAAAGCAATAAAACAACAAAGCGAATCTAATGTGGCTTTCGTTAGCCACTTTAGATCTCCGAACATAGCAGCATGTAACGGCCGCCCCATTCTCTTTTGTTTGACTAGCTAATGCTCTAAGTAACGAATTCTCTAACATTTCCTCAAGACATAACACATTTTAAACAAGGTGATGCTGTTCACGCTTTCTTGACTCCCAATTCTGAACTAAGAATTTTTCTTAGTTGTTCTAAGACCCTCTCTCATGCGGTCGCTTTTTAGACTCCTTATTATTTCATTATCAAATGGTAACGAGCGCACGGGCTCAATACTCCGTGCAGATCTCATTAATAATAAGAGAGTTCACAATGTTAAAGTTCCTAGATCAGGTTCGAAAACCGACACTGGATCTTCCGGTCGAAACTAGAAGAAAAATGTGGTTTAAACCATTCCTACAATCTTACCTAGTCGTGTTCATTGGTTATCTAACCATGTATTTGATCCGTAAGAACTTCAACGTCGCGCAAAACGACATGATTTCTACTTATGGATTATCTATGACGGATCTAGGTCTTATCGGCCTTGGTTTCTCAATCACTTATGGTATTGGTAAAACGGTTGTTTCCTACTACGCAGATGGTAAGAACACCAAGCAGTTTCTACCATTCATGCTGATCCTCTCTGGCCTTGCCATGTTGGGCTTTAGCTTCAGCTTAGGTGGTGGCAGTGCTAGCTTATTTATGATGGTTTCCTTCTACGCATTGAGTGGTTTTTTCCAAAGTACCGGTGGTCCTTCAAGTTATTCGACCATTACTAAATGGACGCCTCGTAATAAGCGTGGTTCATATTTAGGCCTTTGGAATATGTCACACAATGTGGGTGGTGCCGGTGCTGCTGGTGTGGCTCTGTTTGGCGCTAATTACTTATTTGATGGCAACGTGATTGGTATGTTCGTGTTTCCATCAGTTATCGCGATTGTGGTTGGTTTTATTGGGATGCGTTTTGGTAACGACTCTCCAGAAGCGTATGGTTTAGGTACAGTAGAAGAGTTGTTTGACGAAGAAATCAGCGAAGAAGACACGGCCGCTGAAGAGAATCAAATGACTAAGAAAGAGATTTTTGTTGAATACATTCTTAAAAACAAAGTGATCTGGTTGCTCTGTTTCGCAAACATCTTTTTATACATTGTTCGTATCGGTATCGATCAATGGTCTACCGTTTACGCGTATCAAGAGCTAGGCCTATCGAAAGAAACGGCGATTTCAGGTTTTACTCTTTTTGAAGTCGGCGCATTAGTCGGTACGTTAATGTGGGGTTATTTATCAGACCTTGCGAACGGACGTCGCGCTTTAGTTGCTTGTGTTTCACTTGGATTGATTATTGTCTCTCTAGAGTTTTACCAGCATGCAACAAGCGAGTTCATGTACCTAGCATCACTGTTTGTGCTTGGTTTCCTTGTGTTTGGTCCTCAGTTGCTAATTGGTGTTGCTGCGGTAGGTTTCGTACCTAAAAAAGCAATCAGTGTTGCAGATGGTGTTAAAGGCACATTTGCTTACCTAATCGGTGACAGTTTCGCAAAACTTGGTCTAGGTATGATTGCTGATGGAACACCTATTTTCGGCTTAACAGGTTGGAAAGGCACATTTGCAGCACTGGATACATCTGCTGCTATTTGTATTGTTTTGTTGCTGTTCGTTGCTATTGCTGAAGAGAAAAAGATTCGCCACGCTAAGAAAATGCACCTAGCGGCTCAAAACGCGTAGTTACTCTTGTGTACTTGTTTCCGCAAGCTTAGTTTCAGGTAGTTAGCCTCGTGTGCTTTATCTATTTAAAGCATGCGAGATCATACCAATCGTTAGTTCGATTCAGTATTATCTCTATCATTAGACTTAATTCTATATAGCTCCTGTTGGGGCTATTTTTCTTTTCTACTCTTTCGTTCTGGTTAGTATCATGATTAATGTTGCACTTGTTGATGACCACGTCATTGTCCGCTCTGGTTTTGCTCAGTTACTTAGTCTTGAAGCTGATATCACAGTCGTCGGTGAATTCAATTCTGCGGCAGAAGCGCGTCTCGGGTTGCCAAGTTGTCACCCTGATGTCGTTATCTTAGATATTTCAATGCAAGATGAGAGTGGTTTGAGCTTATTGGAAGAGATTCCATCAGGCATTGCAAGTATCATGTTAAGTGTACATGACTCACCGGCGATGGTTGAGAAGTCGTTGGAGTTAGGTGCCAAAGGTTACCTCAGCAAACGCTGTAGCCCTGATGAGCTAATCCAAGCCGTACACACGAGCGCAAATGGCGGTTGTTATCTCACGCCCGATATCGCAATAAAGCTCGCAACCCCGGTAAAGAATAAAGCCTCGTTAAATCAGCTCACCCGCAGAGAAAGCGAAGTGTGTCAGTTATTAGCTACAGGGCTTGATGTAAAGTCTATTGCCGTTGAACTTGGGGTCAGTCATAAAACAGTGCATGTACACCGAGCCAATGCGATGGATAAACTCAATGTTAAAAACAATGTTGAGTTAGCTAAATTGTTCACTCAAGATCAGTATTAATGCGCTCCTATCTAGCCACCTCCCTATGTGGGGTTTTTATGGCTGGTTGTGCATGGTTCTGTTTATGGGTTATTGCTTTCTATTTCATTAATGACCCTGAATTAGCCATTCTGCTTTTCCCATTTTCACTCCGATTGGGAATGACGCTGCACACTCGCACTCACTATTGGCCTGCTATCTACATTGCTGAGTGGGGGCTAGCGATCGCTTTAGCCTTACTACTTGATGAACCTCAATGGTTGACGATACTCATCGCCAGTGGATTGAGCATTCCTGCCACTTTAATTGCCAAGCGATATTACTATGGTGACCAGAATCGTCATTTGTTGGTGATGGCAAGCTTAATCATGGTCACCGCATTGATCAACGTTGCCGCGGTGGGTTCTCATGTTCCGGCTGTTTACATGGTTTGGTTGGTGAGTATCACAGGCGGTTTAATGCTGGTGCCGATGTGTTATCTAGTTTGGAACTACCTATTCCAAAACAAGTGGGCGCCATTGAGCTCTTATTTAATCAACAATATTGTTGAGTTCAAGATACGTCATATCGCGTTATACAGTGTGTTGCTGGTCGCCAGTATTTTGATACAAACCAGTTTGCCTGATGAGCTAAGACGCTTCGCCCCATTTTGTATGGCGATCCCTATTATCTTGCTGGCTGTTCGTTATGGGTGGCAAGGCGCTTTGTTAGCGACTTTGCTAAACAGTGTCGCCCTGATTGCTGCCCACAGTGGAACATCTAAGCTCGAAATTACCGATTTACTTCTGTCACTTTCAGCTCAAACCATCACGGGTATCCTGCTTGGTTTAGCGGTTCAAAAACAAAAAGATCTCAACTCGAAATTGCGAAGCGAGCTCTCTAGGAATCAAAATCTATCACGTCAGTTGATCACAGCCGAAGAGTCGGTTCGTCGTGATATTGCGCGTGAGTTACATGACGAAATTGGCCAAAACATCACAGCCATTCGCACTCAGGCCAGCATTATTAAACGTGTCGATGCTGCTGAAATGAGCGTTCGCTGTGCTGGGACGATTGAGTCGTTGTCTTTGAATGTTTATGACACCACCAAGCGTCTACTCACAAAACTAAGACCTAAGATGTTGGATGATCTTGATCTAAAAGATTCCGTAGAACAGCTTATTCGGGAAATGGAGTTTTCGGATTACGGCGTTGATATCCAGTTAAATTGGCAAGGTGATTACTCGTGTTTGAGTGACACGCTCAAGGTTGCTCTCTTCAGGTTGTGCCAAGAATCCTTAAACAACGCCCATAAATATGCTAGCGCGAGCGAGATTAGAATTGAGCTGATTCTAGAGGAACAGGTTGAGCTTCGAATCTCAGATAATGGCGTTGGTTTTACTGCGCAAGATCTTCTCAAAGGAATGGGTGTTCGGGGCATGCAAGAGCGTGTTCAAGCGCTTGGCGGCAAGATGATAATCAACGCTAATGGTTGCCCTTCGGGTACCAATATCAGCGTTACATTACCTAAAGTTTGAGAACGAATATGTTTGGATTTCTGCGATCAACAACGTCAAATAGCCATACCTTAAGTGATGATCAGGTTAATCAGAGTTATCGGTACTGGCGCCTTCATATAATGTTAGGGATGTATGTTGGCTATGCTGGCTTTTATTTCACTCGTAAAACCTTCAATTATGCCGCACCGGCAATGATCACCGATCTTGGTTTAGACAAAGGTGACATCGGCCTAATTGGCACTCTGTTTTATCTCTCCTATGGCTTGTCCAAATTTATTTCAGGTACGATATCGGATCGTTCAAATCCTCGTTACTTTATGGGGTTGGGCCTAATTGCGACAGGCTTGATCAATATAGCGTTTGGCTTTTCTAGTTCGTTGGCTACGTTTATCTCGCTTTGGGTGCTCAATGCATGGTTCCAAGGATGGGGTTGGCCTTCATGTTCTAAGCTGTTGACGACTTGGTATTCTCGATCGGAAAGAGGGTTTCGTTGGGCTATCTGGAATACGGCGCATAACGTCGGCGGGGCACTAATCCCTATTCTTGTTGGCTATTTGACTCTCCAATACAGTTGGCGAGCTGGTTTTATATGGCCTGGTATGATTGGTATTTTTATTGGTCTTATCGTCTGTTGGCGTTTACGTGATAAGCCCACCACCATGGGACTGCCGACGGTAGGAAAGTGGCGAAATGATCAATTAGAGTTAGCGCAAGAGAGCCATGGGCAAGGGTTAAGCTATCGAGAAATATTGAAAACCTATGTGTTCAGTAATAAGTACATTTGGCTGCTCGCCTTTAGTTACGTGTTGGTTTACATAGTAAGAACCGCGGTTAACGACTGGGGTAATTTATATTTAACCGAGGAACACAGTTACAATTTGATAAACGCCAACGCTGCATTGTCTCTGTTTGAGATTGGAGGTTTCGTTGGTTCACTTGTTGCAGGGTGGGGCTCAGATAGACTGTTTGGTGGCAATCGAGGCCCGATGAATATCCTGTTTTCGATTGGTATCTTCCTCTCGGTATCGGCTTTATGGTTGATGCCTCTAACCAATTTTGTGTTTCAAGCCGCGGGGCTGTTTTGTGTTGGTTTTTTTGTTTTCGGTCCTCAAATGCTGATTGGTATGGCGGCAGCTGAATGTTCGCATAAAGACTCTGCTGGAGCCGCAACAGGCTTTGTTGGATTATTTGCTTATATGGGTGCTGCACTCTCTGGTTATCCATTAGCGGTCGTTCTCGAAACTTACGGTTGGAGCGGATTCTTCATTACCATCTCGATTTGTGCCGCCGTTATTGGGCTGCTTCTCCTTCCTTTCCTACAAGCTCAATCACCTCAGAAAAGTGCCGAGGTTCGCTCTGGTTTGTAAGGGGTTTCTTCGTAAATAAGATAGCTGCTATTGGCCCTCTGGTTATTGTGTAGCTATCTAATCTTTAGAATTTTATACGTAGTATTCAAATGTGACTCTTTTCACGTTTTTCATTTGTCTCATTTGTTTCTAAGAATTTTTCCTATTGCGTCTAAGACCCCATCTCATGTGGGTTCTAGCCGTACTCTGTAGTCTTTCTAATTATCTTACGTTATTAGAATCTGCTCTTTTGAATTGTGTTCAAGGGGCTCACTACGGAAAGCATCATGTCACTCAGCCATCTCTCAGAACCCTCATTCTTCCCTATGGTAAACACCATTCAAAACTATGCATGGGGAAGTATTTCTTCGATACGTGAACTGTTCGGTTTTAAGAATGAGTCACAACAACCGCAAGCGGAAGTTTGGATGGGCGCTCACCCAAAAGGGTGTTCAATGGTGATGTTTGACCAAAATCCGTTGTCTTTATCTGACCTGATTAATAAAGATAGATCGGCATATTTGTCTGCAGATATAGCAAAAGAGTTTGGCGAATTACCGTTTCTGCTCAAAATATTAGCGGCAGATAAGGCCTTGTCCATTCAGGTTCACCCGAGTAAAAAGCAAGCTGAAGAAGGTTATTCTAAGGAAGAGCAAGCTGGAATCCCTTTAACAGCAGGGAATCGCAATTACAAAGACTCGAACCACAAACCTGAATTGGTTTACGCGATCACTGAATATCAAGCGATGAATGGCTTTCGAGAATATGAAGAGATCATGGCGTTGTTCAAGCAATTGAGATCTTTCGAGATCACAAGCTTGGTAGAAGACTTTAGCAGCAACCTCACTCCTCAAGGTTTAGAAGCATTTTTCTGTGCGCTATTAACATTGAATGATCAGAAGAAATCTAACGCATTGGGTGAGCTGTTGGCCTACGCTCGTGCTCATCAAGACCAAGCTGAATTTTCCTTAATTGTCGAGCTCAACGAGCAGTACCCTAATGACGTAGGCCTTTTTTCAGTCTTGCTTTTAAATTTGATCACATTGAAGCCTGGCGAAGCTATGTATTTGAAGGCCAATACACCGCATGCCTATCTGAAAGGAACGGGGTTAGAGGTCATGGCGAACTCCGACAATGTGTTACGTGCTGGCTTAACGTCAAAACATATCGATGTACCAGAATTGGTTAAGTGCACACGATTCGAACCAATATCGTTTAACAATTTGATATTGGCGCCCTCTAAGGTTGGACGATGCGATAGCTACGAGATCCCTGTCAGTGACTTCAATTTCAATATCATTCAATGTCCTGAAAATGAAGCAATAACAACAGGGAGTGCTGAAATACTCATGGCAATAGATAACGATCTGACTCTTACCAACGAACAAGGTGTGAGCTTAACGTTAACTAAAGGTGAGTCAGTGTTTATTCCTGCTTACATTGGCCATTATGTGGTGAGCAGTAAGGGACGAATAGCGAGAGCTTTTAGCTAGTGTGCTTTTTTATCTCGTCAGTTCGTCTTCATAATCTTGCAAAAGCAGTATCAGATTTAAGGCTCACGGTTTAGGTGAAGAACTAGCCCCATGAAATAATCATAGCTATCGTCTATGACTTGGTAGCCAAGCGCCTGATAAAAACTGATGGCGAGGGTGCTACTTCTAAAGCTCGACAGAGTGACTTGGTTACGTTGTTCTTTCATGGCCTTATTGCAGATGATGGTCATGATTTCTTTACCTAAAAACGAAAAGCCATGCGTAATGCATGGCTTAAAATCGGGCAGTAAGAACGTTGTGATTTAAACGATCTTAAGCGCGTGATGTCGAGTAAGTTGCTTATGTAGCGAGTCTTTTAATGCCATGCGTTCTACTTTGAGGTTGTGCATGCTGTCGTCATCGATTGGGCTGCCAGAAATTTCTAGTTGGCGGATGTCGTAGTCGAGTTGGTGGTATTTCTGCATGTCTGCTTTGAATTTTTCGTCGTCGTGGTTGAGCTGAACAATGTCTAATTTAAGATCTGGGAAATCTAAGATAAAGGCATGGTTTTCATTGAGCATTGGCACTTCCTCTCTAGTCGTATTACTAACAGTATAGAAGCAATTTATCGAAAGAAATGTGGTTCAAAACACAAAGCAGTAAAGCGATCAGAAAAGGGCTCAAACTCGTGGAATGGTCCGCGAATTTGTGCCCTTTTTAATATCTATCGTTATACGTTTATAACTTTAGGCCTATCGTATGAGGCTTACTTCGCTTGCTTGCCAGAACGTTGCTGTTCTTTGAGCGCCAGCTTTTCTTTCTTACGCTGCTCAATAAGATGAGCGGCTTCGCCACCTACGTGGGTTTCGCCACGGGCGTTAGAAAGTTGAACTTGCTTTTCACGTTCGCGGAAACGGGCTTTCTGCTCGTCGCTGTGCTTATCAATACATTTAGGGCAGCTTACGCCTTTCTCAAAGTGCTCAGACGCTTTGTCTTCATCTGTGATTGGCAGGCGACAAGCGTTACACACGTCGTAACCGCTCTTCTCTAGCTGGTGGTTTACCGCAACACGACCATCAAATACGTAGCAGTCGCCTTCCCACATGCTCTCTTCTTCTGGCACTTCTTCTAAGTACTTCAGAATGCCGCCTTCAAGGTGGTATACCTCATCAAAACCTTGCTCTTTCATGTAGGCTGTTGATTTTTCACAACGAATACCACCCGTACAGAACATCGCGACTTTTTTGTGTTTCTTAGGGTCGAGGTTATCTGCCACGTATTGAGGGAATTCACGGAAGGTTTCTGTGTTTGGGTTTACAGCATTTTTGAATGTACCGATATCGACTTCGTAGTCGTTACGAGTATCAACCAAGATTATATCTGGATCAGAGATGAGGTCGTTCCATTCGTTTGGCTTAACGTAAGTACCGACAACATGGCGAGGGTCGATACCTTCAACGCCCATGGTTACGATCTCTTTCTTGAGTTTCACCTTGGTACGGTTGAATGGCTGTTCTTCGTTGAATGATTCTTTATAAACAACGTCCGCTAAGCGAGTGTCTTGCTTAAACCATTGAAGAAGTGCATCGATAGATTCGCGTTTACCTGCAACAGTACCGTTGATGCCTTCACTCGCAAGTAGCAAAGTACCGCGGATTTTGTTGGCTTCTAGCACTTCAGTTAGTGGCTGGCGAATTTCTTGGTAATCATCAAGTGCAACGAATTTATACAGAGCACATACAACATATTGAGACATGGTTTTTCCTTTCTGCGAGCTGGAACGTAAATCCAGAGCGTTTACCTGTTATTTGCCATAAATGTCGATAGAGCGACGTTGTGTCGTTCTCAGTCTACAGCGGTAGGCTTATTAAAATCAGGCGCAGTATAACTAAGGCGGTGTAGGACAAAAACCAACCAAATGTAGGGCTATTTAGCATTGTTTATTGTGTGGGTTTGCAGGTGTTGAAAGGATGTTTATTTAATTGGCTTGAGGTATTTGAGGTTCATTGAACGTTACGCTTTGAATTTATGTAGTACCTCATTTCTATGAGTTGGTGTTCTCCAACGATTTCTACTTCACGGATAAACTCAAAGCCAAATTTTTCGTAGTAATTCTTTAAGTATTGATGGGCGTGAATTTCAATGACTTTGGCACCCTGTTGAGTCGCATGTTCTAGAAGTGCGGCTACCATTTTAGAAGCAATACCTAAACCTCGATACGATTGCAAGACGGCAACACGAGCCATAATGGCGTGTCCGCAGTCATCAATATATAAGCGAGCGGTTGCTACCAGATTTTCAGCATCGGTGACTAAGACGTGATGCGATATTGGATCTAGGCCATCGAGGTCTAAAACTTCAGGGATAGCTTGCTCTACAACAAATACTTGATTGCGAATGAATTGCGCCTTACGTATGAGATCTGGGCTGTTGCCAACGGTCACTTCCATTTGATTTTTCCATTTTGCCTAACGAATGTGATTAAACATAACATATTGAGGACCAGCAGCCCCTCCAAGATAGAGTACTTCCGAATCTTGGAACCCACCTTTCTGATAACAAACCTTGGCCGCTGGATTCTTACAGTTTACGGTAAGATAAATAGAGTGGTAGCCGCTGTAGTGTATGGCGATGTACAGTACTAATGCTCGCACAGCGCGTGTACCAATCCCTTTTCCTTGTTGGCTTTGGTCTATGACAAAAGTTCTTAGGCCGATGGCGGTGTTCGGGCAAAAGTCATAGTTAGATGCGTAATCCGTGTCGATTTTGAAAAAGCCGACGATGTCATTGTCTAATCTGATGACATGTAGGTGGGTAGTATCGCTAGCTTCTGCTAAAAACTCTTTAGCTGTACCTGCAAACTTAACTTGTTCTGGAGCTAGTTGAATCGATTTTATTGCCTCGATATGTCTGTCGGCTAATTTTTCAATTCTAATCATCTTGGGTCCTTATTCCTATACGAAATCAGCCAGTGTTAAGTCTCTGAGTTGAGAATTAACACTGGCTGAATCGTTATTGCTTGAACCGTAATAAGCTTATCAATCAATAATCCAAGCTGTCTGTACAATCAAGATCATGATTGGTTAAGTACTTCCGCTAAGCGTTTCACCGCTTCGGTTAATTCTTCTGGGTTGGCATTGGTGAAGTTCAAGCGAAGTGCAGCTTTTGCTTCGTCAGCCTTTGGATAGAATACTGGGCTTGGTACAACCGCCACACCATTAGAGAGTAGAGTTTTAGCCAGTTCGAAGGTGTCGCAGTCTGGGATTTCAACCCAAATGAACATCCCGCCATCTACGGCTTTTAACACGCAATCTGCAGGCAGTTTTTTTTCTAGTTCTGAAAATAACACTTCATAACGAGACTTGTACAGTGTGCGAATGTTTTCCATATGTACGTTGAAGTCTTCATGTTTCAGAAGACCGACAAGCAGCGCTTGCATAGGTACACTTGAGTGTAAGTCAGCGCCTTGTTTCACTTTGATCAGTGGCTCAAGGTAGCTGCGCTTACCTGTTACCGCACCAATACGTAAACCTGGCGATGCAATTTTAGAGAATGAACGAAGAACGATAGAGTTGTCAGGGCAGAGCGAAGAAACTAACGGCAGTTCTGTACCTGTGAAACGTAGCTCACGGTATGGTGCATCTTCAATGAATGCCACGTTGTATTTGATACACAGCTCAGCTACTTTTTGACGAGTTTCTGTTGCCCAGCACACCCCTGTTGGGTTATGGAAATCAGGCACAGCATAGAACATCTTGGGTGATTGCTGTGCAAAGCACGTTTCCAGTTCGTCTAGGTTCGGGCCAAATTCTGTTTGAGACACGGTCGCAATTTTTGCTTGAACGAGGCCAAACACCTGCATCGCACCTAAGTAGCTTGGCGCTTCCATCACAACCACATCACCTGGGTCGACATACGCACGCGCAATCAAATCCAAACCTTGCTGAGAGCCAGTACAAATCATTGCCGTGTGTGACTCTGGCAATTGGTAGCTTTGCGTTAGGTGCTCAAGCAAAGGGCCATAACCAGCAGTCGACCCATATTGGAAAACTTCCGGCATGTTCGCTAGGTCTTCTAACGTTGGCTTCATTAAATCAATAGGGAACGTTTTCTCATCTGGCAAACCACCGGCCAATGAAATGACATTTGGATCGCTTGCGGCTGCGAGAATTTCTCGGATGTAAGAAGACTGAATTTGTTGCAGTGATTGTGCGATTTCCATTTGTAGTGTCTCGTCATTTTCGTTTTTATTTTATGGTTTGATATTACACGGCAATTGTAAAAAACAGCGTGTCCATTTATGCTTATAAACATGTCCATTTATGCTATTTAAACGATGTCGCGACAACACATATCTAGAATCAATGATGTTCTGTTCTATATTCACCAAGACATCAGTCAGCCTTTGTCGGCCAAAGCGCTCTCTGAGATCGCAGCTTATTCCGAACAGCATTTTCATCGTACTTTCAAAAGTGTTGTGGGGGAGTCGCTGCACCAATACATTCGACGTACCCGAATGGAGTATGCGGCTAATCAATTGATGTTTGATACCACGTCGTCAGTGGTAGAAATTGCCAACAAGTGTGGCTTTAGTTCGGTGTCTTCGTTCAGTCGAGCATTTAAGGCGACTTTTAATATGTCGCCGGGTGAATGGCGTAAACACGACTTACAAATAGCTGAAAAACCCTATCTGAAAGATCCTGAAGTGGCGGCGGGCTATTTGAATGTGGCGCAGAGAGTGTTACCTGAACCGAAGATCGTTGAAGTGCCTGAGCGCATGGCTGCCTACGTTCGACATATGGGCTACAACCGCTCTATTCGCAATGCTTGGTTGATACTGAAAGCGTGGGCGAACTCTGAACAGCGTGATTTTTCGAGTCAGTTCGGCTTGCATCACTCTAACCCTGCCTGGGTCGAAATGGATCAGTGTCGTTATGTGGCATGTATTACGATCGATGAACCGATTAAGTATCGCAGTGTTGTGAATCAGATGGTGATTCCAGGTGGTTTGCATGCCGTTTTTCGACTTAATGGCCGCTATGGTGAACTGCTACCACAGATTAGTATGGTGTTAGAAAAGTGGCTACCTACGTCTGGCTTTAAACAGCGCTCTACTCCTGCGTATGTGCATTATCATCAGAATCATTTTCTCAACAGTGATGAAGTGTTTGAACTCGATTTTTATCTTCCGGTGAGCTTCTACTAACCGACCTAAAGCTACCTATTTGGCTCGCTAGCGTAAATTCACTTAATCGATGGTTGTGCTGTTTTCTTGAACCAGACTTTGCTCTTTTGTTGAGAAAAATTAGCACAACCAATGGCAGCTAACGATTCTATGCAGGTGAACTAAGATAAAGGTGCTTTGTTGATACTTTACCCCAGTAAATGATGACAACGTACGGATTAAACGATAGCATCCCGTTCTAATTGCAAATAGTTCTTAATATCACTCGCTAGAATATGACCATTACCCACAAAGATTATCTAAAAATCGCTTTCCCTTTCATCATCTCAACGGTGACTCAGCCTCTGCTTGGCGCGGTGGATACCGCCGTGATTGGTCAGCTTGGTATCGCTGAACTGATCGGTGGTGTGGCGATTGGCACCATCATTATGAACACCATGTATTGGTTATTTGGCTTTTTCCGTGTCAGTACGACCGGGCAAAGTGCGATGGCATTGGGTAAGGGCAGTCGCTCTGATTTAGCGGGTAGCTTGATGCGTCCGTTTGTGCTGTCTGGTTTGGTGGGTTTGATCTTTATCTTGATACAACCGCTCATCTGGCAAGGCGCAATGTGGGTGATAGAGCCTGAAGCCAATGTGGCCGAGCATGCGCATATCTACTTCAGTGTTTTGATTTATGGCGCACCTTTTGTTCTGCTTAACTACACCATTATTGGTTGGTTAATGGGGCAGGCGAAAGCCAAAGAAGTCCTTTACACACAAGTGTTTGGTAACGTGTTGAACATTGTTTTAGATGCGGTGTTCGTGCTTTATTTCGACTTGGGTGTCGCCGGTGTGGCATACGCAAGTTTGATTGCACAAATCACCACCTTTGTGATTGGTATGACGCTGGTGATGAAGACCAGCAACATCTCGATCTCTGAGTTCCTGCAAGGCTCGAAGATGACCAAGAAAGACCTTTCGACAATCATCTCATCAAATACTGACCTACTGTTACGCACGATCTGTATCTTGGTATTTTTCAATATGATGGCGCGTACTGGTTCCAAACTGGGTACTGATGTTCTGGCCGCTAACGCGATTCTGATGCAGGTGACCTTTATTGTTAGTTACATGTTTGATGGCATTGCTAATGCATCAAGTGTGTTTGCGGGTAAAGCGGTTGGTCAGAAAAATGCTTCGATGTTGGATCGTGTATTAAGACTCAATTTTCAATGGACGGCAGGTTTCATTGCTGCGTTAACGTTGTTGACCTTGATGTTTAAAGACGTGATTGTTTTCTTGTTTACCGATATTCCAGCGCTGGTTGCCTTGTATCAAGAGATGGCTCCGTGGCTGATTGTATTCCCGCTGGTGGCAGGCTTTGGTTTAACGGTTTACGGCATCTTTACTGGAACAGGAACCACACGTCCGGTTCGAGACTCTAGCATCGCTACCTTGACGGTATTCTTGGCTGTACAGGCGTTTTCGGTCGATTTGTGGGGCAATCATGGTCTGTGGTTGGCGTTTACTTTGTTCTATCTTGGGCGTATTGCCTTCTTGTATCCGTTCATCGCTCAAGTTAAGCGGAAATGCCTTCCAATGACATAAGTAATAACAGCGACCACAAAGCTGAGGTCATATAGAATCATTACGAAAGCGCCTGACTGTTTCTTGTAGTTAGGCGCTTTTTTGTACCTAACGGATTGTGACCATAGATGGTTTCACAGGCAATTTTTTGCGATCCGGTTCAATGTTCACTTTTCATCATACAGGCTTAATGATAGAGTTGTTATGTTATAACATCTACTTATGAGTACTTGCGTGAACGCCCCACTTTTGTCTGTTGACCGATTAACGATCAAAACCTCTTCGAGAACACTTTTTCAAGATATTCATTTCGATGTATATCGAGGTGATCTGTTGGCGATCATGGGTCCATCAGGCATTGGTAAGTCGATGCTTTCACGCGCGATTGCAGGTTTTCTGCCGGAAACGGTTGAGGTTGAAGGTCATATTTCTCTGTCTGGTGAAGCGGTATGTGGTTTGCCTATGCTGCAAAGAACCGCAGCACAACGACCTGCGGTTATCTTCCAAGACGCCCTTCAAGCATTGAACCCTCTCGTTTCCATTGAAGGCCAACTCAGTTTGGCATTGACAGGCACTCGCACTAAGCTTAAATCGCAAGACAAAACCAAGCTCACCGAATTGCTAGTACAACTCGGTTTCCCTAACCCAGAAACCATCTTGCCGTTATACCCGAGTCAAATCTCTGGAGGGCAACGTCAACGAGTGTGCATTGCGATTGGGTTGCTGAGTAACGCCGATATCATCATTGCAGATGAACCAACCAGTGCGTTAGATCCGGTGACAGAGCAAGAGATACTCAAGCTGATTCGCGACAATGTTAAACAGCGACAAATTGGTGGCCTGCTTATCACTCATGACCTGCACAGCGCGCTCGCGTGTGACAAGTTATTGGTGATCGATGATGGCGGAGTGGTGGCTTATGGCGCACCAAAACACGCGCTTGAATCAAGCTCTCACGCTTTCTGCTGTTCATTGAGAGACCTAATCGCATGAGCTCGACCTTATCATTAAATTCAGAAGTCTCGCCGTTAATGCCAGTGATAGATTCAGAAACACAAACACCGATTGAGATTAAGTTCGAGAATGTCGGTGTGCATTACTACTCAATACCAAGTTGGTTGGGTGGTAAGGCGTTCAAAGCACTACAGAACATCGACCTCGATGTTGAAGACAAAAGCCTAGCTATTGTTGGACGTTCTGGTGCCGGTAAATCAACGCTGATTGAACTGCTGTTTGGCCTTAAAGAGCCGACTGTTGGCCAAATCAGTTTGTTTGGTCATTTGCTGCCGATTCGTAATAGCAAAGCGCAAGCCGCAGTGTGTCGCTTGATTCAATTGGTGCCTCAAGAGCCACACACCAGCCTTAATCCTTACTATACCGTTCGACAGATCTTAGCCGAGCCGCTAAGCAACTTAGATGTTTCTGGCAACCATGAAAGCATTATTGAAGAGACGCTGTTGGATGTGGGCTTACCTGCCACTTTGTTATCACTGAAACCTAATCAGCTTTCTACAGGCCAAGCTCAACGTGTGGCCATTGCTCGGGCGCTTGTCGTTAGACCCGCAGTGTTGGTAGCCGATGAACCGACCGCCAGCCTTGACCCGGTGAACCGTCAAAGGCTGTTAGATTTACTCAATTCATTGAAAAAGAAGCGCGATATGCGCATCGTTTTGGTGACACACGATTTAGGCGCAGCAAAGGCGCTTTGTGAAGAAATTCTGGTTCTTGACCATGGCGAGATGGTGGAGCATGGACCGACACCTCAAGTGATGAGCGTACCTGCTCATCCCGCGACTCAGTTGCTGATTCAATCTCAGCCTCTTTCGAAATCTACTTGTTAATACAACCTTATTTATTACGAAATACAGCTTATTAACAAAATACAGTTTATTAACAAAATACAGTTTATTAACGAAGCACAGCTTACAGAGAAAAATAACTATGCGTTTTAATTCAATCAAACTGGCTTGCGCTCTAGCGCTGGCTTTGCCTTTGACGGGCTGTTTTGACTCTCAACCAGAGTCGAGCGATGCGGCGGTCAAATCTGAAATTCGTGTTGCGATGATGCAGCCACCAAGAACAGGTCTATCGCCACTTTCTGATGACGCGTTCAAACTATCGCGTTGGAGCACGGCTGAAACGCTAGTGAACTTGAGCCCAACTTCAGAAGCTGAACCAATGCTGGCAACGGATTGGAAACATGTTGATCCACTGACTTGGCAATTCACGGTTCGCCAAGGTGTTAAATTCCACGATGGTTCTACATTAACAGCAGAGTCTATTGTGAACTCACTACAGAAAGCGCTAGAAGCGGCACCTAAGCCACGCATCCTAGATGGTGTAGAGCTAGAAGTGAAAGCGATGGACAACTACCGCGTAGAGATCAAAACCAGCTTTGATGACCCTCTTCTACCAAGCCGTTTATCAAGCCCTCAATTAGCTATCCTAGCAGCAAGCGCGTACCAAGAAGATGGTCGTGTTAGCCCTATTGGTGCAGGTACTGGTCCGTTTGAATTGACTGAAATTAACGGTACAACTAGCGCGAAACTAAAACGTTTCGATGGTTACTGGGGTGAAAAAGCGCAAGTTGAATCTGTAATTGCAGAATACGTTCCTAACGGCTTCGCTCGTGCTGCGGCTCTAAGAACGGGTACGGCTGACATTGTTGAAGCTGTGCCAGTTTCACAGATCGCGACCATTGATTCGAACCTGCTTTACGAAGTTGCAATGCCTCGTACTAACACGCTTTACCTGAACAATAAGTCAGGTGTATTTAGCGATATTGAATTACGTAAAGTAGCGGCTGCTGCGGTAGACCGTGAGCAAATCGTGAATACCGTTTATGAAAACCATGCGGACATCGCGCAAGGTCTTCTAGGTCCTGCACTTGCTTGGGCTGAGCCGATCCGACCTGAAGGCCAAGCAATCGACAAAACGCTAAAAGCAAACGGTGAAAGCATTGTTATCGGTACCTTTACCGACCGAGCTGAGCTTCCAGAAGTGGCAGCGCTGCTTAAACAGCAACTTGAAGCGGCTGGTTTCAAAGTTGAGCTGGATATTCGTGAATACGCTCAGATTGAAAACGATGCACTGTCAGGCAAGTTCGATGCGTTCATCCTTTCTCGTGCAACCGTTCTAGATTCTGGTGACCCAGTGGCTTACATGATGAGTGACTTTGGCTGTAAGGGTTCATTCAACCTTGGTCAATTCTGTTCTCAAGAAGTAGACCAAGCACTGACTTACGCTGATCTGCAACCACTAGGTGCACTGCGTCAGCAAGCGATCATCGAAGCTGAGCAAAAAATCCTGAACGACTTCGCTGCTATTCCACTGCTTCACGAACGTGTGATTCAAGGTGAGAGCGAGCGTGTAAGCAATGTAGTTCGTGACCCAAGTGAACGTCGCTTGGTTGATCAAACGACACAAGTTAACGCGGCAACACAGGTTAACTAAATAAATGCTATCTGCTGAAACTCTGCGTCGAACCTTATTTATCTTGACGCCTTGGCTATCAAGAATCGCCTCACTGATCGTGGTGGTGATTCTTGTTGGCTTGATGCCTGACATTGCAGGCATCGACCCAAGTCAATCCATCCTGCGTGCGAGAGCGGGGCAACAACACCTGCTTACGCCTGAAGCTTTAGCGGCGGTACGTGCTGATCTTCAGCTTGACCGTTCGGCAAGCGAGCGCCTGATCGACTGGGTAGGAAGTGCCTTTTCGGGTGACTTAGGTAAGTCATGGATCGATGGATCTTCGGTTGCATTAGGCATTCAAAAGACAGCGTCTACGTCTTTGTTTCTGATGTCTAGCGCATTGGTGATGACTTTCGTACTGTGCGGTGCAGGCTTACTGGCTACCTTGCGCAGTTGGAAGAAGGGCAAACTAGGGCAGAGTTACAGCAGTTTAAGCACCGTATTAATATCCTTACCAGAGTACGTTGTTGCCTCGGTATTGATACTGGTGTTCTCTATCTGGTTAGGTTGGCTGCCGCCGTATGGTTGGCAAAGTTGGCAAGATATTTGGCTACCAAGTTTAGCGCTCGCCCTACCTGCCAGTGGCTTGTTTAGTCGCCTACTCAGAGACAGTTTACAACGCGTTTTAAATGAACCTTGGGTGATCACTTGGCTCAGTGCCAACGTTCACTCCAACCAAATTATTCGCTTTGCGATGAAAAGAGCGCTAAGCAGCCTGATCCCACAAATTGCAATGATCGTTATTGGCTTAACGGGTGGTGCGGTCGCGGTTGAGCTTATCTTCTCGATTCCGGGTATCGGACGCATGATTCTTGGTGCTGCTAAGGCGCAAGATCTACCTATGCTGCAAGGCGGCTTATTAGTATTGCTGCTGTTTTCGATTGCCGTGAGCAGCATGAGCTTGTTTGTTCAGCAGTTGATTCTTGGTCACAGCCTGAAAAGCGGTAAGCTCATCAGTAGTCACTCTTCGTTTCGTTTTACGCAGAGCCGAGCTAAACGTGTTACTGCTTTTGCGATCTTCTCGTTCCTAATTACTATCGTAGTTTGGGCAGCATTTCGTGACCCATATACCAGTCAATTTGCTCGCTTAGCGGATCCAAGTTGGCAAGCTCCATTGGGTGCGGATGGCATTGGTCGAGATCTGTTAGCGAGAATCGGTTCAGGTATGGTTTCGACCTTCCAAGCCGGTATGTTGGCGACGTTTTTGAGTTTGGTGACAGGCATTATCATGGGTTTCAATACCCGCTTTAGCCAAGGTCTTATCGAGATAACTAAGGGTATCCCTTACATCATTGCAGGGTTGCTAGTTGCGGGCTTAACGGGTATGAATCCGAACAGCGCATTAATCGCGATAGTATTGGTATCTTGGGCGCCATTGGCGGCTCATTGCTCAAGCTTGATAGTGGAAGCAAAGGCTCAGCCTTATACTCATCTCGCGCCGCTGTGGGGCACGAGCAAGCTGAGAATCTTCCGTTTTTATCTGTTGCCTTACGTATTGCCACCGTTGCTAAGACACGCGATGTTGAGGCTGCCGGTGATAACACTGAGCCTGACCTCGCTGAGCTTCATCGGGTTAGGGGCCAAACCACCTGAACCTGAGTGGGGTTTGATGATTGCAGAGAACCTGCAATACATTGAGCGCGCACCATTAGCAGTAATGGGCCCAATTGTTGGGCTGATTTTATTAGGTGTGGCCATTAATATGATGTTTGATGATTAACGAAAAGAGTCGGTTGCTTAAGTTTTCGACGGGTGATTGGATTGGGTATTCGATTTAGTATTTATGTTGTAATCTTAGGCCTGCTTTTTGGAAGCGCTTTTAGCGCTGCTCGAAAGTTAAACAGACCCTAGTTAAGTGTAAAGGATTCAACATGTATCTCGTTTTGTATTGCCACAATATTGGTATGACCGATTTTTCCTTCTTTGAAACGGAAGACTTTGACAAAGAAGATGGCTATATCGTAAGAGGTAAATGGCCGAACGAGAAAGCGTTTCGTGACTACTTAACTAAAGAGTTTGGTGACATGATCGAATTCAAAGTGATCGACTTAATCGCCAAAGGTGCAGAAGCAGAACACTACTCACCAGAGGAGTTGATGAGCTTATCTCTCTAACTGTCAGCTCGTAACAACTAGCTAAATAACGTTTTATCAAACGAATAAAGAAATGGCAGCCTGATTGGGCTGCCATTTTTTGTTTTAAGCTAGAGCGCATCGCTCGGAGTAAGCGCGAAGCTATTGCGCCACTTCGTCAACCAAGTACAAGATTGATTGATACGGAATGCCACTGTGATGTGATAAACCAATCTCACAGGTTCGGCTGTTGCTGAATCCGCGAGTGCAGTTGCTCGGCACTTGTTCTTTGAGTGGATGTACTGCCGCCTCATTCAGCTCTGGTGTGGTAAAGCCTTTATCACCCGCCCAACCACAACATTGAATATGCTCTGGAACAATCACTTCTTCGGTACAGGCTTTAGCAAGGTTTAACATTGCACCTTCTAAACCCATTCGGCGAGAGCTACAAGTGACATGCAGCATCACTGTCTCTTTAAGTGGCTCAAATGTTAGATGTTCAAGCAAATATTTGTTCACAAACCCTGTCGGCTCTAGCACCTCTAGTGGCTTGGTGAATTGCTCAATACTGCGTTTGGCACACGGGCTGGTGTCCATTAGTACTGGGTATTCACCTTGACGACTGGCTTGCCATAGCACTTCTTCCAACTGCTGAGCCTTCGATTGAGCTAAGTCGGTCATGCCTTTGCTGTCATAAGGCATACCACAACATTGGTCATCGAGCTTCTTCGGAAGAATAACCTCAAATCCGGCTTTGTTAAGCAAAGACATGGTCACTTCAGTAAGAGGGCGTTGGTCGCCCGCATCACTCTGCTGTCCCATGGTGCGACTCGCACAGGAAGGGAGGTAGACCACCTTCTTATGATTGCTTGAGGATTCTGCCGTCACTGGTGATGAGACTAGCGAGTGGCTATTGGATTGCGGCATCTCAGGCATCCAAACGGGTGTCGCGCCTTTAGTCATTGAGCGTAGGCCGTTGGTTAGCTTGCCGACGGTATTTGCGCCTAGTACTTTGCTCGCCACTTGGTTGGTTTTGAGGCCAGCCTTGGTCAGCTTGGTGGTGGTCGAGAAGTGATCTGCTGTCCACTTAGCAATTGGAGTGAACTTTTCATATTTAGCGATACGAAGCTTCTTCACTAAATCGCCAGTGTTGATGCCTACAGGGCAACGCTCGGCACACAGGCCTGTTGCGGCGCAGGTATCAATACCTTGGTATTCAAACGTCTTCTCTAGCTCGCTTGCTTCTATCTCTTCTCCTGCCGCACGACGGCGTTGTAGCTCGCGATATAAAACAATACGTTGGCGAGGTGATAGAGTCAGCGTACGAGACGGACACACAGGCTCACAGAATCCACATTCGATACAGCGGTCGACAAGGTCATCAGCTGCAGGCATCGGCTTTAGGTCTGTGATGTGGGAATTTGGATTGTCGTTGATGATAACGCCGGGGTTGAGTAGCCTTTCTGGATCGAACAGTGCTTTGATCTGTTGCATTAAGGCATAGCCATCTTTGCCCCATTCCAATTCTACATAAGGTGCCATGTTACGGCCCGTACCGTGTTCCGCTTTCAAAGAGCCTTGGTATTTCACAGCGACTAGCTCGGCAACGTCATCCATGAATCCGCCGTAACGGTCGATCTCTTCTTGGCTATCGAAGCCTTGGGTAAACACAAAGTGCAGGTTGCCTTCGAGGGCGTGACCAAAAATGATCGCTTCGCTGTAGTCGTATTTGTCGAACAACTCTTGCAGCTCTCGAATACCATTAGCGAGGTTTTCGACAGGGAAAGCCACGTCTTCAATGATAACGGTCGTACCGACTTCACGCACTGCGCCAACTGCTGGGAACATGCCTTTTCGAATGCCCCACAGAGTCGCGACTGTCTTTGGATCGGAAGTGAAAGGCACCGATTCAACAATCGTGTATTCAGTCAATGCGTCCAAAATTGATTTACATTGTAAATCTAAGTCCTGCTGGGAGCTGGCGTGTGATTCAACCAAAATAGCCGCGGCTTCTAGATCCAAGCTTGGCATAAATGCAGGCATACCCGGTTTATCAGCCACTGAACGCAGTGCTCTGCCATCCATCAATTCAACGGCAGCAACGGGTGTTTTTGATAGCGTAGTAACGGCTTTACTTGCTTGTTCGATGTCGGCAAACACCAACAGGGCCGAAGCTTTGTTTGGGTGTTCGATAACCGTGTTGTAGGTGATCTCTGCGATGAAGCCTAGCGTGCCTTCTGAGCCAATCATCAGGTGTTTGATGATCTCAATTGGGTCGTGGTAATCGACCAATGCATTAAGCGCGTAGCCAGTGGTATTTTTGAGGCGGTACTTGTGGCGGATTCTGTCTGCCAGTTCTTGATTCGAGCTAGTCTGTCTGTGTAAATCAACAATACCTTCAAATAGCGCTTTGTGTGATTGCTTGAACGCCTCGACGCTGGCGTTATCTGCTGTATCAAGTAGGGAACCATCACTCAATACGATTTTCATGCTCTCGACGGTGCGATAAGAGTTTTGCGCAGTACCACAACACATGCCACTGGCGTTATTCGCCGCTATACCACCGATTTTACAAGTATTGATTGAAGCTGGATCTGGGCCGATTTTACGTTGGAAAGGGGCAAGGTATTTGTTGGCATCTGCGCCAATCACACCGGGCTGAAGAATGATCTGATTGCCGTTATCGACAATCTCGTGGCCTCGCCAGTCGTCGGTTAGAGTGATGAGTACCGAGTCTGAAACGGCTTGCCCTGAAAGGCTAGTGCCCGCGGCGCGAAAGGTAAAATGAATGCCCAGCTCGCGACAGCTTTGAATGGTGAATATGACTTCGTCTAAGTTTTTGAGCCTTAGAACCATTTTCGGCACCAAGCGATAAAAACTCGCATCGGTGCCGTAAGCCAAGCGCTTTGCCTCTTGCGTGACAATGCGTTCCGTTTCTATTTTTTGAGCCAGTATCGCTTCAAGCTGCTGATAAGCTTGTGCGTCTATTACTCGCTCATGAGATGTGTTTGTCTCCATCTTTGCTTCCTTGTGCTTCTTATTTGGCACTGATTTGTTTTTAAACGGTGTCACAACGGCAGTGGAATTGCTGTGACACCGATTGAACTTCAGTCGAAGTAGACCAAAGCATTAGTTTGAATCTAAATCAGAATCGTGGCGGCTTAATCTAGCCCTACCAATGATTCACGGGTTAAGTCTTTGATTGTCTTTGCGCCCGTCAGTGTCATGGCTACGCGCATCTCTTTGTCGTACAGATCAAGTAGGTTCTCAACGCCTGCTTGTCCTTGTGCTGCTAATGCGTAGACGAAAGAACGGCCAAGTAGGGTGCAGTCTGCGCCCATCGCCATCATACGAACTACATCTAAGCCAGTACGAATACCAGAATCGACCAGAATCTTAGTGTCGCCTTTTACTGCATCTGCAATTGCAGGTAATGCTTTAGCACTTGATAGAACGCCATCAAGCTGACGACCACCGTGGTTTGAAACTACGATACCGTCTGCGCCAAATCTCACGGCGTCTTTTGCATCTTCTTCATCAAGAATGCCTTTGATGACCATCGGGCCGTCCCAGAAGTCACGGATCCACTCTAGGTCTTTCCATGAAATCGACGGGTCGAAGTTGTCACCCAACCAACCGATGTAGTCTTCCAGTTTGGTTGGAGAGCCGCGGTAAGTAGAGATATTGCCAAGGTCATGCGGTTTACCTAACAGGCCAACATCAACGGCCCAGCTAAGATGACGCATAGATTGAAATACGCGGCGTATTGCTGCATTTGGGCCACTCATTCCTGAGTGCATGTCACGGTAGCGAGCGCCGGGTACAGGCATGTCTACCGTAAAGACCAGTGTTGTCACGCCAGCCGCTTTTGCACGTTCCAATACGTTCTTCATGAAGCCGCGATCTTTTAACACGTAAAGCTGGAACCACATTGGGCGTTCAATCTTAGGTGCGACTTCTTCGATTGGGCATACCGATACGGTCGACATCGTAAAAGGGATGCCCTTGTTGTCGGCTGCTTTTGCTGCTTGGACTTCGCCACGTCGTGCGTACATACCCGTTAGGCCAACCGGAGCTAATGCAATCGGCATCGCCAGCTTTTCGCCGAACAATTCGGTTTCTAAATTTAGGTCCGACATGTCATTAAGTACACGCTGCTTGAGCGCGATCTCTGCAAGATCGGCCGTGTTGCGGCGTAGGGTATGTTCTCCGTAAGAACCGCCGTCAATGTAGTGAAAAAGAAACGGTGGTAATTTTGCTTTTGCTGCGGCGCGGTAATCAGTCGATGCGGATATGATCATAATTTCAGTCCTAAATTCTTGGGATGTTGCCCTTCTGTGAGAGCTTGGCTTGGGCTGCTTGTTATTCTTAATAAAGTGGCGTTAATACCCGAGGGTGTTGATGTGTTTTAGTATCCATTCCGAAACTCATCAACTGTCTTATTAGACGGTGTTGCAGTCGGGGAATTGAGTATTAACGCCAAGTGCTTTTGTAACGACTTATGGTTTACATAAGTGCGTCTGTCATTTTGAAGCCGTAGATAACCACTAGGCCGATGATTCCTGTCATTACTAAGTAGTAGAACGTTGGGATGATAGTCTTACGTAGTGTTGCGCCTTCGCGTCCTAACAAGCCTACGGTCGCCGATGCGGCTACCACGTTGTGAATCGCAATCATGTTACCTGCTGCTGCACCAACGGCTTGCAGAGCAACAACCACAGCACTAGAGATAGACAGAGTTTGTGCTACTTCTAATTGGAACTGGCTAAACATCATGTTTGAAACGGTGTTAGAACCCGCAATGAAAGCACCTAACGCACCGACCGTGGCGCTTAACGCTGGGAATGCGCCGCCGACTAGGTCTGCTGCAAAGTTTGCAGTTGTTACCGGCATACTGGCTAAATCAGCGCCGTTCACGCCAGAGTTAATGAAGATACGAACCATTGGGATGGTGAACACCAACACAAACCCAGCGCCTATAAGAGTCTTGCTCGATTCACCAAAGGCTTTAGCCAGTGGAGTTGTGCTGCGTGATTGCATTAGAACAGCAACCAGTGCCACGAATACCAAGATACCGCCAGGTAGATACAGAGGCTGAATCGCTGTACTTACGCCTGTTTCGCCAAGGATGTTGCTGAATGAAAGGCTAACGCTCTTAAGTAGGCCTTTGAACTCAGGGCTCACACGGCTAGCAACTAGAGTGACAGCGAGCAGCACGTAAGGTGCCCATGCCATCGCCATGCTCATCTTTTTATGATCTTTGTTGTCGTCTAAATCGATCTTCAAAGAACCTAGCCATTCTGCTGGCCATTTATCTTCGCTTTCAAAATCCCATTTTGATTTAGGTACTAGGAAGCCACGTTTTGCTGCCGTTACAACAATTGCAAGGCCAACCAAACCACCAATTAGTGATGGGAATTCAGCGCCAAGGAAAACACCTGTTAATGCGTAAGGAATGGTGAAAGCGGCACCTGCGAACAGTGCGAACGGTAGGATATCAAGACCTTCAGTCCAGCTCTTGTTCTTACCGAAGAAGCGAGTCAGCATCATCGCCATCAATACAGGAATCATCACACCAACGCAGGCGTGGATGATCGCTACACTTGACGTAATTTGCTGTAGATAAGCGTCCCATGTTGAACCATTTGCAATCAGGCTTTCACCAATGTTGTGCGTATCCAAACCTTTGTTTACGCCAACAATGATAGGTGTACCAACCGCGCCGAATGATACTGGCGTAGATTGAATCATCATACCCATCAGTACCGCGGCTAATGCTGGGAAGCCGATGGCAACCAACAATGGAGCGGCGATTGCAGCGGGTGTACCGAAGCCGGATGCGCCTTCAATGAATGAACCAAAACACCAAGCGATGATGATCGCTTGTACACGACGGTCTGCTGATATGTCAGTAAAGCCGTTACGGATGGTGGTGATAGCTCCGGTGTGTTTCAAAGTGTTTAATAAGAAGATGGCGCCAAACACAATCCAGAGAACCGACACGGTTATGCCGAAGCCTTGGAATACTGAAGCTAACACGCGAGTGCTAGACATATCCCAAGCAAATAGGGCGATAGCAACGGTTAATGCAAATGCCACTGGCATCGCTTTTTTTGCTGGCCAGTTAAGGCCAACCAGCAGAATCGCTGCAACAACTATTGGCGAAAAGGCCAATAGAGCTAGTAGGGTTTCACTCATGGGTACTTCCTCGTACTTGTTTTCAAACGTTCATGTTTGAAGTGAATAACACGTTATTAGTTTTGTAGGTGTAATCTGAATCTCGAGGATTCAGTTGTTGTAATTAGAGTCGCTTTATTTGTAATCGATGTGATTGCAAAAGCTGTTTTTGTAATTGTTTTGTTAATTTGGCGTGAATTTACCCCTTTATTTTTTATTGATATAGGGAAATAATGAAAATAATTAATTCCAAAATTGGCATAATCAGATGCGAGCAGACGATTTGATCCTGTTTTCACAGGTCGTAGAATTGGGCAGTTTTAGTAAGGTTGCAGAGCAAAATAACCTTACAAATTCGGTAGTTAGTAAAAGAATTGCACGTTTGGAAGAAGAGATTGGCGTGCAATTATTGTATCGAACCACGCGTAAATTGACGCTTACCGAGGCAGGTAAGGCAATGCTACATAGCGCCAAAAATGTGAAGCAGGCGGCTCAAGAGGCTATGGACGCAGTTTCAGGCTTTGGTGAAAATGTCAGTGGTCATATCAAAATGTCAGTGCCTACTATCTCGGGGGATTTGATTCTTGCAGACGCTGTTGCCGAGTTTTGTAATATGCACCCAGGTTTAACGGTCGATATGTCTCTAAACAATCGCTTTGTCGATTTGGTTGAGGATGGTCTCGACTTGGTCATTCGAACCGGTTATTTGGAAGATTCCAGTTTAATTGCTCGTCATATCCTTGATTCGCAATGGGTGGTGTGTGCTTCTCCATCTTATATCGCCAAAAACGGTAAGCCGATGCAGCCCAAAGATTTGGTGGATCACAACTGCCTGCAATACGCTTATCAAACAACGGGCGCTAGTGAGTGGCAATTTCTACATAGTAAAGATGGCTTTACTGATAACGACAAATACATAGTGCGTGTTTCAGGCTCTTTTTCTACCGATAACGCGACAGCACTGCGTAAAGCCGCGTTGGGCGGTCATGGTGTTGCGTACGTGCCGCGTTGTCTGGTGTATCACGATATTAGAAATGGGCAGTTGGTGGATATCTTTCCAGATTTAGTTGGCAAGAAGCTCGGTATCTATGCGGTGTACCCCTTTACGCGCCAGCCACCGAACAAGATTAAGTTATTGATTGAACACATCAGAACACGTTACCTGACGATTTCACATTATTTTTAATAAGGATCACGATGAGCTATTTAAAAGAGTATCAATATCCAATCACCAACAAACAGATCGTCAGCGATGACTATTTTAGCCAGATAATCGAAGACCCGTATCGTTGGTTAGAAGACGACAGAAGTGATGAAACCGCCCAATGGGTGGAGAGTCAAAATGAAATCACGTTCGATTACCTTGCTCAAATTCCGTATCGCGCTGAATTGCGAGAAAGGCTGGCGAAAGCGCAAGACTATAAAAAGAGCTCGCAGCCGTTTGTACGAGGAGATTACACCTACTTCTATAAGAACGATGGCTTGCAGAATCACAGTATTCTCTATCGTCAGAAAGAAGGTCAGCCGATGGAAGTATTCCTAGATCCGAACACTTTCTCGGAAGATGGCACTACATCTCTGGGTTCGGTGTCGTTTTCTAAAGATTACAGCCTAGTGGCATACAGCATTTCAGGGGGTGGTAGTGACTGGCGTAAGATCTTTGTGATTGATACTGAGACTAAAAAGCAGCTTGAAGCCGAAATCACAGACGCTAAATTTACCGGTATTTCTTGGTTGGGTAATCGTGGCTTTTATTACTCTAGCTACGATAAACCAGACGGTAGTCAGCTTTCAGCTCGTACTGATCAACATAAGCTGTATTTTCATGAATTGGGTACCGAGCAAGCCAGCGACAAAGTGATTTTTGGTGAAAATAGTACTGAGCAACATCGCTATGTTTCGGGTTACACCACCGAAGACGACCGCTATTTGATCATTCTAGGGCAAGAGTCGACGTCGGGAAATCGCCTGTTCTATATCGATTTAAACTCACAGGAACAATCACTGAACACGCTGATTGATCATGTTGATAGCGACACTTACCTCATAGATAATCGAGATGAAGTCTTTATTCTGTATACCAATCTCGATGCGCCGAACGGCAAGGTGGTGAGCTTTGATAATCGCAGTAAACAGTGGCTTGATATCATTTCCGAAAAACCACAACCATTAGATATCAGCGCAGGTGGCGGTTACTTATTTGCACATTACATGGTGGATGTGGTGTCTAAGATTGAGCAGTTGGATTACCAAGGAAACATCGTTCGTGAAATCCACTTACCAGGTCTCGGAACGACCAGCGGCTTAGGTGGAAAAAAAGAGCAAACTCAGCTTTATTACACCTTTACCAACTATGTAACGCCGCCAACGATTTTCTCTTTTGATGTTGAATCAGGCAGCTCTGAAATCTACCAAAGCTCTGAGTCTCCGTTTGAATCGGACAAGTTTGAGTCTAAACAAGTCTTCTATACCTCGAAGGATGGCACTCAGGTACCTATGCTTATCTCTTATAAAAAGGGATTAGTGTTAGATGGTAATAATCCAACTATGTTGTACGCCTATGGCGGCTTTAACGTGAGCCTAACGCCTTCTTTCTCGGGTACGGTGGGCAGTTGGTTGGAATTGGGAGGTGTGTATGCAGTGCCGAACTTACGTGGTGGTGGCGAATACGGCAAGGCGTGGCACAAAGCTGGCACTCAGCAGCAAAAGCAGAATGTGTTTGACGACTTCATTGCCGCAGCCGAGTTCTTAATCGCAGAAAAGTACACCAGCCGCGACAAGCTGGCGATTCGCGGCGGTTCTAACGGTGGTTTGCTGGTGGGTGCTTGTATGACACAAAGGCCTGAGCTTTTCCAAGTGGCTCTGCCTGCTGTTGGGGTGCTAGATATGCTGCGTTACCACACCTTCACGTCTGGTGAAGGCTGGGCGTACGACTACGGTACATCAGCGCAAAACAAAGAGATGTTTGAATACTTGCTTGGTTACTCACCCGTTCACAATGTAGTACATGGCACAGACTATCCAGCGACTCTGGTGACGACCGCAGATCACGACGACCGCGTAGTACCAGCGCACTCTTATAAGTTTATTGCTGAATTGCAAGATAAGCATAAAGGCAGTGCGCCCGTCATGATTCGTATTGATGTCAATGCAGGCCATGGTGCCGGAATGCCGTTGAGTAAAGCGATCGATCTCACTACTGATATTTATGCATTTACTCTGTTCAATATGGGGATAGAGTCCATAGATTCACTTTAGCGAATACTTGATCTTAGATAATTAGGTATTTGACTCAGACCAAAAGCCCTCAAAATCTACCTTAGATTTTGAGGGCTTTCATATATATGAAAATCAATCAAAATTGCACCCTGTTCTTGTCTCTTTACCACACCCTTTTTCGTGATAGTGGCCACCATTACTGATGAAATGAAAGCGATTTCAAGCTGTATTATTGCGAATTTCTACGTCTATCTACCTGATTGTAAATAGATAACTATATCTGGTGATAACTCTAAAAGTTTCATGGCATTTGGGCTGATTTATCAGTGTGAACAGCAACTAACTTTTCAACGCTTTCATTGCTTAATATTTCCCTGTTCGATGAAAACTCAAAAAAATAATAGGGAAATAAAATGCAAAAATTTAAGCTTTTGCCAATAACAGTCGCAGTGGCGGCATCGCTTGCTTCACTCTCTTCTTTTGCTGCTGATACTGATATCGAAGCATTAGAAAAACGAATTCAAGAGTTAGAATCTAAGGTTGTAGAAATTGATTATGTGAACGATCAACAGCCAGCAGTTTTGACTCCAGACACGAAAGTGCCAGAAGGGATTGTATTCTCTGGTTACGCTCGTTACGGCGCACATTACTCGGATGGAGACAATCGCTATGTTGAAGTTGGTAGCTCAGGCCGCTCTCTTGGTCGTTTAGGTAACGAAGCCAACGGCGGTGAGTTTCAATTAGGAAAAATTTTCCAAGCAGATAGCGGTGCGAAGTGGGACGTAGTGCTCATGCTTGATGATTGGAACAACGATCAGTGGGGTTCTTCTGGCGGCGTAAACTTGAAGAAAATGTACGCTGGTGTCACTAATTTCGTTGAGAGCCAACCTGAGCTATACGCATGGGCTGGTCGTGATTTCCATCAGCGTCCACAACAAGGTTTGAACGATTACTTCTGGATGTCTCACGATGGTCAAGGTGCGGGCTTTAACAACTTAAACCTTGGTGGCATTAAGCTAGACATGGGTTTTGTTGGTGCGGTTGATAGCGAAGACGGTGCTCTAGGTAATGATTCAGGCCGTTATGGTATTACGTCGAAACTTCACGGCATCAATGCTGGTATTGGCAACCTAGATTTGTATGCTAACTATGGTTTCGCGTCTGAAGAAGCCGATACTATCGGGAATAAAGTAAGCGATGAAAATGCATGGCAAATCGGTGCAACTCTTGGCTTAGGTGATTCCAACAAGTTAGTTGCTAAATACGCTGACGGTGCTGATAACTCAGTATTTGAGTTAGCGGGCGATAAGCAAGTTATCTATGTAAGTTTAGAAGGTAACTACGCAACGAGCGATCAATTCATTATTGATTACCTTATATCGTACAAAGATATCTCTGGTGACGATGCAACAGAGCAGAGCGAATACGCTGGTATAGTTCGTCCACAGTATCAATGGGATGACACGCATTCTACATGGTTAGAAGCGGGCTACGCGATGGAAGATCGTGATGATGGTTCTGAGAAAAACGGTTGGAAAGTCACGCTATCTCAAAACGTATCACTTGGTGGTCTACCTTGGAGTCGTCCAATGCTACGTTTCTACACAACAGTGGGTGATGTGGAGACTAAAGGCACAACTGAAACGGTTACTGCAGATACACTTGCATTCGGTGCAATGTTTGAAGCTTGGTGGTAATCACAAGCTAGAAACAGCAGCTCTTTGAATTAGGCATATTTTCAAAGAGCGATGCTTTCAAATATCCATGCTTATTAAGAGCATACGTTGAAATACCTATGCTTTTAAAGAGTAAGTAATACTGTCCATTTTAGCCCTAAAGGCAGATTGATTAGGGCACGTTTCAATTAACTCCATTCTTGGGCACATTTTTGTGCCCTTTTTTTCGCCACTAGCTCAAGGAATAACTATGAGACTTTCTTCCATTGTGTCTCGAGTTTATCTGGGTTTTTTTGTACTGATCGCAATTATGTTAGCCTCTGCGTGGCTAAGTATCAGTAGCAATAAGAACATCACAACTCGAATTGAAAATATCACACAGCAAGCCACTCCACTAATGCTTCAATCGTCGGCACTTACTATTGGATTCTTGGACATTAATCGCAGCACGATTCCCTATTTATCCGCCAATTACATTGATGAACTCGAGCCATTAAAGCAAACCATTTTGAATAATATCAATCTGTATCAGCAGCAATTAAATTGGTTTGAAGGCAAGGACGCAGCCGGTTCACCAATTGAATCCATGCTCAATAAAATTAATGAAACGGGAGAGTCTACGTTCGAGAAGATCGAACAAGTTTTGAATCTCTATGTATCGTATTTGGATGGCAAAGACCTTGGCTCGATGAAACAAGAGCAATTCCAGTCTGTCGTGGGGCAGCTTAATAACAGCTTAGTGAATCAATTAGCGAGTGCGGATTCGGAGAACACGCAAAAAGCAGTCGAAGCCTTGTTGGTGCAATTGAGTTTGATTGCCGCAGAAGCAAATGAGGCCTTTTCGCTGCAAACCTCATCTGAGGTTCGTAGTATCGAACGCCGTCTGCACAGTCGTAAAGAACGATTTGAAGAAGCGGTCACTGACCTAGAGGCATTAAATCCAGTTTTGATGCGACGTAGCAAACAGTCTTTGTTGTTACTCGCTTTGCATGCCTTTTCTGAGCAAGGCTCAGTTGCAACCCACATGGAGACTGTAAAAAGACATGAGGTTATCGCGCAACAAAGAGTGGATATAGAACAGCTAATTGACGTTCAGTTAGCTCATTTCGATGAGCTTTCTATGTACGCGGAAAACACCGCGACACGTTTATATCAAGAGTCGATAGATTCGTCTAATCAGGCGCTTTTGATGCAATTCATCATCTCGGCATCATCGGTTTTCGTTGCTATGTTGATCGGGTTGAACATTGCCAAAGGGATCCGTAAGCCAAGTAAACTTGTGCAAAGTGCTTTAGACCAAGTCGCCAATAAGGATCTGAGCTCTAGGGTTGAGTATCGATCAAGCAATGAATTTGGTTCAGTCAGTGACAAAGTTAATTTGGTGATTAGCCATCTAGCTCAAATGATTGAGAACATGCGTAATTCGTCGATGCATTTACAGCAAGCTTCCTTGGAGAACCAAAGCACTAGTCGTTCACTGCGTGAAGCGATGCAAGACCAGACCAATCAAACTGTGATGGTGGCAACTGCGATGGAGCAAATTGAGTGTTCTGTAACGGAAATAACCCAAGCGGCCAATCAAACTTTAACCCTAGTGACCGAAGCGGTGTCCAGTTCAAGTGATGGTCAAAAGACCATGGATAAAAGCGTTGAGATGATGAGTGGTTTAGAAAGTCAACTGGCTGAATCGACAGTGACTATTGCTCAGCTGGAAAAAGAGAGTGCTAGCATTGGTTCGATTCTCGATGTGATATCGGGGATATCAGAGCAAACGAATCTATTGGCACTTAACGCGGCCATTGAAGCGGCACGAGCAGGAGAGCAAGGAAGAGGCTTTTCTGTGGTTGCCGATGAAGTTCGAGTATTGGCTGCGAAAACCAACGCATCGACTCAAGAGATTCACCATAAAATTGAACAACTGCAAACCAGTTCTAAGCTAGCCGTTGAACAAATCAATCAATGTGTGGTGGGTATGGTTCAATGCGTAGCACAAACTGGGGAGGTCAACCACTCAATCTCTAAGGTGTTTGGTCTTCTCAATGAAGTCGAACAAAGAAGCCATCAGATCGCTACCGCGACCACAGAACATCAGGTTGTGGCTTCTCAAGTCACGCAAAATATCAGTCAGATACATATGTTGGCAGAAGAGAACTCCGAGCGATCTCAGGTACTTTTCTCACATGGCCAACAGCTTGAAGTGATGTCTCAAGAGCAATTCTCGTTAACGCAGGAATTTAAGTTAGCGGAGCATCCAAGTCACAAGGATTAGTCACAACATCGAGTTTATCGGAGATTTCGCGCCCAGCCTTATGCTGGGCTTTTTGTCTCTGGGTACGTGAATTACAGAAGGAGTGAAATGTTCTCATACAATTTCGTATTGCCCTTGAAACAATAAGGTCAATTTTGTTCCGTATATTACCGTCTGCTGTGGGGGCTGCACCAAATAGTGCTTTCAAAAAAAGGGGGACCTAGACGGATTTTTTGAGTTTACGCATTAATAATAGAACAGCGTTCTTATTGCTTTAGCCATAATCTCATGAAACAGTTTCATGGTATGAAGGGAATCTGTAAGCGCTTTCATGATTTCCATAACTGGCCTTTTTAGCGCCGGGTTTAGTGTGATGACACTCACTTCAACTAAAACGTATTTTCTTAATAATCGTTTTGTAAGCGGTTACAAGCTAATGAAGTATCGAGGTTCGAGTGGCGACAATTAAACACGTATCAGAACATGCAGGTGTGTCTCAGGCGACAGTGTCTAGGGTTATCAATGGCACCAGTAGAGTGAGTCATGACAAGAAGCTAAAGGTTGAAAAAGCGATCAAAGAGTTGGGGTATCGTCCGAACTCCATCGCTCAAGCCTTGGCTTCAAGTCGTACAGGTAGTGTTGGTGTTGTTGTTCCAGAACTTGGCGGTTCGTTCTATTCAGGCATTTTGCATTGTATAGAAGAGAACTTACGCCGCTTTGGTTACCACGCTGTCGTCACGGCGGGTTCTAACACTGAGCAAGGGCAGCGCGAGTCTGTAGAGTTTTTATTGGGGCGTCGAGTTGATGCTTTGATTCTTCATACTCAACTGCTGAGTGATGACTATTTAATTGAATTGGAAGAACAGGGGACCCCTGTGGTTTTGATTAACCGCTTCATCCCAGAAATGGCGATGAGTTGCATAGACATTGATAACGAAGTCGGGGGGCTACTCGCTACTCAATATCTTTTGCAAAAGGGACATACAGATATCGCGTGTATTACCGGGCCTTTAGATAAAGCAGATGCTAGGGGGCGTTTGCAAGGTTATCGAAAGGCTTTGGAAGAAGCGGGTGTGCCATACGATGAAGCTTTGGTCTCAGAGGCGGGGTTTACCGAAGAGACTGGTATCAGCGCTATGAAGAAGTTGATCAACCGCAAGTGTCGGTTCACGGCCGTATTTGCTTCAAACGATCACATGGCATTTGGCGCATTCGAAGTCTTACATCAGGAGGGATTGTCTGTTCCGAAGGACGTCTCACTGGTGGGCTTTGATAACACCATCTTCGCGCGTTATCTGACCCCTAGTTTGACCACCATTAACTTCCCCATTGAAGAGATGAGCATTGAAGCAGTGCAGCTCACTCTACAAAAGCTAAAAAAAATAAAACATGACGTGAACTTTAAATTGCTGCCGACGTTGGTCACTAGAAACTCGGTATTGGATTTACCAGTTACCCTATAAAAACATTAAGGATAGAACATGAAATTTAAGACCTTAGCGCTTTCATGCGCGGTTGCTTTAGGATTAGGTACAACAGCTGTGAATGCCGCTGACAAAGAAATTCGTTTTGACGGTTTCCCTGATTTTGATAGCAGCCTAAAGGTATTGCTGCCTGATTTCGAAAAGGAAACGGGTATCAAAGTCGATTACCTAATGAATAACCATGGTGACCACCACACTAAGTTAACCACAAACTTAGCAACCGGCTCTGGAGCGGGTGACGTGATCGTAGTGGATGTAGAAAAAATCGGTCCATTCGTTGGCTCTGGCGGCCTAGTTAACCTGTCTGAAAACTACGGTGCAGATAAGTACGAAGAACGATTCGCACCTTACGCATGGGCACAAGGCAAAGGCGCTGATGGCAACATGTACGGCATTCCGGTCGACCTTGGCCCTGGTGTGATGTACTACCGCACTGACGTATTTGAAAAAGCGGGTATTGATGTAGAAGAAGCAATCAAAGATTGGGATTCATACATTGCTGCTGGTGAAAAGCTGAAAGAGCAAAATGTACAACTGATTGCTTCAGCGGCTGATGTAGCACAAGCGATTATCTTCACGACCGTTCCTGAAGGTGAAGGTCTTTACTTCGATAAAGATGGCAACCCAGTTGTGACATCAGAACGTTTCGTTCACGCTTTTGAAGTAGCGAAAGAGATTCGCGACAAAGGCTTAGACGGTCGTATTCTGGCTTGGTCTAACGAATGGTACGAAGGCTTCCGCAACGGCACGTTTGCAACTCAACTTTCTGGCGCTTGGCTTCTTGGTCACCTAAATAACTGGATTGCTCCTGAAACTAAAGGTAAGTGGGCAGTAGAAAACCTACCTGATGGCATCTACGGCAGCTGGGGTGGTTCATTCCTTTCTATTCCAACGCAATCAGAGAATCCTGATGAAGCGTGGGCTCTTATTAAATACATGACGACTGAGCGCGAAGTTCAGCTTAAGCACTTCGAAACGATTGCTGCTTTCCCGGCGAACGTAACGACATATGACGATGAATTGTTCCAAGAAGAAGTGGAGTTCCTAGGCGGACAAAAAGCTCGTCTTATCTTTGCTGAAGTCGCACAGAATATTAAGCCAGTATCTCCAGCGCAAGGCGATCACGTTGCACGTTCTATTATTTTAGAGAACGCATTGATGGAAGTACTTGATGAAGGTAAAGACATCGAAACAGCGCTTAAAGAGGCTGAGCGTCTAATCAAACGTCGTACCCGTAATCTTTAATTTGTTCTTTTTTTAAGTAAGTGAGGAAGCGTGGATAACGCGCTTCCTTTTCTAAGAGGTCGTTACTATGAATCATACAGCGAGCACAACGATAGAACCTTCGGAGCAAAGCTTTTTTTCTCGCCTAAATTTGAAAGCGCTTTCACCGTATGGATTTCTTCTGCCGTTTCTGATCATTTTTTCTGTATTTGGGATCTTCCCGCTGTTGTTCTCTGTTTATCTGTCGTTCCACGAGTGGAACCCGGTAAGAGGCATGGATGCGATGGAGTTCGTTGGTTTTGAGAACTATCACATTGCATTGACTGACCCATGGTTATGGCGTTCGTTGAAGAACACATTGTGGCTAGCGGTTACGTCAGGTGTGGCTCAACACTTGGTTGCAATTCCAGTGGCTTACATGCTGGTTTCAATGGGTGACCGTATGCGTCACTGGCTAACATCGGCGTACTTTCTTCCGTTCATTACATCAACGGTCGCAGCGTCACTGATTTTCTTCAACATGTACTCTCCTAACTCAGGAATAATCAACCAAACGCTAATGGCTCTCGCCGATAGCACACTGTTTGGCTGGGCATTCGCTTGGGTTAACGATTTCCAACCAATCCGCTGGCTAGACGATGCCACTATGGTGAAACCGTCAATCGCAATCATGGTGTTTTGGAAATACACAGGTTTTAACATTGTTCTGTACACCACAGGTTTGATGACGATTCCGAAAGACATTTTAGAAGCAGCTCGTATGGATGGCGCTAATGCTTTCCGCCGCTTCTGGAATATCTCACTGCCTATGATTCGTCCGTTTATCTTCTTCGCTATCACAATGACCATCATCGGCAACTTGCAGATGTTTGAAGAACCGTTCGTTTTAACACGTGGTACGGGTGGTACAGGTCAATCTGGTTTAACCATTTCGATGTACCTCTACAAAGTGGGTTGGGAATGGTTAGAAATGGGTACAGCGTCAGCAATCTCTTGGCTGCTATTCGCTCTCATCGCAACGTGTACCTTGGTTCAATTTATATTCTTCGGTAAGAAAGGCTTAGGGGAACATTAATATGTCGACATCAATTAAGACAAATACCTCACCACTAAGTGGCCTAATGCCAAGCGAACGCAGCATGTACATCATGACTAAGATCTTGATGGTTATGCTCGGCATATTACTGGTTGTGTCAGCGATTATTACGGTATTCCCGTTCGTGTGGTCAGCCTTGCTTTCAACACGTGACCGTTCAGAAATTTTTGGCTCGGGCATCAGTTTTGCCATTGGCGATAGCTTAGCGGTTAACTACGCAAAACTGCTGGAAATCATGCCGTTCTGGAAGGCGATGTTTAACTCTATTTACGTGGCCTTCCTAGGCACAACTATCTCGCTGCTGTTCTGTAGCATGGGTGGTTACGCGTTTGCAGTGTTTAAGTTCCGCGGAAAAAACGTGCTGTTTGGCATGTTGGTTGGCTCGATGGCGATTCCGCCGGTGCTTAGCTTGATTCCATACTTCATGATCGTGAAATTTCTAGGGTTGCTAGATAACCACATGGCGGTGTGGCTACCGTTCACTACCACACCATTTGGTATCTTTCTGATGCGTCAGCACGTGATTGCATCGATTCCTAAAGAGTTGTTAGAAGCGGCGAAGTTAGATGGTGCTGGTGAATTTAGAACGTACTGGAGTGTGGTGCTCCCGTTGATGAAGCCTGCACTCGCAACATTGGCTATCGTTCAGTTCGTTTTCTTCTGGAACATGTTTATGCAGCCTCTCGTGGTGCTCAACAACCCAGATAACTATGTTATTACGCAAGCACTTCGAAGTGTTCAAGGTATTCCGAATACGCCATGGGGCGCGGTAATGCTAGGCACCACAATTTCTATTTTACCGCTCGTGATTACTTACTTGTTCGCATCAAAACAGATGATCAGTGGGTTAACGTCCGGCGCAGTTAAAGGTTAGGTTTAAGGGTTATAACAATGAATAAATTTCAACTTCCAAGTGATTCAAAGTTACGCAGTAAGGAATTTGTATTCGGTGTCGCGACATCTTCATACCAAATTGAAGGCGGCGTAGCAGAGGGCGGTCGCACACCGTCTATCTGGGACACGTTCTGCAAAAAGCCGGGTAAGGTTGATAACGGAGACAATGGTGACGTGGCGTGTGATCACTACCATTTGTGGAAACAAGACATCGAGATGATACAAGGCTTAGGCGTTGATGCTTACCGTCTCTCTATTGCATGGCCGCGCATCCTGCCGCAAGACGGTGTAGTGAATCAGCAAGGTCTAGAGTTTTACGAGCAAATTATTGATGAGTGCCATGCTCGTGGAATGAAGGTGTATGTGACGCTGTATCACTGGGATCTTCCGCAATACCTTGAAGATAAGGGTGGCTGGCTAAACCGAGAAACGTCTTACAAATTCGCAGAATACGCAGAAGCCGTAAGTGACTATTTTGGTAACAAAATTGACGTTTACACTACGCTGAACGAACCGTTTGTCTCTGCATTCCTTGGTTACCGCTGGGGCGAACACGCGCCAGGTATCAAGGGTGAAAAAGAGGGCTACTTAGCGTCTCACCATCTAATGTTGGCACATGGTCTGGCAATGCCGATTCTTAGAAAGAATGCACCTCACGCTAAGCATGGTGTGGTATTCAATGCGACACCAGCTTACCCATTAATGCCGCAAGACCAAGGTGCTGCGGATTATTGTGAAGCGGAAAACTTTCACTGGTTTATTGACCCAGTATTGAAAGGTGAATACCCACAGTTAGTGGTTGAACGCCAAGCGATGAACATGCCGATGATTTTAGAAGGCGATCTCGACATCATCAGTGCACCAGTGGATTACATCGGTATCAACTACTACACACGCAACGTCGCTCGTTTCAATGAAAACGGTGATATTGAGTCTGTAAAACAAACCGATGCTGAGCACACCTATATTGGTTGGGAAATCAACCCGCAAGGTTTAACCGATTTATTGATAAGACTGGATGATCGTTACGAAAATATGCCGCCTATCTACATCACAGAGAACGGCGCAGCAGGTAACGACGAATGTGTTAACGGACAAGTGATGGATGAGCAACGAGTTCGTTATTTCCAAGGTCATATCGAAGCGGTGCATAACGCAGTAGAAGCGGGCGTGCGAGTCGATGGTTACTTCGCCTGGAGCCTAATGGACAACTTTGAATGGGCGTTCGGCTACTGCCAACGTTTCGGCATTATCCACGTTGATTACCAAACCCAAAAAAGAACATTAAAACAGAGTGCTATCGCATACCAAAATATGCTTCTAGAGCGCGCTGAGGAGAACAAGTAATGGCTAAAGTTGAATTTAAGAACATCAAAAAATCATTTGGCGACGTTGAAGTTGTAAAAGAGTTTGACTTTACGGTTGAAGACGGTGAATTCGTTGTTTTCCTTGGCCCATCTGGCTGTGGTAAATCGACTACGCTACGTATGCTTGCTGGCCTAGAGAGCATCAGCTCTGGCGACATCGTCGTTGGCGGTAAGCTGATGAATAAAGTCGACGCGAAAGATCGTGACTTAGCGATGGTATTCCAAAGCTACGCGCTTTACCCACACATGACGGTTTATGAGAACATCGCCTTTGCACTAAAACTGAAAGGCATGCCGAAAGCAGAAATCGACGTAGAAGTACTGAAAGCAGCAAAAATGCTTGAACTTGATCCGTTACTGAGCCGTAAGCCGAAAGAGCTTTCTGGTGGTCAACGTCAGCGTGTTGCGATGGGCCGTGCGATGGTTCGTACGCCTAAGGTTTTCTTGTTTGATGAGCCGTTATCTAACCTTGATGCAAAACTGCGTGGCGTGATGCGTGAAGAGATCAAACACCTACATCGTGAACTAAAAACCACAACGATCTACGTAACCCATGATCAGATCGAAGCAATGACGCTGGCCGATCGCATTGTGATTTTAAAAGATGGTTATGTGGCACAAGTCGGTACGCCAACTGAGGTGTTCCAACGCCCTGCTAACAAGTTTGTCGCGCAATTCATTGGTAACCCATCAATGAATATGCTGGAAGCGAAATTGACTGAAACAGAAGGTGAGTACTTCGTAGAACTTGGCGATGTAAAAATTCCACTGCCTGAGCGATTCAAATCTTTGGCGTCGAAAAATCTAGCGCTGCATTTTGGTGTTCGTCCAACAGACATTCACCTACGTGCTGAGCAAGTGGACCACGATCGCGTACTGCCATTCCCTGTGAAAATAAAAGACAAGGAATTACTGGGCGCAAGCATTCTTCTGAAAACAGAAATCGGCGGTCAACCGTTAATGGTTGAAACTCAAGCGGCTGAAGTAGACGTGAAAGAACTGACACTTTACTTGGACTTGGATGCATTCCACCTGTTTGACGCGCTAAGCGAAAACTCGCTAGCGAGCTAGTTCGTTAAATAAAGCGAGTTCGAGACAACAGATTCAAATGGTTCAGTCAGCCATCGAGCTGATATCAACCAACTTACGACAAATTGTTTGGCCCTTCCTGATTTGGGAGGGGCTGGGGATAGTGATGATGAAATTCGGATATTTTGACGATAAAAACAAAGAATACGTAGCAACCACACCGTGTACACCGATCAAATGGTGTAACTATGTGGGCACATTAGATTTCGGTGGCATTGTAGATAGCAACGGCGGCGTGTTGTTGTGTAAAGGCGATCCGGCACTCAACCGCATCACCAAGTACATTGCTCAACTGCCAAACTCAGATTTCAAAGGCTCGACCTTATACCTTAAGGTGCGTGATGAAGCAGGGAATGTAGAAGTGTTTTCTCCTTTTTACACACCAACTCTGAAGCCATTGGATAAGTTTGAAAACCATACGGGTTTGTCTTACACCACCATTATTGCGGAAGCATTCGGTGTGCGCTGTGAAGCGACCTTCTTTGTGCCAAAGTCTGACCAAGTACTGTTGCAAGACATCAAAGTCACCAACATTTCAGACAAAGCGCTGCACGTTGATGTGGTACCCGTGTATGAGTTCACTCACTTTGATGCACTTAAGCAACTATTAAACGCAGACTGGGTTCCACAAACTATGACGCTTAAAGCGCATCAGCAAGAGTCGGGTCATACCGTGCTTGAGCAATACGCTTTCATGAAGCGTGATTACGCGGTTAACCTTATGACAGCGGATCGCCCTGCGACTTCTTTTGACGGTGATCGCCAGTCGTTTTTAGGCAATTTGGGATACGGTACATGGGCAGCGCCAGAAGCGCTAAACAATGATGAACTGGGTAATACTGAGTGCTTGCGTGGCGATAACATTGGCGCACTAAATCTGCGCTTGGGTTGGTTATCACCAGAGCAGACAGAACGTACGATTGTACAAATCGCGCAAGAACAGAGCCTAGAAGCTGCACTGCCTCTATTGGCTAAATATCGTGACCATCAAGTGGTCGATTCTGCTTTCGCTGAACTGGCTGAACATTGGGATGGTTACCTACAAGCGGTTCAGGTTGAAACGCCAGACCCAGCAATGAACTCAATGCTTAACGTACATAACCCACGTCAGTGCCACACAACCAAGAACTGGTCTCGTTACCTGTCTCTGTATCAGCTTGGCTATGGCGCTCGTGGTATCGGTTTCCGTGACTCTTCTCAAGATACTTTGGGTGTGATTACTCACATGCCAGAAGAGGCGCGTGAGTTCATTGAGCGTCTCTTGTCTGTTCAGAATACTAACGGTTCTGCGATGCATCAGTTCTTCCCATCAACGATGGAAGCGAACGCGGGTGACTCTCGTGAAGAGGAAGACCGTCCTGATTACTACGGCGATGATCACCTGTGGATCATCTACGCGGTCACTCAATATGTGAAAGAAACGGGTAATGCAGACTTCTTGAATAAAGAGATCCCGTTCTATCAAAAAGATAAAGCGGGCAACCCAGTTGAAACGGGAACGGTTTGGAACCACCTGTGCCGCGCGATTGAATTTACCTACACCAATACCGGCGAGCACGGTCTACCGCTATTGGGTTTTGCTGACTGGAATGACACGGTGAACCTGCCAACGGGTGCTGAATCGATGATGGTGGCGAACATGTACGGCAAAGCACTGCTCGACATGTTGGATTTGTGTGAGTTGCGTGGTGAAGCACAATTGACAGTTAAGTTTAAAGATCAGTACCAACAGATGCAGAGTACAGTCAATGAGTGCGGCTGGGATGGTGAATG
>NZ_AP025482.1 GCF_024347435.1 Vibrio cyclitrophicus
ATACCAAATCTGTTGATTTGCGTAATCGATAAATGGTCACTAGGTTTGTCACGATAATTGTTACTTCAAGTAAGGTGCCACCAATTGAGCCAACCAGTATGTTATTAATTAGCCAACATGTTGCACCAACCAAAAATCCCATACGCATCGCCACACCGCTAAGAACAAACATTGAGAATGTTCCGATCACCGTGCCAAAAATTGACCACAGTTGCCCTATGCCATCTGCAATCCAATACCCAAAGCCACCTGCAACAACAATGAAAAACACTGCGACAAGTTTGGATCGTGTATGTATCGATGCAAACGTTCTGGCTGCTGACAGTCCGGCTGCCGCGGCAGATACGGTCGAACCTAGTAGTAAATAATGGATAAGATGATTGATATTAAAGACAAACATTAAGATTTTGAGCTGCCTGTCATCTTTTTGGTAAAAGGTGGAGATTCCTAAACCAAAACTCAAAAAACCTAAAGCCTGTCCGACAAATACTAGATCAATCATCTTCTCTCGAGCCTGTTAACGAGACAACCAGCCACCATCTACAGCAATAGTGTAGCCATTGATATAGTCAGATGCTTTCGAAGCCAAGAATACACATGGCCCAGCTAAGTCTTCTGGCGTGCCCCAACGATCAGCTGGAATACGCTCTAGAATTTCAGCGTTACGCTGTTCGTCAGCACGAAGAGCTGCTGTGTTGTTCGTGGCCATGTAACCTGGAGCAATCGCATTAACATTGATGCCTTCTTTTGCCCATTCATTAGCCATCAGACGAGTTACGCCCATCACGCCACTCTTTGAAGCAGTGTAAGACGGCACTCGAATACCACCTTGGAATGAAAGCATTGAAGCAACGTTGATGATTTTTCCGCCTTGGCCTTGCGCAATAAACTGTTTTGCTACCGCTTGTGACATAAAGAACACCGATTTGATGTTGATGTTCATCACGTCATCCCAATCTTGCTCAGAGAAGTCGATTGCATCGTTGCGACGGATGATGCCAGCATTGTTTACCAAGATATCAATTCGGCCTAACTCGGTAATCGCGCGGTCAACAATGCCTGGAATGTCATCTAACTTCATTAAGTTAGCGCGAATATCAATAAACTTACGACCAGTCTCTTCGATCATCGCAATCGTCTCTGACGGTTCAACAATGTTCACGCCAACGATGTCACAACCGGCTTTAGCAAGTCCAAGAGCCATTCCTTGCCCAAGACCTGTATCACAACCAGTTACCACTGCTACCTTGCCTTCAAGGCTAAACGAATCAAGATTCATAGTCTGTTCCTTTATAGTGAATGTGTGGTGAACATAAAAGGGGGTGTTCACTCTGTTGAAACTAACATTACACAAAAAATGACATGACTAAAAGTTATTTTTGAAATTGCGTTTTATTTTTTTAGATTCATTGCCTCAGGTGTGACTTAAGTCTCATTTATTGGTTTTAAATTAATGAAATGGCTTTTCGAAACTACTGACTCACCCGAACATGTCAGGTATAATGTTTCTATCAAAAATGACTTAGAGCGTGAAATGGAAAAATCTACTCAACCGGAAGCTGTATCGTCAGTATTAAAAGTATTTAACATTCTCTCAGCACTGGCTGACCAAAAAGAGATTGGTGTATCCGAGCTATCTCAGCGCCTAATGATGTCAAAAGCGACGACCTATCGCTTTCTACAAACTATGAAGACGCTCGGGTTTGTTGAGCAGGAAGGGGAAGCTGATAAGTACTCACTAACACTAAAGTTGTTTGAGCTAGGTTCAAAAGCTCTAGAGCATGTCGACCTGGTTGACCTAGCCAATACTGAGATGGCAAAAGTCTCTAAGATCATCAATGAGACTGTTCACTTAGGCTCCATTGACGAAGATTCTATCATCTATCTCCACAAGATCGATTCCAGTTATCATTTGCGCATGCACTCGCGTATTGGTCGTCGCAACCCGCTCTACAGCACAGCTATTGGTAAGGTGTTGATGTCTCATATGGATGAACAAGACGTGCGAGATCTGTTGGCTAATGTTGAGTTTAAAAAGCACACACAACGTACGCATGAGAACGCAGATCAACTGCTTGAAGAGTTAAACCTCGTTCGTGAGCAACACTTTGGTGAAGACAATGAAGAGCAAGAGCCAGGACTACGCTGTATTGCGGTGCCGGTTTACGACCGATTTGGCGCTCCTATTGCGGCTATCTCAGTTTCATTCCCTACTATTCGATTCGAGGAAAGCCGTAAACAAGAGTATATCGCTCTTCTCCATACAGCAGGACGTAACGTCTCTGAGCATTTAGGCTACCATAAGTACCCTATTTGACATTGATAAAGAAAAAAAGCAGCACACGTGCTGCTTTTTTTTACCACAAATTTATAATTGAAACACCATTTCACTTAAGGGTTAGCATGGGAACTTCAGCTTCAAACAATATTCTTGATTTCTTGATTCATCTCGACCCTTTCGATCTTCTTCCAAAGCCCGTCGTTGAATCACTGGCTAGTGCGGTTACCGTCAAATACCTCGCCAAAGGCGAAAATATTGAATTTCATTCCATGTGCGAGAAACGTTACCTCTATGTGATTCGAAAAGGTGCCATTGAGCAACGAACCCAGCTCAATAAGTTACGAGCGCGCCTTGGAGAGGAAGATCAATTTGGATTTACTTTTCTAGAGCCTCTTAAAGAAGCTGAAGATGGGTATCGAGCAGAAGCGATTGAAGACTCGCTGCTTTACCTCATACCGCACGCCAACATCCAAGAAACGTGCGAACAGCATCCCGAGATCAAAGACTACTTTGCGGCTACGGTCAAAACACGTTTACACTCTGCGATACGCTCAATCGTCAATAAAGAAGATAAAAGTCTGTTCTTTCGTACTGTTGGTGAAGTAGCTAGCGAAAATATCACTGTATCTGACTATAACGACTCGATCATTGATGTCGCCAAAGCCATGTGTGGCAAACGTCGCAGTTCATGTGCAGTGGTTCTAAGAGAGCGTGAAATTGTTGGCTTAGTCACGGACCGAGATATGACACAACATGTTGTTGCCCAAGGGGTAAATACTCAGCGCCCCATTCATGAAGTCATGACTCGCAATCCCATCTTGATAAACAGCGAAGATAAAGTGATTCAAGCGATTTCACTTATGCTGCAGTACAACATTCGCTGCCTGCCTGTCATTGCCAACCACGAAGTAAAGGGCTTATTGACCACCACTCACTTAGTTCACAACCATAGAACTCAGTCACTATTTTTGATTGAAAAAATCAAGTACGCGAACTCGATAAGTGCCCTTGCGAATCTTCGAGATGAAAAGGAAACCATTTTCCAAGCCTTAGTCGAAAGTGGCGTGAGTGCCGAGATTCATGGTCAGGTCATGTCGATGATCATGGATGCTTTCAATAGGCGAATAATCCAACTAACCGAAGAGGTGCTCGGACCACCACCTTGTGACTATGCATGGATGGTTGCGGGATCTCATGCGCGAAATGAGGTACACATGCTGTCGGATCAAGACAATGCTTTAGTTCTTGCAGAAGATGCAACCGAGAATGACCGACTCTACTTTGCCTACTTTGCCATGCGCGTATGTAATGGACTCGCGGCCGTTGGCTACCCTTTATGCAGCGGTAAATACATGGCCGCTACTGCCAAATGGAACCAAAATGTAAGTCGCTGGAAAGATTATTACACGAAATGGGTAGCCAGTCCTGAGTATAACAAACTGCTCAGTATCAGTGTCTTCATGGAGATACGCTGCGTCTACGGGAATGCGGAACTTGTCGATACGCTTCAAAACCACTTACACCAGACCATTCATGCAAACCCTCGCTTTATCCCAGCGCTGACACGTGATGCCATCGAAACCTCACCACCACTTGGTATTTTTAACAGCCTAGTTCTTGAGAAAAGTGGTGATAATACCAAGTCACTCAACATCAAAAAGTTTGCCCTGAACCTTATTATCGATCTCGCTCGCATATACAGCCTTGCCGCTGGAGGCTCTTTAACAGGAACTGAAGAGCGTTTTCGTTATGCCGTCGAGCAAGGTACATTGTCTCAAGACAGCTGCGATAACATTGTTGGCGCTTACCGTTTTCTGATGCAGGTTCGGTTTAGACACCAACTCAACGCCCAAGTGCGCGGCGATACCCCAGACAACAACATCCGCCCTGATGAGTTCAGCAGTTTTGAACGTAAGCACCTAAAAGACGCGTTCAAGATCATTAGTGAACTGCAGGATGTCGCTAAACTCAAATTTTTAAGCGGGTTTTAATATGTTGGCCAAAACCCTACAAAAGCTCTTCTCTAAAGGCGATAGCATCGAAGCTCTGCACCAATCCATGCAGGCTAAACACTGGCCTTGTCATGCACTTGGGCATTACTTTGCCCACCCTCTCCCTAATGCAGAGCGCCCTGTGTCTGAGCAAAAATTTGTCGCCCTCGATTTTGAAACGACGGGGTTAGAACCAGACTCTGATAGGATCCTATCTATTGGAACGGTGGAGTTAAACTACGAAGAGATTGATTTAACCAGTGTTAGTGAAGTGATTTTGCGACAAGATGTGACTATTCGCCCGGAAAGCGCCGTCATTCATGAAATTATGCCAACGCAAGTTCGAGAGCAAGGCGTTGAAGCTGAGCATGCGTTCGATCAATTGATCGAGCACCTTAGGGGTAAAACCATCATTGCTCACAGCGCAGGTATTGAGTATGGCTTTTTGTCATCGTACCTAAAAAGGCGCTACCAAATAGAAAAGTTACCTTGTTACATGATAGACACCTTGATGCTTGAGAAACGATTTAGCTACTTAGGGAAAAATCGTGGACATTCCAGCTTTCAACTCGATGATCTGCGGCAACATTATAATTTGCCTAATTATTACGCCCATTCAGCGGCCAGTGATGCACTAGGATGTGCAGAGCTATTTTTAGCACAAATCAAAAGGCTAAAGCTCTGCCATCGTCCGCTCTGTGAGGTAATTTGTCGACCTTAAAGTACAACGTAATTCTACTTAACATGTCGCTAAGCGCTTCTTTTCAAATCCATAGCTGTTAGATTGTAGATCGTCAGATAACCGCTTGAGTTCTAGGAAGCTCAATGAAAACTGCTCAATTCGATTCAAGTTTACTTCTTGAACTTTGAGCAGTTGCTCGATGGACAGATAAACCTGCTCAGAAATGGCCAACTCATTTTTCGTCGACTGTTTTAAATCAGCTACAATACTCTGAACATCACTCGCACCTTGCTTAACTTGACTGAAAATCACACCAACCTGTTCAGATTTGGCCTCGCTCTGCGAAATTTTTTCAAGTAACCCCCTCAAGTCACTAGATACATGTTCAGACTCCAACAAGATATGCTCACTCATTTTTGAGATTTCCACCGTTGCATCGGACGTCCTAGCCGCTAGACTTCGAACCTCATCAGCAACCACAGCAAAACCACACCCTTGATCACCCGCTCTCGCTGCTTCAATAGCTGCGTTTAGGGCTAACAGGTTCGTCTGTTCAGCGATACCTTGAATCACCTCTACAACCCCTGTTATCTGCTCGTATTTTGCTGCTAACAGATCAAAACTGTGCAGTGAACCGTCTAGGCTAGCACGAATGTCCTCCACCGAGCTCTCCATAGATTGAATTGCCTCTACTCCCTCCTCAGACAGTGATTGAGACTGCAAGCTATTCGATTGTGCCTTATCAATACCTATATTGATTTCCTCGATACTGAGCTCAAGAGCCTTCATAGAGTTGAGAGTGTCATCTGAAATCGAACGGATTTGACCTAAGCTTTCCGTCGTTGTCGCGACATTACGATCTAGACTATCGGTAGACTGATTGATCATCATCGAAACCGAACTGATTTTATCGACAAATAGCTTCAAGGAAGCCTGCATCTGGCGAACCGACTCCAGAATGCTGCCTCGTGGAACCGACTGAGCAAGAAATTGAGATAAGTGCCCCTCTACTATGCGCTTTGTTAACGAAACAACGACACTCGGCTCACCACCTACAGAACGATAAATACTGCGCGCAATGAGACCGATTATCAGCAATATCACCGTTAAGATACCGCCGCTGTAGATCAAAAGGCGTGTCACAAGCTGCTGATAACTTTCTTCAACATCGTCCATGTATATACCAAGCCCCATCACCCATTTCAGCTCTGGGATCATAGTAATCGCGCTCACCTTGGTCATCTTTTCCGACGAGTTTGGTTTGCTCACCTCGCCGACAACATAGTTGAACTCCTTGTCCTTCAGCAAGTTTACATGACGAGCATAAGAGCTTTGGAAGATCCCCAGCTTTTCGCTGCGCACATGCACACGAGAGATAGCATTGTGGTCATTCGCCCAAATGTAAGCATTACCCAAACGATAAGTAGACAGCGCTGCAATGACGCGTTGCTCAGCTTCTTCCGGGGAGCGACTTTGCATAATGGCACCCGATGCTTGTTTCTTTGCAAACGAAAGTAGCGATGCCACCTCATGCTTTTTGGTTTCGACCAAAGATGTTTTTATTGAATCCAAGCTTACAAACACAATCAACGCGATACCCAACATCGCTGTAATCAGCAGCAATGCGCCCTTTTTTATCAATGTCATAATCCCTCACAATAAAAAATGACCACACTAACAATCTAGCGTGGCCATATCCGGTCAATCAGTTACAACAAACGCTTAGAAGCTATAGGTAATACCGATACGGCTTCGAAGCTGACGATCGCTTGAAGTGCTCGATACCGAAACATTGGCAAATTCCACATAAGGTCGCCAACTCCAGTCCTCTCCTTTGTAGCCTAGTTTGAACAACGCATCCCAGTTGGTGTCATCATTATCGAAGAACACTTGGTCATCCAAACCTTTCTCATAGTTCGCCTCTAACCCAAACTGAAAACCATTGTATTTGTAATCAAGGTTAGCCGTGACTTTACTCTTCTGCTCGGCAGAGCGATCATCAGAGAAGTTACGGAACTCATGGCGATAGCGGAGCTTAGTGACAAGCCCCGAATCAAAGGAGTACTGAGCACGGAGTTGAGGCTTGTAGGTTACGTGACCAGGAAAGAAGGTTACCGGCATACCAGGAATAAGCATCCAGTTATCATCAATTTTATATTTGTAGCCGAAGTCAAATTCGTTGCCTTTCGATTGCCATTCCGAAAACGGCTTACCTTTTTGCATTGCTTCGACACCAAAGTACATATTTCCAACGCCAGCACCAAGCTTTACGCGGCTAGCGTAAGTTTCACTTTCGTGTTTATATTCTTGACGAAAATCGAGAGATGCCGCAGAAACAGAGGCACTAGCAACCAATGCCACAACCGCAGTTGAAGCTAATTTATAGATTCTAGACACTGTATAATTCCTTTTATTTAAATAATAGATTTTCTACTTTTTTACTATTTGATTTTTCTTTACTTAGCTCAGAAACCGCATCAGTAAATAACGGCTCACCATACGTTTTTTGCGCATAAAGTAAATTTACAAAAGCTTTAGAACTATCAAATCCTTTTAATTCTTTGTATTGCCATTTATCAGGATGATTGGCATGTTTAGCAATATATTGATAGCCCTTTGCTAAAGAATGCTTGTCAACTTCATAATTCCAAACATCCACGCCAAGCTTATTTCCGAAGTGCCCTAGGTGATTATAGGCTTCTAGATTGAAGTTTGAATAATGCCAAGGACGAGTGCGTTCTAGCTCTCCATGCTGACGACCATTCATATCAAACTGACTACCAATTCGGCGCATTTGAGTGATTCTCAGGCGTTGCTTAGCAATATCGTCTTTGCCCACAAATATGGCAAAAGCGGCTACTTGCGCGTCATACCATGTGCCATGATTGTTATGCCAATTGTCTTCTTCAAAGCCATGATTACTGGTTAGAAGCCATTGGTTAAAGTCACTAAACCACGCAATCATGGTCTGATAGTCTTGTGGATCAAGCTGTTGCTTTAAAATGTTAATGCTGTCCAAAACTGGTATCAGCAAGCGGCTATCAATAATACCAATACCACGTCCATCAACAATTCCAGGAATCGCTTGAGCATGATTTAGGTTTGGGTTCATTCGTGTGTTTGGATCGACAAACCAAGCATTAAGTTGAGCTTTCGCTTTATCTGCATAGGCTTGATTGTCGGTGAAGCAATAAGCAAGGCTTAAATCTGTCACGTCTTTAGCAAAACGGATAAAGCGCTGTTTGTCGGTTGCCGCACTTTTGGTAGCCATATTATATTCACCGTCACGGCGCACATAAGGTAAGCCGTCTTTAGTGTCAGGGTTCGGCCACCAATAAGGCCCAAAGCTGAAATAATCATGCTTGTCACCACTAGCTGGTAATAACGTTTTATTGGTCACTGGGTCTATGGATACTTCCAGTGCTTTTTCAGCCTTTTCCACTAACTCGTCAATAGAATCTTGTTTCACCGTTAGGTGTTGCTTGTTATATTCAAGAGCAGCCTCATCATATGAAATGAAATTGATATTTCCCGCTATTGAACCCCAAGAAACAACAAGAGAAATAGCTATCAAACCTTTCTTAAAAACCATAAAACCTCCTTAATGAAATTAAATTTAATATTAATTGAAACATTGGTTCAAAAGTAAGATCTAGATCATTTAATTACATAAACACTATATCGACATTAGTAATTGTGAGTTTGATCAAAAATGACAAAGTTAGAGATTTTGGTATTTAATCAAATATAAAAAGGAGCTCATAAAGAGCTCCTTTTTATATTGTTTAATAATTTGCAACTTAGTACGACCTAAAACTAACGTACTGACAATTGTTGTTTGCTTTTATTTGAACCAGTTTTCCTGTTAGAGTATTACTGCTCACATAGTTTGATGTCACGCTAATTGAGCTACTGCCATCAACACTGGATAACGTTCCCCCTGAAATCACAGCTACCATTTGCATCACTATCCCATACTTGTACTGTCTGCCTGCTAGATCTCTATCAGTCACTATGCAAGATGCTTGGGACAGATCTACTTCCATTTTCTGACCCCAAATATATTGGGTCATGGTATCACATCCCTCAAAAACTGGTGGATCAACAGGCTCTTCAGGCCCAGCACCTTCCGGTGGCCAAGAGCCTCCAGCAACAGTAACGCCAGATTCAGGAATATGCTGATGAACACCTTCTGCCAATGTTTGATCCCAAGTCACTAGCGGCACCGACATAAATAAGGTCGCCTTGGCTAAACTCGCCAGCTTTTCCGGATTCTAAGAAAATAGTGGTATCACCCATTTTTACTGGTTGTGCAAACTCAATGCTGTGTTTCCAGTGAAAGTTGACGCTCCCTTCGTAAGCAGGTTCTTTAACATGCTTCTCTCGCATCTCGACACGAAATACGCCAAAACCAGGGCAGTATTACCATCGTATTGTTACTCGTTGAGACATTAACCTCGTTGTCGATGATCGCTTGCAACGCAGTCGAGTCATCAATGCCATCATCAGCGATAACACCGTGGTCTACTGCATAGATAGTATTTTGAAATGTCGTAGGTAACACTGCACCTTGTTATAACCTGGAGCAGAAAGACCAGAGGCGTTATATAAGGTTAGAGGTATAAGTATGGCAATTATGTTCACGTTTGAATCTCCCTTCCGTGTTTAATCCTTGGTTCCTAGTTAAAAAGGAGCTACTGTGAATTGCGTAGCTCCTAAATGGGGTTAATAAATATTATGTGGAGGTGCTAGTCGTTAACTTACCCGCCTGCTTTGCACTTCTAAGAAGTAAGCTACCAACTGTAACAATAACTACACCACAAAAGACAAAAGCCATGCGACCCCAGAATGGATTCGGGATCAGCACCATTGCTGTCACCAATAAACCGAAGACTAAGATGAGCTTTCCAAGCATGTCACGTTGTTGACGGTCCATTTCATCTTGACCCTCTTCTTCAATAACTGGCGTATCAACATCATTCCAGAACTCTTTCAGTTCCGTATTACGAGCCCCAACAGGCTCTTTGTAGAATCGAGTTGTTAGGCAGAAGAAACCACCAGTAATGACTAAGTGACCGACAATACCTAACAGTACTTTAAGGTCTTTGGCTTCTCGACCTGTGAAAGGGGTCTCTAAGTTCAGTAAATCCGCCACCACATCCGCAGTAATAACAAAACTCACTAAATACGAAACGACCATACCGACCGCAAGCGTTGCCCAAGCGGCCCAATCAGGGGTTTTCTTAATGAACATACCAAAGAACAATGGTACGAGGATTGGCATTTGCAGCAGCGTACTGACGTACATCATCGCATCAAACAAGCTCAAACCGCGCAGTGAGTTAATAAATAAGGCGACCATAATAATCAATGCACCAAAGACCATCGTCACTATTTGACTCACGCGCATCAATTTTTTGTCATCCGCATTTTTGTCGATAATCGGTGCATAAAAGTTACGAACGAAGACACCAGAATTGCGATTAAGTCCCGAATCCATCGAAGACATTGTTGCGGCAAATACCGCCGACATGAGTAGACCAACCATACCAACTGGCATGACATTTTCTACGAATACCAAATACACCGCATCGGCTGCTTTACTGCCCAGCTCCGCAGCATGCGCTGTTGCTGCATCTGGGTAGATAACAGCTGTTACCCAAGGTGGCAAAAACCAAATAGCAGGACCAATCAGCATCAATACAAACGCAAGCAGCGCCGCCTTCCGAGCATTGATTGAATCTTTCGCTGTCAGGAAGCGATAAGAGTCCTGCATATTGTTGATATTTTGAAGTTGTTTAACAAACATGAAGATGAACCACGACACGAATAGGAGTGGATAATTCATGCCAGATCCCATGATGCTATCAGCAGGGAATTGCTCAATAAGGTTAGATGGACCGCCAATTTTCACTAGGGCGGCTACTGCACACACCACAGTTACGGCCATAATAACCACCATCTGAACAAAGTCAGACGCTACAACGCCCCAGGCACCGCCAATAACGGAGATGAATAGAACAATTAGGCCGGTAACAACAATTGTCGTCTCTATATCTATTTTAAATACCGCGCTGACAAACAGCGCCAGACCATTTAACCAAATACCCGTGTAAACCACACTTGTTGGCATGGTTGCCCATGTAAATACCTGTTCGTTTGTCGTGCCAAAGCGACGACGAACACCTTCAATTGGTGTGACAACACGCATTTGACGAAAACGGTATGAAAAGAATAGCCAAGAAAGTAAAAAGCCAAATGCGTTGGCCATAAATACGACCATGATGGGAAAGCCATCGGTAAATGCTTTACCTGCTGCCCCAGTGAACGTCCACGCACTGAACTGGGTCATGAAGGCCGTAGAGCCCACCATCCACCACAGCATTTTACCGCCCCCGCGAAAGTAATCACTGGTAGAACTACCTGCGAAGCGTTTAAAGATGACGCCTATCGCTATCATAAAGATAAAGTAAACGCCCACTACGAGCATATCGACATTCATTCTGAACTCCTTTTACATTTTATTTTCACGTAATTTTTAAAACCGTGTTTTATTATTTACCAAATAACGTTTTCATAAAGTTCATTTAGGTCATTATGTGAGCTATGTAACTAATTATTTCTAACGGTGTGATTTTGTGTTGTTGAGGTCAAAGAATGCGTAAAAGGCACAAGCAACGTTGCTGATATGGTTGTAGAAGGCTCAAATAGATGCCCACGAAGCACTCCTTACTATAAGAGCCACTCAGCGGCGTAAAGGAGGCAGCTGCGCTTACTGCTATTTGATTGGTGAGATCACTCAAGCATCATTAGTACAGAAGCAAAAAGCACTATAAGTTCTAAAGAAACCAAAGAAGAAATATCACATCCAATATAAAAAAATGAAAAACCGTTTCATTCATCACAAAAGCGCAGAGTTTGTTGGTAATCACCACGTACTTAAAGCAATATTGAACCATTGTTTTATTTTTAAAAATCTTTATTTTAGAGGTAAGTGTTATGAATATTGACATTGTTGTTGTCGGTGTCTATTTCGTCTTCATGATCGCTGTAGGCGTCATCTTTAAACGCTTCGCAGGTAGTTCTACCAGTGATTACTTTCGCGGGGGCGGTAAAATGCTGTGGTGGATGGTGGGCTCTACGGCCTTCATGACCCAGTTCAGTGCGTGGACGTTCACTGGGGCAGCAGGTAAAGCATTTACCGATGGCTTCCCTATCATGGTTATTTTCATGGCCAATGCGTTCGGTTTTTTGCTGTCTTGGCTGTTTTTCTCCTACCGCTTCCGTCAAATGCGTGTTGTCACTCCAGTAGAAGGGGTGCGTCGCCGCTTTGGCACGACAAACGAACAGGTATTTACATGGGCAACCATGCCAACCAGCATCGTTTATACCGGTATTTGGCTAAACGGTCTGGCGCTATTTGTTAGTGCCGTATTCAATATCGACATCGAAACGACCATCGTCATTACCGGCTTGATTGTTCTATTTATTTCCGTGATCGGCGGTTCGTGGGGTGTGGTTGCATCCGACTTTGTGCAAATGGTCGTCATCATGGCGGTAACTGTTGTATGTGCGGTTGCAGCTCTCATTAAAATTGGTGGCCCAAGCAACTTAATTGAGCAGTTCCCCGCAGATTCTGTTATGGGTCCGAACATGAATTACCCACTACTGTTCGTAGCATGGTTCATCTTCATGTTTGTTAAGCAACTTCAAAACATCAACAACATGCAAGATTCTTACAGATTCTTGACTGCAAAAGACTCAACCAATGCGCGTAAAGCAGCGCTGCTAGCGTTTGCTCTCATGCTGATTGGTCCTGCTATTTGGTTTATGCCGCCATGGGTAACTGCAGTCCTTTACCCTGATGCTGCGCTAGCCCACGCTGACGCTCTTGGCGGCAAAGCCGCTGATGCAGTTTATCTGGTGTTCGTTGAGCGCGTCATGCCAGTGGGTATGGTTGGCTTACTTATGTCTGCTGTATTTGCCGCAACAATGTCTTCAATGGACTCAGGTCTAAACCGCAACGCAGGGGTATTTGTTCGTAACTTCTACAGCCCTATTATTAATAAGAATGCATCTGAGAAGAAACTGATGCGTGTCAGCCAAGGTGTCACTGTGGTGTTTGGTGCACTGATTATTGCAGTTGCTCTATTCATCAACTCACTCCGCGGATTGAGCCTATTTGATGCCATGATGTACGTTAGTACATTGCTACAAATGCCTATCCTAGTTCCTCTGTTCTTCGGCATGTTTATTAAGAAGACGCCTGATTGGGCAGCTTGGGCTACGCTAGCTGTCGGTATGGTGGTTTCTTACATGGTGAGTTTTGTCATCACACCAGATGTCATCGCCAACCTTCTAGGTATCGAGGGCGGCTTCACAAGTCGTGAGGCATCAGACTTGACGGTAATGAATGGCATCATCGGTCACCTTGTGTTCACCGGCGGTTTCTTCTGCCTAACCACTAAGTTCTACAAAGAGCCACAAGGCGAACGTAAAACAGAACTTAACGAGTTTTGGACTGATGTGGCAACACCTGTTATCGAGGAAGAAGGACAAGATGCGGTTGACCGCCAGCAGCGCAGCATGCTTGGTAAGCTCATCTTAATCTTCGGCGTGCTGGTAACTGCTATGATACTGATACCAAATCCATTCTGGGGTCGCATGGCATTCTTGTTCTGTGGCGGTGTGGTACTGACCGTTGGTGCTCTGCTGCTAAAAAGCGCCAGAGAGACCAAAGTACTTAACCAGCAAACTCAGAGTTAACGTAGTGACAAGGGGCTGTCCACCAGCCCCTATTTTGCGTTTAGCAATCCACTAATCACCACTACGTTTTAAAAAGTATTTCGAGATGAAACCCATGAACCAATACATCCATGACGATTTTCTTTTAACCTCGGATTTGGCTCGCCGCTTGTTCCATGACTACGCCAAAGCCATTCCGATTATTGATTATCACAATCACCTAGATGCAAAACAGATTTGGGAAAACCATCGTGCGAGTAACATCGCTGAATGCTGGCTGCATAGTGATCACTATTTATGGCGAGCTATGCGTAGCAATGGAGTTGAAGAGCACTACATAACCGGCGATGCTCCAGACAAGGAAAAGTTCGAAAAGTGGTGTCAAACCGCCCCGTACCTGCTCGGCAACCCGCTTTATCAGTGGTCTCACTTGGAGCTAGAGCGATTCTTTAACTGCTCACTACTATTGAATCCAGACAACGACGATGCTATCTGGTCACACTGTGAAGCCGAACTTGCTACATCAAGACTCACAACTCAGAATGTATTAAAACAGTGTAATGTCAACACGCTCTGCACTACAGACTCTCCGCTCTCCGATCTTCGCTACCATAAACTGATTGCAGAGTCCGACTTTGACGTCGAGGTGCTGCCTACATTCAGAGCAGACGATCTCTTTGCGTTTGGGTCGCCGAGTGCTTTTCGCAATATGATTGATACATTAAGCACAATCACTTCTCTCCATATAGCATCGGTCAATGACTTTCTCAACGCTATTTCAAAGCGAATCGAAGCATTTCATGACGCAGGCTGCCGATTATCCGATCTTGGACTTACTCAGGTGAATTTTGCGCCTTGCTCACATAAAACGGCTCAACTACTATTTAAGAAGCTTTTAACAGAGCAAGCTCTTAAAGATATCGAAACCACACAACTTAGCTCTTATTTGTTCAACCAACTGGGTCAACACTACCATAGCCGTGACTGGGCAATGCAACTTCATATTGGTGTGCTGGTTAACGTCAACGAACGTCGAAAACAGCAGCTTGGTGGCGGTACCGGATTTAGCGTGATGAACGATCGTCTAATTGCTGAAAACCTCACCCAGTTTCTCAGTCAACTAGATTTAACCAACCAACTACCAAAGACCGTGCTTTACAGCATCAATCCGAGCCACAATGCACTACTCAGTTGTATTGCTGGCGCTTTTCAAGACAGTGACTCGGCCGCTGGGAAAATCCAATTTGGCGCAGCATGGTGGTTTAACGACCACAAAGACGGTATGGAAGCACAGCTAACCACATTAAAAAACGTGGGAGCGCTAGGTCGATTCATAGGTATGTTGACCGACTCCCGAAATGTGTTCTCAATGAGTCGCCATGAGTATTTTCGCCGTGTACTCTGTAATCAACTGGCCGTTTGGGTTGAAAATGGAGAGCTCCCAAATCACGATGTCCTACTTAAAGAGACGATCGAAAACATCTGCTATTACAACGCATTGCATTACTTTAACTTTCCTCAATCCACACTCACAGGGAATGCTCAATGATCCAGTTCAGCGAACAACAAATTCAAACCATTAAACAACGCGCTTCTGAGCAAACCATCGTCCAACTCATCGCTGACAATCATGTTGTCCTCAATAGCGAAACATTAGTACCACCCGATGGTCGCGCAACCTGGAACCTGTACTACTTTTGTCCAGAGCATGGCGTTCGCCTTACGTGGGATCGTGAAAAGCCACTTTCACACTGTTGCCCTGTTGACGGTAAAGAGTTCACGGGTGAACCATACGACGGCGCTTGGTGGCGATGGCTAAATGGCTTGAATGCAAAAGCGTGCTACGATCTTGGATTGCTTTGGAATCTAACCGGTGAGCAACGTTTCTTCGATAAGGTAAAAGACATTCTACTTCAATCCGCTAAATACTATCCGGATTACGAGGTTCATGGCGGGATCCCTTACAACGGCCCTGGTAAAGCCAATGCACAAACTCTATGCGAGGCAAACTGTCACTTAGACCTTGCTCGCGGCTATGACTTTATTCGTGAACAACTGACACCAGACGAGCAGTCGTACATCGAGCAGCGCCTACTTCGTGAAGGGGCTGAGTTCTTGATAGAGTACCGAACTGACCAACTCCACAACCATGAGATGAAAATCAACGCCACTATTGGCGTGATTGGGCTTATCTTGGAAGAGAGCCGCTACATCGATTTCGCTCTGAATACTAACTACGGAATCCACTATCAACTTAACCACGGCTGTTCAGAAGAAGGGATGTGGTTTGAAGGTTCGATCCACTATCACTACTACGCCTTACAAGCGCTGTTGAACTTTGAAAAGATCGCCTACTCGACACCTCATTCAGTAAGCTCTAACCCTAACTTTGTTAAGATGCTCAAGTTCCCTCTCAACTTGGTGCTGAATACCGGTGACTTCCCCCGTCTCAATGACTGCATAGCCGGCCAAGAACGCATTACTCATTCACATCTGTTTGAGTTTGCCTACGCTCAGTACCCTTGCAATGAGTTTGCGAGTGTTTTAACCAGCATCTATCAAAATATCTCAAGAGATAACATCGACGCATTACTTTACGGTGTCGATGAACTTCCAAAAGCTGCTCCACTGCAATGTCAATCTGTCCACACCATTCAAGCGGGCGTGACGATTCATTATGACCAAAGCAATGATCATTCACTGCTTGTTAAACACAGTCCATATGGAGGTGAACACGATCACTACGATCGATTAGGATTGATCATTGTTCGCAATGGCAAAGAGATCCTACCAGATCTCGGCACAACCGGATATGGCGCGGAGCTTCACTACGGCTATTACAAGAATACCGCCACGCATAACACCCTCGTTGTGAATCAACAAAACCAATCGCCAATCGACTCTACATTGCTTCACTTCTCTGACTCACCTATTTGTAAAGTCATTGATACGCTTGCTGATTGGAACCAGCCACCTGCGGAAGTTGATAGTCACACCATCGAGCAGTGGGATAGTCAGGCATATCAGAATGTTATGTTCAGACGTATCTTATTCTGTGTTGGCGAAGCGTATGTAGAAGCAAACTTGATTGCCAACCCGCATCAGCAACAGTTGGATTTGACCTACCACATTCGCGGTGAGCATACCGAAACAAATGACTTTGAGATCTGCTCCAACCCGCTGCCGGGCGCACTGAGCCGGATGACAAATACACGTCAGTTAAGTTCGGTTTCTGCACACTCCCATCGCTACGCCATTGAAGGACAAACGCCATTTAGCCAGAAGATGGTATTCAGTTCGCCGTGTGGCGTCTTGATTGGTGAAGCGCCAGATAACCCAGCAACATCAAACCTTGCGTACATCTTGATTCGCTCCAATGCAACCGCGTTAAATACCATGGTGCTACACGACCTGTCACGCGATGCCAATCTTCTGCTTGAAGATGTATCTTGGAGCGACACTGAAATCACATTCAGTATCAACCAAGATTGCAACAAAACCACCATCAAATACAACTTGTATTCGCATTCTTTGCGGACTCAAAATAGGCAGCCTGAAAGCGACAATCTGGCACTCAACGAATAACGGTAAGGCCAGCTCTTTCACCAAGAGCTGGCTGTATTTTTCTCAGTATCCTCAGTTAACCATCTGTCACCAATACACAAAATCTCTACTCCCATAATAATACAAACCGTACACTCCAGCGCTTTATACAACTTCAGGCCCCACGAACAAAACTTTGTCAACGATTTACTAAATCAACAATCCCAAAAGAAACACATGCATATGAGCCTAACTAAACTCCATCAATCTCAATAAAGCTCTTGCGCACACGGTGTAAGTTTAAATGAAGACTCCCTAGCAATAAGTTAAAAATCCCCCAAATACAAAATCCATCACTTTTAACTACCAACATCAAAAGTTGAGGTATATACTATTTATTATCCCTATACGGAGGCATAAATGGATAACCAACATACTACTACTACTTTTCAAGCGCTTAAAGTTGGTGCTGATGCCTATATTCAGCGCCGAAACCAGCGTTTACTCGCCAATCACCGTAAAGAACTACGAAACTTTACCCGGGCTGAAGCATCAACTTATCTAGGAATTGATGCGAAAACACTAGATCGCTACGTCACTGCTGCAGAAATAGACCCACGTCGCCATGAAGACTCTCAATGGTCCATCGATATTGCAGAAATGTATAAAGTCCGTGATTTACTGCCTGAAAGCCTGCGTAAAGACCCTAAATTTCTGCGTAATGAAAATCAAAAGACGCAAGTTATGGTGATCCAGAACCAAAAAGGTGGTGTTGGAAAAACAGTTTCTGCCGCAACTATCGCATCAGGTTTAGCGACCGAATTTCACCAAGAGTACCGTGTAGGCTTAATTGATATGGACGGTCAAGCGACATTATCAATGTACTACGCTCCTGAAGCCGAACAAGAAGGCTACTTGTCTGTCGGTGATCTAATGATGAAAACATTTGATCTCGATGAAGGTGAAACTGTTAAACAAGTTATTTCTGAAGCCTTTCTTGAGACTACTATTCCTAATTTACGAATTTTACCTGCTGCACAAAGTGACCGAGCAATGGAAGGGTGGTTCCATGAACAAGTGTTTAGTCAAACTTTAGCTTCTCCTTATTCATTACTTGACGACATCATTGATAGCGTAAAAGACGAGTTCGATATAATCATCATCGACACCCCACCCTCTTTAGGCTATGCGACTTTCAACGCCTATTTTGCGGCAACAAATGTCGTGTTCCCGTTATCGATTACCGAAAACGACATTGATGCTACATGCTCTTACTTTAGCTATATCCCACAAGTGTGGGCATTGTTAGAAAACGCTAACCATGAGGGCTATGACTTCATGAAAATATTACTAACTAATCATCGTGACAGCTCAACGACTACCGAGTTGATGAACAACTTATACGATCACTTCTCTCCTTATTTATACTCAAAAGAATTTAAGCACAGTGAAGCTGTTCGTCAGTCTTCTTCCCTACTCTCGACGGTATTTGACATGTCAAAAAGTGAATACCCGAAAAGCAAAGCAACCTTCCAAAGTGCGCAACAAAATAGCTATGAAGTCACGAGCCAGATCTTGCGCGATATTCTGAACGTTTGGCGTGAACAGGAGAACAAGTAATGGCAAAGAAACGTGGCGGTAGCCCTCTAGGTAATGCACCAGGTTCAGCGCAAGCACAACAATCAGCGGCCAAAGCAAACTTAGATACTCTAACATCGCAACTCAACACTGAATTAGAGAAAAGTGGCCAGAATGCCGCCGAGTATCTACAGCATAAATTCGGCCTAGAATCGGTAGGTAAAAAGATGGTGTGGCAACTGGCATCTGGTACGACTGCGACTTTTAACGAAGTTACCTTGTCATACGAACAGGTAAAGCAAAACACTGTAGTTACGTTTGATGTTAATGGCCGAGACCAGTCTTTGTTAACCAAAGAGTCCTTAGTAGATTTAGACTCGTTAGAGTTCCAACAGTTTTACCCAGCCGTAGGCCGCGAAATAGATGGCCACATTGATGTTCTTGATGGGTCTCGCCGCCGTGCTTGGTTTTTACTTCAAGAAGGTCGTGTAAAAACATTCCGAATTCTCGTCACCCAAGACGAACTTTCGACAGCTGATGCAAAAGCGCTTGCCAAGCAGTTACAAACAGCTAAAGAACACAATCAACGTGAGATTGGCTTGCAGTGCCAAATACTGATGAAGAGTGGCGAGCTTACTCAAGAAGATACGGCAAAAATATTGAACATTAGCCGTCAAGCGGTGGGCCGTGCGCTGAAAGCTGCCAGTATTGATAGTAAGCTGATCGCCCTATTCCCTGTTGTTAATGACTTGTCTCACACAGATTACTCTATCCTGGCTAAAGTGATGAAAGCGTTTACTGATGACAAGAAAGCTCTGAGTAGCTTCATCAAAAAAATAGCGAGTAAAGCTGTCAATGCTCAGCCTGAGCAGAGCCAAGAAGATGTCAAAGATGATCTAATTTCTTTCATCAAAACCGAGTTAAAGATCGTCGAAACCAAACAAGAATCAGACAAAGCGCTGGTAACTCCTTTAGCTGAATTTGATAGTAAAGGCATGTTCGCTCGCAAAAAAGTGAAAGGTCGCAATTTTTCGTATGAGTTTGGGCGATTGTCAAAAGAAGTTCAGTCCCAATTGGATTCCGCTATTCAAGATGTATTGAAAAACAATAGCAAGAACTAGCGCCCCACTCTTCAGAAATTAGTGACGAAACTTATTAACTTATATTGTAAGTGTCAGACAAATTACAGAGGTCTAGCTTTCAGCTAGATCTCTTATCTAATAAGAGTATCGAAATATAGAGACTTCAAAAAAAACTCTCCCCATCCATACGAATGAAACATGCTGCCATAGAACAGGTTGTTCCTAAAGATTGACTGGTTCGGAAAGTTGATAGCCCTATCAACTCGTGCCGTAAGCACCATCACCAAACACATCAAAGATACTTCGGCGTGTTTGATTCAGTAAGTTCGAGAGTACTTCTCCATCTGTAACCGTTGATAAACTACACAGCAACAATGATCTCATGGGTGCTTGTATCGACGGCAATATGCAACTTTCGCAAGACTCTACGCTTACCATCCGTCCCGTGTTTTTTGACTTTCCATTCTCCTTCGCCATAAATATTAAGACCAGTAACATCAATGGCTAGGGGCTGTATCGCCCCTCTCGTTTTAGCCGTAAGTGAGACCTCAACGTTCTTGGTTCTACGACTGATGCAGGGGTAATGCGGACAACTTAACGGTACATGAGCTAGCCTAAATATCGAGTCGATAAATCCTTGCAGCACTCTCAGTGGTATAGAAAAACTCGTTGCACCATAAGTGCTGTAGTGATAGCTAAATCACTGAACTGACGCGGCCTCCCGCGCTTATTCTGTTTGCTTTCCGCCCACCCGTTTATTGCCTCTTCATCAATCCAAAAGGTCAGAGGACTACGGTTAATGAGTGATTGGTAGTATTGCTTCCAATTGGTTGTTTTGTTATGAGGTTTAGGCATGAGGATAGGACGTAGCTGATCAGACCGTGGGTTGATGATTTAGTGATACACACCAGAAGTTTTGGACATTGAGTTAAGTGGGTACAATCACTAATGGAGTGAACCATGACAACTAAGAAAAAACGTATTAGCCATTATCCTGAATTTAAAGCAGAAAACCTGATGCTGGAATAGAAAGTGCTCGAAATACCGCCAAAAGGCGGTCGTAAAGCTCGCAAGGCTCATTTAGATATCAAATATTCCCCCGTGACACTCAAGTCTCCTGCAAACAAGAAAGAGTTCGATAACATTCTGCTTTACTACGTGGGGTGTATCGAACAAGGAGAGAATAGCGATAAACTCGCATGGTACTGACTGACTTCAGAGCCGTTAAGGAGCAAGGAAGAGGCCCTCAAAATTGTCAGTGATTATGAGCGGCGCTGGCTAATAGAAGATTTTCATAAAGTCTGGAAAAGTGAAGGGACTGAAGTAGAGCAACTGAAAATGCAGAGTAAAGATAACTTAGAAAGGCTCAGCGTCATTTTAGCTTTTATCGCGACTCGCTTACTCCAGTTGAGGTTTATGCATGTGTCAGATGAGTTATCTAAGACCAGTTGTGAGCAAGTGTTAAAGGCAAAACATGGAAGTTAATGTAGCTAAAACTGGAGAAAAAAACTACCGAAGGAAGCGCCCAATATATCATGGTATTGCCCGGTTAGGTGGTTGGAAGAATACCAAGCGAACGAGTCGCGCTTCCATAAAGACGTTATGGCAAGGATAGTTTAGGTTACAAACCATCCTTGAAGTATATGAACTCGCTAAGTATCTTGATTAACCAGGTTTGTGATCAAGAGACAGAGTATCGGCTGGCCCTTTCATTTTCTAGTTATGTCGCTCTCTATCGAACTATCTGGAACCGATCGCTCGAACTAATTCTGCGATTCCGTCCCAATCACCCTTATCCATTGTGTCGGTAGGAACCATCCAAGTTCCACCGCAGGCAACGACTGATTTTAGCGCTAAGTAAGAATCTACGTTAGCTGGGCTCACGCCACCTGTCGGCATAAAGTTAACTGGATAAACCGCCGTAAGTGCTTTCAACATGGCGATACCACCAGATGGCTCTGCTGGGAAGAACTTTAGTGTCTTAAGCCCCATTTCCATTGCTTGTTCAACCAAGCTTGGGCTATTCACTCCAGGAACGATCGTAACCCCTCTTTGCTGACAGTATTTGACTGTGGTTGGGTTCAAACCTGGGCTGACAATGAAATCAACACCCGCATCAATGGCAGTATCTACCTGCTCTGTGGTCAGCACAGTACCTGCACCAATCAGTAACTGAGGATAGGCTTCACGCATCAAACGAATCGACTCTGCTGCCGCTTCTGTACGAAATGTCACTTCAGCACAAGGCAAACCATTCTCAACTAATACTTTCGCAAGAGGTACAGCCTGAGCAACGTCATTAATGGCGATCACCGGAACGATGCGAATATCTCTGAGTCGTAGTTCAATTGTTTTCATTATTCATTTCTCTCATTATCAAACAGACAAATTAAGCCAAGTCGCTGCCGTTACTTGCGATCACTTTTTTGTACCAGTGGAATGACTTTTTAGGAATACGATTTAACGTACCATTACCTAGGTTGTCTCTGTCCACGTAGATAAACCCATAGCGCTTGCTCATCTCTCCGGTCGATGCCGCGACAAGATCGATACAACCCCAAGGTGTGTAGCCCATCAGTGGTACACCGTCTTCCATTGCTTCATGCATCGCAACAATGTGCTGACGAAGGTAATCAATGCGGTAATCATCGTTCACTTCGCCATTGTCATCCAAGGTATCACGAGCACCTAAGCCATTTTCTACCAAGAAAAGTGGTTTCTGGTAACGATCATAGAGTGTGTTCATCGTAACTCGAAGGCCAGTAGGGTCAATGACCCAACCCCAATCACTTGCTGGAAGATGCGGGTTTTTGATCGACTTAACAACGTTCGCCGCGCTAGTATTACCCGAATTCATATCGGCAGAAGCACAACGAGAAGCGTAGTAACTGAATGAGATGAAATCGACGGTATTCTTCAGAATCTCGAAATCTTCTTCTTGCGTTTCAAGCACCACACCTTTGTTATCAAATACCTTTTGAGCATAAGATGGGTAGTAACCACGAGATTGAACATCGATAAAGAACAAGTTCTCACGGTCTTTTTCCATCGCCATGAGTACGTCTTCAGGTTTGCAAGAGTATGGGTAGAAGTTACCACCCGCTAACATACAACCCACTTGGTTCTGCTGGTCCACTTCATGGGCAATTTTAGTCACCAAAGCACTCGCCACTAGTTCATGGTGAGCTGCTTGGTACTTCACTTGATCGTGATTTTCGCCTTCCTGAAACAACAACCCAGCACCAGAAAACGGGCTCGCTAGTAAGATATTGATTTCATTGAAAGTTAGCCAGTATTTCACCAAGCCTTTGTAGTTCTCGAAACAGGTTCTCGCGTAACGGCTAAAGAACTCAATCATCTTACGATTGCGCCACGAACCATACTCGTTGACCAAATGCATTGGCACATCGAAATGACACAAAGTAACGAGCGGCTCAATACCGTATTTCTTACACTCTTCAAAAACATCACGATAAAAATCTAAACCAGCTTGGTTCGGCTTTAGCTCATCACCTTTTGGATAGATTCGGCTCCAAGCGATGGATACGCGGAAGACTTTAAATCCCATATCTGCCAGCAAGGCGATGTCTTCTTTGTAACGGTGATAAAAGTCTATCGCGTTATGGCTTGGGTAGAACTCGTCTTCGCTGAGCGTCACCTGATCAACCTGACCAAGCTTAATTGGCATGCGGTTCTCACCGTAAGGGATCATATCTACGGTTGTTAGGCCTTTACCACCCGCTAAGTGAGCGCCTTCAGACTGGTTTGCGGCAATAGCGCCGCCCCATAAGAAATCTTCGGGAAATTGAATGTTTGACATCGAATACCTCGGAAACAATAAAAGTCACCTTACGATGAAGTAAGGTGACTGAATAAATTAATACTAATTAGGAAGCAGACGCCACGGTGACCTTCTCTTCTGCCTTACTAGCTTCTTTCTTTACTGGCTCTGAATTTGCGTTTTCATCGGTATCATCTTCTGGAATATCTTCAAAGCCTAAAACTAGGGTTAGAATAAATGACAGCACAATGGACAATGCGATCAGACCGAACACCCAAACGATACTCATAGGATCATTCACATCAAAGAACTGTACGCTCGTAAACAGGCTTGGTGCCGCCATCGAGTGACTCGCAAGGCCACCCATGCCCGCTAATGCACCTACGATAAAACCAGTAATCATTGTTGCTATAAGTGGACGTTTCAGACGAACAAGCACGCCGTACAATGCAGGCTCAGAGATACCGGCGAAGATAGCTGAAGCACCCGCGGCTAATGATGTCTGCTTTAGTGCGCTGTTTTTGGTTTTGTAAGCAACAGCTAGACACGCACCACCCATACCAAGATTGGCACCGATTTCTGAAGGCATAACCATACCTTCACGACCCGTCTCAGCAATGGTTTGAATAATCGTTGGAGTAAATACACGGTGCATACCAGTAAGAACAAGTAGAGGCCACAACGCACCCATGATAGCGACGGACAACCAACCTAACGTGTCATGAATTGTGTAAACAAGCGCTGAAAGCGCAGTACCTACCCAAATACCAAATGGACCGATAAGTACGATAGCAACCGGAGCTGCAATCAATACAATCAACATAGGTTTCAGGAAGTTTTTAGTTACAGCAGGGGTAATGCTATCTACCCAACGCTCTATGTAAGAAAGCGCCCAAGTCATTACAAGTACAGGAATAACCGTGTAGGTGTATTTTACTGACGTGATTGGGATACCGAAGAAATCAACGTACTTGCCTTCTGCAGCTTGCGCCATCAATTCCATAAAATTGGGGTGGATTAAGACGCCTGCAATCGCAATAGATAGCGACATGTTGGTCTTAAATTTGATTGATGCAGAAGCTGCAACCATAACGGGTAGGAAGAAGAATGCTCCATCACCAATCGCTTTCAGGATAAGCAACGTTGGCGCATTAGGTTCAACCCAACCCAGCATCTCAAGTACCATGGCTAGCAACTTGACCATTGAAGCGCCAATGATTGCGGGGATAAGAGGAGACATGGTACCAACCAGTGCGTCCAACATTTTCGCACCAATTGACTTAGCCGTTAGTTTCTCTTTTTTACTTGGAACCTCTGTTGCCGATTCAGTAGATAGCTCACAAATAGCCATCACTTCCTTGTATGCATACGATACCTCGTTGCCAATTATAACCTGTACTTTGTCTCCATTATCAACAACACCCATAACACCTTTCAGTGTTTTCAGCTTGCTGATGTCGACGCCATCTTGGCTGTTTAAAACGAATCGTAGTCGAGTCATGCAATGTGTTAGAGCTGCGACATTTTTCTTGCCCCCAAGATGCTCAACAACAGATTTCGCAATTGCGCGGTAATCGTTGGCCATGTTATCCCCCAAAGCTCTTTCTAGTGATATTTAAACGCGAAATATAGTGAGATGTGACCATGTTTGAGTCAATTCGTCGCAAAAAACAATCTCAATAGTTGTGAATTGTTGTTTTGTGTTCTTCATCACACTTTCTTAAGTTACCGGTAACATGTTACCGATAACACTTATAAGATAAAGCCATATTTACAAGCGATGTTCAAAATTGAGATCACGCGCAAATTTGTTAAGAGGATTGAGTTATGGCTGGTAGTAGTGTCATCGTCATGGGAGTCAGTGCTTGCGGGAAAAGCACAGTAGGCGAGCATTTAGCAAAAAGACTTGGACGTAAGTTTATTGATGGTGACGACTTGCATCCTCGAGCAAACATTCAAAAAATGGCATCAGGCCAACCTCTTAACGATGATGATCGTATTCCATGGCTGGAACGCGTCAGCGATGCGGCTTATAGCTTAGAAAGTAAAAACGAACACGGTATTATTGTGTGTTCTGCGTTGAAGAAAAAATACCGGGACCAAATTCGTAAAGGTAATAACAACATCACTTTTCTCTTCCTCGATGGGGATATCGACCTAATTTTACAGCGTATGCGTCAGCGCCAAGGTCACTTCATGAAAGAAAACATGATTAAAAGCCAGTTCGAAACGTTAGAAAGACCTGACAGTGAACCCGACACTGTGGTGATTAGCATTAACGGCGATATTAATAGTGTCGTTGATTGCGCTGCAATTGTCCTTTCTATGACCGACGAGGCAATCGCATGACCCATCCTATAATCCAAGCTGTTACCCAAAGGCTGCTAGCTCGAAGCCAAATGGCTCGCCAAGAGTTTCTACACAGAACTCAACAGCAAGCCAATGCTGGCAAAGGGGGAACAGGGCTCTCCTGTGGCAACTTGGCTCACGCAGTCGCGGCATCTTGTTCAGATGAAAAGCGCTCTATTCTGGATCTCACTAAGTCTAACGTCGCGTTAGTTAGTTCTTATAACGATATGTTAAGTGCGCACAAGCCTTACCAACACTACCCCGACCAAATCAAAAAGGCGTTAGCTAAACTCGGCCATACAGCACAGGTGGCAGGATGCGTACCCGCGATGTGTGATGGTGTGACTCAAGGACAACCAGGAATGGATATGTCTCTGTTCTCAAGAGACTTGATCGCTCAATCTACTGCTTTATCACTTAGCCACAACGTGTTTGATTCAACACTGTTACTTGGAATTTGCGACAAAATCGCCCCAGGGCAGCTAATGGGGGCACTCTCCTTTGCGCACCTACCTACCGCATTTGTTCCCGCAGGATTAATGGCAACGGGCATCAGCAATGATGAGAAAGTACACATCCGCCAAGAATACGCAGCAGGTAAAGTGGGGAAAAGCGCTCTATTGGATATGGAGTGTAACGCTTATCACTCTGCTGGAACCTGTACTTTTTACGGCACAGCCAATACCAATCAGCTGGTATTTGAAGCGATGGGGCTAATGCTACCAGGCTCAGCATTTATTCATCCTGACTCTGCACTTCGAGCGTCACTGACTCAATATGCCGCCATTGAAATCGCTTCAATGACACCGCAAGCTTCAAACTTCCGACCGCTATCTGACGTTTTTACAGAAAAAAGTCTCATCAACGGTATCATAGCCTTACTCGCATCGGGAGGAAGCACAAACCACAGCATTCACATGGTCGCAGTCGCGCGCGCAGCAGGGTTTATTCTGACTTGGCAAGACATCAGCGATCTATCCGATGTGGTCCCTTTACTTGCTAGAGTCTATCCAAACGGACCTGCCGACATGAACGCGTTCCAAGCTGCAGGAGGGGTTCCAGCACTGCTACGTCGATTAGACCAAGCGAATTTACTGCACCGTAATGTCACGCCTACCTTTGGGTCGTTTGAAGATCAAATGAGCATTCCAAAACTTGAAGGTGAACAACTAACTTGGAAGGTGTGCGAACAATCCATAGACACTGACGTTATCGCAGGACCAGAACAAGTCTTTCAGACGACAGGTGGAACGCGAGTACTTTCGGGGAATCTAGGCAACGCGGTGATTAAAGTGTCAGCTGTCGCAGAAGAACAACGTGTGATAGAAGCGCCAGCGGTCGTGTTCGACTGCCAACACAAAGTGGAAGTCGCTTATCAAAGAGGTGAACTCAACAAAGATTGTATCGTTGTCGTGGTTAACAATGGCCCTGCAGCGAACGGTATGCCTGAATTGCACAAGCTCATGCCTATTCTAGGCAACATACAAAAGCAAGGTTTTAAAGTGGCTCTCGTTACTGATGGTCGCCTATCTGGTGCATCAGGAAAGATCCCATCCGCAATTCATGTCTCACCAGAGGCTATTCGAGGCGGATCCATTGGGCTTATTCGCGAAGGCGATATCCTGCGCTTAGATTGTGCGAGTGGCGAACTCAATAACCTCAACGACATGCAGTCTCGTCAAGCGAGAGTGTTTGAGGCAGATGCCAACCAACAAACCATGGGACGCAGCCTATTTACCGTTATGCGCCAAAGCGTTTCGAGTGCAGAACAAGGGGCGAGTTTTATCGTTTAACTGTGTTATCACTTAAATGTAAAAGCAAAAGAGGCATCATTTCGATGCCCCTTTCAGTTTCCACCATACGTGACTAAACGCTTTCGCCATCAGTGATGCGATAGCCCATATCCACTATCATTTCCGTGACTGGCTCGCCTTTCAAGCAAGCAAGCAGTAGCTCGGCACTTTTCTTCCCCATCTCATAACGTGGAGTATCTACACTGGTCAGTTTTGGGCGTATGGTTTGGCCAATATCCAAAGCGTTGTAGCCCACCACAGATAGCTGTTGCGGCACTTGGATTCCACGTTGCTGGGCAATGAGCAAGGTACCTATCGCGATGTCATCATTGGTGCAGAACACGCCATCTAGATCTGGGTAATCCGCAAGAGCGCGATCAAGCAGATCTTCAGCCAAAGAGAAGTTAGAGTGCTGTTCAGTCAACACATGCTTAGGCTCTAATCCAGCCTCATGCATCGCTTTGTCATAACCTTGCAAACGCAGCTTAGTTCGCGCATCCAGTCGAGCGCCAAAGTAAGCAATAGAGCGTTTACCCGCTTCAATCATTCGCTTCACGACATGGTAAGAAGCATCAATATGGTCCAAACCAACAACCATATCGATCGGATTGGTTGGTAGTTCCATCGTTTCAACAACAGAAACACCTGAATTCTTGATCATCTGTAACGTGCGGGGGGTGTGGTGGCTTTCCGTTAATATCAACCCATCAACCTGATACGAAAGCAGCGAAGCAATTTTTTCCTCTTCTTCAACAGCATCATAGCTAAAGTGAGCGAGCAACGTCTCGTAGCCATTCTCTTTAGTAACCGTTTCGATACCTTGAACAAACGCGGCAAAGATTTGGTTTGATAAAGAAGGGAGCAAGATACCGATCGCTTTACTTGACGACTTAGAGAGCATGGCTGGCGCTTTGTTTTCGATGTATCCCATCTCTTCAATAACCGCAGCAATTTTCACGCGAGTTTTGGCTGCAACTGAATCGGGATTACGCATGTAACGAGAGACGGTCATCTTGGTGACGCCTACTTTGTCTGCCACATCTTGAAGTGTGGTTCGAGTTTTCTTGTGCTGCTCTGTCATAACTACTTGAACTCTTTATTATGTTACAAGTAACATTATAAAGTTCTCACCCCCTCAAGTTCAACCCATTCGTTCTCATAGCCACACAAAATTGAAATGCTTCACTCCTTAACTGGTTGGTAAGACGTTAGCAAAAGAGAGCCTCACGCGTGCTTGATAAAAGCTTGGCTTAACCGTTGAAAAAGTGAATCTACGTTGGGTAGGGTCGTGAGATGTTCGGACAATGGCGTATGAACCTGCGCATCGACCACGGTTGGATTCCCGCACACTTGATTATAAAAATTCACCGGCGCAACGATGTTCTCTAAGTCGAAATCTAACAAGATACAGGCTTGCGAAAGTACAATTTGACCGCCCCCTTGTTTAAGCAAAACACGCTGAGCCGTGCCCACTATTTTTTGTTTATTGATATTGAGGCTATAGTCGCCATCACAATAAGAACCGGGGGTTTGCGTGTACATCCACATCGATGCCCAATTCTTTGAAAAACAGGGTTAAGACATCGCATAAATGTCGATACGCTTTTGGGATGTTGTAGGCTTCATCACGAGGCTAGTGGTAAATGTGCGATAGGTTAATGTGCGAGCGCCATGCTTTACAACATGTCGAGAGCGCGAAAGCCAACGCTCTTATCCCCTATGACTACCCGGTCAAGTGCATGAGAGTGTTGGCGAAAACAAAGCCTGATATTGACGCACTCCTACCTTGGAACTTCAAACATTAGCAATATCGCCCCAGTTGCGTTTACTATGACGCAGATCACCTCTTCTGCAAAAAATAACGAGCCCCCCGCTCCCTTCTACTTAGTTATATTTTTGGTTTAAAAATCAAGAACTAACTAACGGAAGAAGTCGGGGTGAATATCGCATACCGTTGGTTCCTTAGAGTTTCTCTGGCTTAAAAAATTGCCCATACCTCAATACTCAATCAAGACCGCATTCGTCGCATCAATAGTATTGATATCTTCGAATACATTTTAACTATCATCGAGATCCAAGTAATAGAGAAACGATTATCTAAATATGCTTGATATAGATATTGGTGTAGAGTGAGATGAAAAAGCAAAACGGCCACTAAAGTGAAGAACATCAAAGTCAATATAACAGTTCCAGAAAGCAACTTCATGACACAAGGATTCATCGTTCTCTACAATAATGCCGTTTATGGCCAGTATGCTATCACCCTACACACGTATGCAATAGAAGGCATTATCAACGACTCTCTCCCTTATACCTAACGCTTGAAGCATCGAGGCACCTTGATTGTGTTCTGTGACCGCCTTCCACCAATAACAAAAACACCTATAAGAACAAACACTTTAAGTACCAGAAAGAGACAATCACATATTTATGTCGAGCAGAGCAAGAGCTTAACTACAAGGCAACAAAGAGATACGGATATCGGAGATAATCATACAGGCATAAAGGAATTACTCGATCCATAAAACCGGCTATTCACTCTATAATGTGGGTTGTATTTTTACCTTTATCCCAAACAACCAAAGCATATGATCAACCATCAATTTTAGTGCACAAACATTTATTCAAAGAAATCCGGAAACAAAATAAAATACCAAAAATTAATTCTCATTTATTTAACATAAATCTTCTACAATTAGTCAATGCTCAGGCTGAGCATTGACAAAAAATGAAAATCACGAGTTATCTTTATTTCAATTTTCAGCTGAAATGAACACTAACGCGGGTATAACGATAGTACTTCTGTTGTTAACTCACATAAAGTGAATAATAGGAGTAGCAGCTTAAAATTAAGACTATGTTTGATAACTCAGCCAAACATTTACGGTACCATCCAAAAAGTCATAAAGCTCATAAGTCCCTATGTGACTGGTGGCATTTATTATCTGGACAGTGCGCACTTTGTCTGATTATGTTTGATGGTGCATATCTCTTTAATTCAGTGCAACCTCTTGTATTTAGAGGTTTTATCATTGAAGTATCGCGAAATGAGTAAGAATTACATTTTTCGAGAGTTAGAGTGCCAAATGACGAAGGAAGAGGTCGCTGAATTGTGTTTTAAAACTGTGAGAACAGTCACAGGTTGGGATGAGGGAAAACCAATACCTCCCGAATGCAAACGGCTTATGCGAATGGCTAAAGGTAGAGAACTTAGCATTAGTGAAGATTGGGTGCAGTTCAAAATGCTGTACGACAGTATGGAGCTGCCTACAGGGCAAGTCGTCAGGCCACAGCAAATATTGGCAGGGATTGCGTTGTTGGGGATTCAGTCAGAATTGGAGATCAAGACTTCAACACATTTGTTAGGGCTTGCCAGAGCGATAGCAGATATTAAGAGTAAGGTGTGATAAAAAACACATTGTTCCATAAACACGAAACCAAACCTTTAGCCGAAATGCTAAGGGTTAGGTTTTTGTCAAAATGTGGCGTTGTGTTTACTACATAGATTCACGCATTAAGGTATGTTCACTCGCTACAACCTTAATAAAACCTTCAATGAGTTTTCGCATAAGTTTTAACTCATGTTTTTCAAATGCTCGATGTGGGTTCATTCCCATGAAGATTGACTGTTTGCCTGTCAATTGATAATCGCGAGCAATTGCATCTGAGTGTGCAACTGAAATATTTCTTCTATTGATAATTGATTCATGAAATTGTTTCATTTCATCAGGTAATGTCTCAACCCAGTATTCTCTTAACTCATTGTACTTACGATTTAACTCTTTTGATTCGCTCGTATCTAAGGGAGGATAAGAGCGCGCAGTAGTGAAATTTCTAGCGTAAGTGACAATAAGTGAAGTAGTAAGAGCCTTACATAAGATCTGTTTTGAGTCCTCAATTATTTCGAGCTCATTACAAAAATCTATACATTCCCAAAGATCATCAAAAGACGAGTTAAGCCTCTGATAATAGTGTTCATTCATTTCTATGTTACCTCTCACATCTTTAGAGTCAGTCTTGAAGTCTTTGTTATACGACTATGCTAAAACCTACGCCATCACTACCTATGGAGTGAAACTCGACGTTAAAGGTATGAGTAACTGAACTCGAAAATTTCACTTTAAGTTGTTTTTTTACAAATTTTCCTTTGTGAGCTTTACAATAATTAAGCAAGTTATTTCTAATTTGTGATTCGTGAACAACAACCTCAGTTACAGATACAATATGACGAAGAACCATATTCATATCGTCACGTTGATCGCTACTAATGGGCTTTAATTCAGTAGAGACTACTAGGCATGCGTTTATCAATTCGGCACTAGTCAAAATGCCATTAATATGCTCACAACCGAATTCATATTGAAATGCAAAACCTGCACTACCTTTTCTTAATGATGATTCCATACAACTCCATTTACAGACTTACTGTTGTGATATGACGGCTATCAGATAGAAGGTCTCTATCTAATTCTTTGTACAATTTTACTGGGAATTGTAAAACAAACAGTGACCTATTGTCATAAACCAGATAATTGAGACAAAGTCTCGAATGATTATGTTGGGATCAAGCAAGGAACTAGCGCGCAAGCTTGCAACTAGAGCAGGGTTGTGTGAGTGCTGATAGATAGGCCGAATTTACCCCCGTGATACATGTCGGACTAATCAAAAAAACGAACTTGAAGTTGTCAATGCTCAGGCTGAGCATTGACAACTTTTTACTACCGAAGACCATAATGCTCAGTTCAACAGCAATACAAAATAGCGATACTGAAGTACAGGAGATCCAAACAATTAGTGTCTAATGAGCCCACTTCATTGGTTAAATATATGAAGTAGAGTGGGGCAGGGGATTACTTCTTTTGGTTTCGATAGTTTTAATAATCAATAGGCCGATTTGAAAGACTATTCATATACTTACACTTTATATAGCTTTACCTAAAATTGTCCTTTCCTGATCGTCTAAGGCTGAAAGCTCATAAGAACTTTAACTACACATCCAAGCGTTCGTTAAGTAACAGCATAGGTAAACGAATGCTGTAGAGAGTAAACTGCTCCCTCTTTAAGTACACATATGTGTCTGTTTAATAAGCCATTGAATGCTGTCTTGGTTATCATACAATTGATGGGTAAACATACTTAACGACAAGTTAGGAGCATCTTTCGGTAACTCGACAATACGTAAAGGAAGCATTTCTTTTAGTTCTAGCGCCACACTCAAAGGTACACACATTAAATTATTGGCTTTCGCTGTCACCATGCCACCGACCGCATAGCTTTGTACAATCATTGATATATGACGCTAGTGGTGATTTTGATGTAGCCATCGGTCAATGGGATCGGCCCCTGAATTAATCAGTGGGAGGTGTATTTGTGGCACTTGAACAAATTCGTTTAAATTGAGCTTACTTTTAACACTTGAAGCCTTTGCAACAATACCAACGTAAGAGTCCGTCAACCAATGGTATCGATTGTAATAGCGAGGTATGGCCTGTAAGTCGTCAACCCCCAGAATCAAATCTAATCTCCCCCTGCTCAATACGCTCCATCTGCATGTTTTCAGACAAAATATCAATCGCAACGCGCACGTTCGGCGCGCTTTTTTCAAAGGTCTTACCGAGTTTTGGTAGCGCATAAAACTCAAAGTAGTCAATAGCTCCAATGTAGAACGTTTTCGCATCAAGCATCGGTTCAAAAGGCTTCATGCGATCAAACGCCATATCAATCGAGCTAAGACCTTTTTGCATATCAGGCAACAAGCTTTCTAGTAAAGGCGTAAGTTCCATCCCTATGCGTGTTTTTATAAATAAAGGGTTATCGAAACGACTCCGCAGCTTCGCTAACACATGACTCGCCGCCGATTGACTCATAAACAGTTTTTGAGCGGCTTTTGACAAATTCCTTTCACGCTCTAGCACGACTAAAAGATGCAACTGATTGATATCGACATCCATAGGTTATCGAAATCCTTCATATCCAAATAAAATTTGTGCACTTCCATAATAACCTAAATGGTATTAAAAATATTTGTAACAGTAAGAAATACATAAGGATTATGATGAGAAACGTCACTGTAGCAGCCACTCAGATGGCTTGTAGTTGGGATACCCAAACAAATATTGAACATGCAGAAAGGTTAGTTCGCGAGGCGGCAGCCAAAGGTGCTCAGATCATCTTGTTGCAAGAGTATTCGAAACACCTTACTTCTGCATGGTATGATTCATGAATCATACCATGCGCTCGCCACACGGCTTGAAGAAAATGAAGCTTTTCAACGCCTTTCTAAACTTGCTAAAGAGCTTGAAGTGGTGCTGCCTTTCAGTTGGTTCGAAAAATCAGGCAACGTTAAGTTTAACTCTTTAGCCATGATTGATGCCGATGGATCATTACTCGGAACTTACCGTAAAACGCATATTCCTGATAGTGATGGGTATTTAGAAAAATACTACTTCAGCCCTGGCGATACAGGTTTCAAAGTTTGGAATACCCGCTATGCGAAAGTTGGAGTCGGTATTTGTTGGGATCAGTGGTTTCCTGAAACTGCGCGCAGCATGGCTCTGCAAGGTGCAGAACTTCTTTTCTTTCCCACGGCAATTGGCAGCGAGCCGAATCAACCTGATATGGACTCTCAACCTCATTGGCAATGTGTGATGCAAGGTCATGCAGCCGCAAACCAAATCCCTGTGATTGCATCAAATAGAATAGGGACTGAGCAAGCGCAATATCGTGACCTTAAGCTCACCTTCTTTGGCTCGTCATTTATCACTGACTACACAGGGAAAATTGTAGAGAAAGCTGACCGCGAAACTTCAGGCGTGATTATTCATGAATTTGACCTCGATAATATCCAGTTCCAACGCGAAGCTTGGGGGCTGTTTAGAGACCGTCGTCCAGAGCACTACAAACCATTACTCACACTCGATGGACAAGTGAAGGGATAAATCATGGAAGATAAAAAAATGGGTATCACTCCTCTCGCATGATTTAGCCTTTGTGCTGTATTAGTCGTGGATACTTTAACTGCATCTGCGTCTATTGGTGTTAGTTCTATTGGTTGGTGGCTATTAATTCTCGTTGTCTTTGTGCTGCCATACGGTCTGATCACATCAGAGTTGAGCTCTGCTTATCCAGGAAAGGGCGGTATCTACGATTGGGTCAAAAAAGCATTTGGTTCAAACTGGGCAATCCGAACGACTTGGTTCTATTGGATCAACGTAGGGCTATGGATGCCTGCTGTTTATATTCTCTTTGCTGGAATGTTTACCGAACTGTTCGCGCCCGACCTTACTTTATCCACTCAAATCTTGATTTGTATTGCTCTTACTTGGAGTACTGTCTGGGTATGTAATATCTCTACCGACATTGGTGTGATGATCACCAACTTCTGCGCGATTTTGAAAGTCATCATCATCTCTGTACTTGGGGTAGGTGGTTTTATTTATGCCGCTAATAATGGCGTAGCGAATGAATTCAGCTTTCAAGCGATACTGCCATCTTTCGATACTAGCGCCGCCTTTCTACCTGCTTTAGTTTTCAACCTGATGGGGTTTGAGCTAGTCGCTACAATGACTAAGCAGATGAAAGACGTGAAGCAAATGCCAAAGGTCGTGTTCCTTGCCATCGCTATTACTTCTTTTCTCTACATCGCGGGCACTATAGGCATCTTAATGGCTCTTCCTGTCGATGAGATTGGATTAGTTGCAGGTATTGTCGACACACTTAAAGTTCTGTTTGGTGAAGGTCCTTTAGGGCAATTTATTATTTACGCATTGGGTGTTGTCACGCTTATCACTTTTATCTGTAATATGGTTAGCTGGACGATGGGTTCTAGCCGAGCTGGCGCAGAAGCGGGTAAAGAAGGAGAACTACCTCAAATAGCCGCAAAAACGTCTGATAAACACGAGACACCCGTCGGGGCCAATCTAATAACAGGTCTCGTTTCTACCTCCGTTATCATTATTTACGCCTTCTTTACTAACACAAATGATGAACTATTTTGGTCAATATTTGCTTTCTCTAGTTGTGTTTTCTTGATGCCATACCTGTTTATGTTCCCAGCCTATCTTAAGCTTCGAACTACCGATGCAAATCGAACACGTCCATTTAGAGTACCGGATAACTTGATGGTACAAAAAATCATTACAGCAACCTGTTTTTTGATTGTTTTTTAAGCAGTTGTATTATTTATCTTCCCTGACATTATTTTTGGCAATATCGATTGGACCTATTCTCCACCAATTCTTACTGGTGTTCTCATTGCCATTGTTGTCGGAGAAATCCTGCTCATGCATACCAACAAACGCAATAATATCAAGACCACAGGGGAGATCTAATGAGTAAAATGATTTTATCATTACCAAAAGACCATAAGTTTCGTATGCCAGGGGAACACGAGCTACAAAGTGAAGTATGGATGGCTTGGCCAATTCGTAGTGATAATTGGCGCTACAGTGGCAAGCTTGCGCAGAAGGCTTTCATTGATGTCGCAACGACTATTGCGCAAAATACTCCAGTCGTCATGTTGGTTAATCATGAGCAATTTGATAATGCTCGCTCGCAACTTCCCGCACATATTCGCGTTACTGAAATGTCGTATAACGACTGTTGGATGCGTGATATTGGCGCAACCTATATCATCAATGATGAAGGCCATCGGCACGGCATAAGTTGGCAATTTAACTCTTGGGGAGGATTAGTTGATGCCTTATATTTCCCATGGGATCTCGATAACGCGGTCGCAGGGAAAATGCTGAACATAACCCAATATAACGGCTATCAGGCACCATTTGTGCTTGAAGGAGGTTCCATACATACCGATGGTGAAGGGACCTTATACACGACTGAAGAGTGCTTACTTCACCTTAGTCGAAACCTCGACTTATACAAAGAACAACTAGAGCAATACTTGATTGATTATCTAGGTATTGAAAAAGTAATATGGCTTCCTCGCGGTTTATACAACGATGAAACTAACGGACATGTTGACAATATCATGCACGTCGTAAACCTGGAGAAGTTGCTCTAACTTAGTGTGAAGATCCAAGTGACCCGCAGTATCAGATCAGTCGTGAAGCCATTGATGCTTTGTGCAGTCAATGCGATGCAAAAGGGCGTTCTATCAAGGTACACAAGGTGTCTATGCCAGGACCTTTATTTATGAACAAAAAAGAAGCAGCCGGTATAAATCCAAGTAACGGGATGGAACGTAAAGCTGGAGAACGATTGGCAGCATCCTATGCCAACTTTCTCATCAGTAATGAACAAATTATCTTCCCATTGCTTGATAAACAAAAAGACCATAAAGCAAAAACTATACTGGAACACGCCTTCCCTGATTATAACGTTATCGGAGTTGAAGCTCGTGAAATTTTACTTGGGGGAGGGAACATCCACTGTACCACCCAACAAATACCAACAATCTAGTTTAAACTAGACCATTCAATACAAAGACCTTCATAATACATACAATCGATAGTTGATAACCAGAAAGGTTATCAACTATCGATTGTCCATCATACCTAAATAACAACTAACACAGATTTATGCCTTCAATCAGATTTATATACATCTAATAATGTTGCATCTTAAAAAATAGATAGATCATTGATAAAGTATTGATATGTTTTATTCCTACTTAAGGAGCAACACCAAAGCTCTCTAGAGATTTGGTGTTACTCCTTAAGTCACCGGCTGAACCTCAGTGAAGTTGGTATTTTTTAAAACTAGATCCTTAAGGTTCTAGTTTCTTAGGGATGCATCTTAAATAACGACATTTACCGAATACGTATTGATATTGGCCGATGTTATATAGATATTTACCGATCTAATACTAATATCTAACGATCCTCCATATCAACATTTACCGAAATTAGCCTTATACATATAAACATTCACCGATCTAAATGGTAAAAAGATCAAAATTGACCAAGTTCACAGATAAACCATTAATAACAATCGTTTATCTGATCTAAAATGAAGTTCATACTAACATTTGAAATGAAGAAAAGATCTATATCACAGAACTAAACATTTACCGAAGCTAGTAAACATTTACCGATGAACATGGCCTTTCCAACTAACTATTTATAGATATTTACCGATCTGATATAGATATTTACCGAAGTTAGTGAGTTAATGATAGCTCTCTGTTAGGATTACACTATCGACATATTAGGTAATGATCATGGCTTTGACATCCAATTCTAGTTTGACAGTTATTAATGAAGAAGATCGTAAGAATCGGTTCATCTCATCCATTTTGTTTTCGAGAGCCACCATCTTTCATCCAGCTTCACGTTTAACTTCAACGATGCAATCCAAACTCATTGAGATTGCACAAAGCGGTGGTACAGATCCTAACTATCCACTAGAAAGTGTGAACATCAATAGCTACGGAAAGAACTTCAGAGTCGATTTACATGTTGATTATTTACTTCAACCACATCGAGATATTCTAGAAACAATGCTCGCGTATGCTCAAACTATTCAATTAGACGATACATCTTATGATGCTGGTGCTCGTTTAACTTGGTCTCAGGTATATAAAACGATAAGTGATGGTGATATATCAGACACTCAACAAGATGGTTTTGATTCATTTATTGATCGAGATGCAACAGTTCTATCAATGAGTATGTACGAACTAGCAACACGTATGGGTATGGCGACGACTCGTGCAAATTATGACCAAATAGAACGCCGTATTACTCAGTTAGCTACGGCACACTTGGTGATAAATGAGCTCGATGAAGATAAAAATGTTGTGGGAAAAAAACCGTTGGAGTTTGTTCAAGACTACCGTTTTTACTGTGATCGGAGTAAATTCAAAACAACTCGTAGAAACAGTAAGAATCTAACTAACCATGTATTTTTAGTTCCAGATATGCGTTTACTGCAAGCAATACGGGATCATGGGTACTACTATCGACTAGAACAACATAAGATGACGAACTACAGTAAACCATCAGTTCGTTCATTCTTGAAATACATCACTACGCATAAAGCTGAATTTTTACACAACAAGAAATTTGAGTGGGCACTCGATAGCTATATTCAATCAATTGCTTCGAAAGTCAGTCATAGTTTCCGCAGTGATCTCAGAAAAGATTTGTTGGCCAATGCTGTCCAAATCGAAAAAGACTTCAGTCTTCAATTTCGAGATGTAGGCAATGGTATACAGATTTTCTATATCGGGGAGGGAGAATCATGATAACTCAATCTCTTGATAGTCTGATGTCTTCGACAGCGAGTCAAAACCTGAGTTTTAGTTTAAAAGGTTTGCTCAAAGGGCATGTAGGCATGTTGATTGCTGCGCCTAACGTAGGTAAGTCTCACCTAGCATTGTGTATTGCAATGGAGCACGCTTCTTCAATGTCATTATTAGGGATGAGTGCAACAGAAAAACCAGCAAAAACCTTAGTAATCAGTTCAGAAGATAGTGCGGGAGTCATTCAATCTAGGATGAAAGAAAAGTTAGCTAACTGTACAACAAGCATTAAGTCAGAGTTAAAAAATAATTTACACTTTCTGACAGACATTGAACCGATAGTGATACCACCCGATAGCTCATTACAAGAACAGGCAGAACAAAAACAGTATTTAGAACAGCTCAAGCAAACTTTCTCTGAGTTTAATTTAGTGATAGTTGATACGGTGACGGAATCAATAGGCCGTTGTGAAGAGGTGAAACATGATCGCTTAATTAAGAATGTTTTTCAGAGCCTTGCCAGTGAATCGGGTGCCAGTTTGTTGCTTGTTCATCATGTGAATAAAGATGAGATCCGTGGTAACCAAGAAATTACTATGGCATCAGGTGCTGGCTTAACGTCGATAATGCGCTTAACAAAGTGTTTGTTTACGCTAAAGAAAAGCAGAGAGTCTTTGTCTATTAAGTATCTTAAGAGTAACTATTTACCTGAAAATGAGAATCAAGAGTTCAGCGTTGAAGTGAGACAAGGCCTCACGATTAACCCATACGTATTTAGTTTGAAATCCAAAACGTCTAAGTCAGCTAGATCAACACCATGCATTAAGAAAACTCCTAAAAAAATTACGTTGCCCGGCACAATTCCAGAGCAGGAAGAAATTGAAGAGCGTAAAAATCTCAGGGACGTTTTATAAATGGCCTTTTATACTTTCAATCAGCACCGAGATTATTTTAAAGGTTAAGATAATTATGAAAAGTGCTTGGCCGGAGACATGTGCTTACCAAGCACGGCAGCAATAACAATGTGATCTCGCTTTTGGATGTAATAAATCACATGATGCTTTAAAGGAAACCGGAAATAGTTTTGGCCTAGCTCAAAAAAAGCTATGCCGAGTAGCTGGTTGTTAGCCAGTAATTCCATAGATTGCTTTAGCTCTGAGAAGTAAGTTGTCCATTGTGTTTTCCCCCATCGCTCTAAAGTATAGCGACGAATCTCAATGAGATCCGATTGCGCTGCAGAAGAAAGCTTATATTGCTTCATTTATCAAATTTACCTTGGCCAAGTACGTTCATGAAATCATTACCGTCGACTAGGTTATCTGATAGAGCGTCAGCTTCAGCTTGTTCGAAGCGTGATTTTATCACCATCAATTTCAATGCTTCAAGTTGTTCGTATTCCTCACAAGACATCATCACCGCAACGGGTGAACCATTTTTATTAATTTGTATAGGTTCACGTTGAACCTTCATTAATAAGCCACCAAATTTGGTTTTAGCTGTATTAGCAGTAAGTGATTGCATAATAATCTCCTTTTTCGTTCATTATAAACGAATCGAACGATTTAACCAATTTGTATGATTGTGATGTTAGATCGAGTTTTATTACATGTCCGTAAAGTTGTATCTTTATGGATTGATCCGCACCAGCAGTTTTGGACACTGAGTTAAGTGAGTACAATTACTAATAAGGTGAACCATGACAAGTAAAAAGAAACGTATTATCCATTCTCCTAAATTTAAAGTAGAAACCCTGAAGCTGGCAGATAAAGTGCGAGTCGCTGCAGCCGCAAGACAGCTCTCGTTACATGAATCTCAGATCTACGGTTGACGAAAAGCCACAAAGAAGAATTCTAGTATTAGCCAACGAGAACAAGAATTGGCCATTGAAGTTGCTAAGTTCAAGAGGCTGTTGGCAGAGCAAACAGAAGAGCTAGAAGTCGTAAAAAAGGCCGCCACCCACTTCGCGAAAAATCTAAAGTAAATTGCTATGAATTTATGCTCGAACACCTGCTGAGTTTTAGTATTTCCCGTATGGCAAAGGTGTTCAGAGTTTCTCGAAATGGGTTTTATTATTGGGTTGAGAATCGCCACAAGGCGATTAAACGTGAGGTATAACGCCAAAAGCTTGATACCAAAATAAAAGAAGCCTTTGACGTTAGCAAAGAACAAGATGGCTCAAGACGTATTCAGAAAGAGCTGGCAGAGAGCGCTGATAACCATAATGTTAAGACTATTGCCGCCAGTATTTAGTAGCGAAAGCCGCGGTGTTTTTCAAGGTGGTTGTCATCATTTGCTTGCTTATTAAGCAGATTCTCTTTCTGGATTCAAATGAACGTCACCAACAGGCGCACAGTTCCTGATATCACCAGACCACCGCTCAGGCTTTCGCTGTTTTGCAGCGAACAATACCTCTACACGACACTTCAAGATCTCTTTATCTTTTCCATTATGACGCTCTGAAGGCGTGACGTAATTTAACTTACTGTGCTTGTGCTCGGTGTTGTACCAGCGTACGAAGGCTTCAACCTAACTTCGGCTACTATCGAGAGTTTCAAAGCCTTTGTTGGCCAGTTTGGCATGTACTTTACTGTACGGAACAATGACTCGACATAAGGGTTATCATCACTGACTCTTGGGCGACTATATGACGAGGTAATACCTAACTCTGCCATTTTAACTTTGAACGTCAACGACTTCATTGGCGCACCGTAATCCGAGTGAAGAACCAACGCTTGATTAAAGCACTGCTCTCGCATCAACGTCCGTTGAAGAAGTTGTGACGCCAGCTCACCGCATTCATGCTCATACACTTCATAACCAACAATTTTTCGACTATCGATGTCCTCAATGACATACAGATAATAATGTTGGCCTCGATGCATATTTCGGAGCATTCCGATCACCCATTTCCGTTGTTTTTCAAGCAAGTTGTCGTGTTTTTTACAATTTAGTAACCTGAATGATTACACTGCACACATCGGTAAACTTGCATATGCTGTCGGAGAATTTCATTATCCTCGCCGCAATGCCTCTGCTGAGGTGTTACATACTTTAGGCCACTGTGTTTATGTTCATTGTTATACCAATCAACAAAATTACTAACCCAATACCGAGCGTCTTCAATGGAAGAAAACCCATCCATTGGCCTGAAGGACAATACTTTATTGTTTTGAAAACGACTCAGAGTATGGGTTGTCGTTGCTTACTCTTAGCCTAGAGTAAGAGCTTACGACCCCAAGGTCATGTATCTTTGCAAGCATGGTGTAACTTCTCATAGGAGCACCGTTGTCAGAGTGCAAAGTAATGTTGCCTTGCACACACTTTTCCCGTCATGTTGGTTCTTTGGAGTAACTCCGCTGCATATTCGCCTAGCTCCTGATCATACACTTCTGCACCTACTACTTTTCTATTGAAGATATCCATTATCAAATAGAGGTAATAGTGCTTCCCTCGTATTTTCGATGGAAGATAACTGATATCCCAGCTCCATACCTGATTTGGTTTGCAGGCTTTTTGAACCTTTGGTCTAGAAATCATCAGATTATAATGATTATACCCTCACACTTTTTTATGTTGGTTTTTATATAAAGTAATTTAATATCAACTGTTTAATTGGAAATTTTTTGTAAGTCCCTTCACATTTATTACCATTTAATCTCATGTTTTTTTTATTTTAGGCTTCCATTAATGTACAGTATTTGCACATTAATAGTTTGGATGAGGTGAACGAAATGGCAAAGATACTGGGATCTAAGCAGAAAAAGTACTTAGAATTTTCTATCCATCCGTATGCACTTCCAGCATTTGAATTTTTTAATCAGAGTTCGCTTTTGGTCAATAAGACGAAAATGGAACGTCAGGCTCTAATTGATTTAAACGTAGGGTTACCACTGCAGGGGGTATTTGAGTCTAATCATCTTCAAATCGTTTCTGGGTTCGAGTTCATTAGTTTTTCTCTTGCAGAACTCGACCTATCTGTATGTGAAGTCATTATTCATAGTAATCTGGCAAATAACGATATTGCTCAAAAAGCATGGTCCGCCGTCATTCGTTCACTACTAACGTCACTAGATCCACACCAGTTAGAACTCACTCGCAGAGCACTGAATGAGTCTGCTCCAAAATCAGTCCTCAATTCTGTTTTTGGTAAAAACAAGCTATCTCAATCTTGTCTTGCAGAAATTACGCACCTGTCACGCAGCACACTTGCCCAGCAGTACTCAAAAGCCGAAGGTGATAAGCTATTAGTTCAAGAAGAAGTTCCTACAATTTTCTCACTACTACAACAGAAGGCTAAAAGTGATCTCTCTGGCATTAAAAACTGAACATTTCTGATTGGTCTCTCTTATGATATTCAACTAGCCGGTTCATGACTTTGATGCCCGCTTTAGTACTTTTAAAGCGATTACTCTGTTACCGATTCATAACCAAAACGGCGGTGTAAATGATTGACGACTTTTTCGAACGGTATAAAGAGAAGAATATCGAGCGATTTTTTAAACAATTACTCCCTTTTGGCAATGCTGACAATATTGCAATAGCGAAGGAAGTCCAACGATTATGCAACCTCGTTTCTCCAAAATATAAACAAGAGTTTGAAGAGGTTGAGCTCTTGGTTCAGCGCACCAATACGCTGGCAAATCAAAAGTTGAATAGAACCCTCAACGATGTCTTCAAAAGCATTAATCGAAACCAGGCCGTTGGGGTACACCATCTTCCAATATTTCTTGCCTCGAACCTTCTTTTGACCTCCTATGACCACACTAGGTTTGAGCAATATAAAGCATTAACACTGTTGTGCGTTACTCGTCTAGCTTTCATTGGTTCGCATCAATCTAAGATCAAAGCAATTTGTGATGATGTACGTCTGTTTTCTCAAGGTAAAAGAGAAAATATGGCGGCTTATTTACCGGATATTCATGACCTCGACTTTCCATCGCTTGTTGATGAATTTCAGCTACTTGTCGATGAAGAAAATACCAACCCTCCACCATCAACCGTGGTTAATCAGCTAAACCACTATCGCCGTCCCTATGAAGCCAGCTTGGATCACAGTGAAGGTTTCACACGGAAAACCACATCCACAGAGTTCACAAAGAACGGTCAGCTACAAACCAGTGACGTGAAAACTCTGGATGACGATGAAGCGAGTTCATTGTTGGAAATTCAGCAGATCCAACCATCAACAAAGTTTCATCATCAATGGCAAAGAGAAGATGAATCTGGCGATGCAACGCGCACTCTCAACATCGTCACCTCCAAATCATCGAACCCAAAATCTTATGCTGCCGAGGCAATGCTCGCACAAGCCGTCAAAAATAAAATCGCAAAGAAAGAGATGGCTATGGCTTGCGATACCTCTGTTAGCACTAATTATGAAATTGGAGCGGTAGTAAATTTTTGCCTTACCCAAATAGAAGAAGATACAAGTACCAAACCTGCACAGTTGCTGCTCATTATGCTAATTACGGGTAATACTTCAGCACAAGTAAAAAAACTGAAGACAAAGAGACTAAAGCCCTCAGGTTTAATTGGTTTTCAGCGCACACATACCCTACCTTCCCAAAATCAACGTCCAGAACTCTGTGCCTTGCTAAATGTTACGGATAAGAAGTACTGGTCTCCTCTGCCCAAGATCGTCACACAGGGACTACAGAGTTTAACCTTTACTGATGTAACCGATGACGATCTCAACGACTTACTCAAGAGCCTAAATAAAAATTATGGTACTCACATTACGCTAACTAGAGTTTCAGCCTATTTAAACCAGAAACTGACTCACGAGAATATTGACCCAACAATTATCGCTTTACTAACCGGCGCAGCTGCTCAAACTGTTCCTTCGAATTATTATCTAGGCTTATATAGTCTTAAACTCTATGAGACGTATCGACGATATCTTACGTTTCTTTCTAAATTTCACGGTGATGATGCGTTAATTATTTTTGCCTCTGAGCCGGAAAATATTAAGTTAGGCTCGCCTTTACATATTGAACTCCGGATCCTTCAATGGCTATTTAAGTCGCTCATTACCAAAATAAAGGATCAAAGGAACAATCTGAGCACTGAGCAGTGCCACAATGACGTCACACTCTATACTCAGTTAGTCCTTGCTTTATCCTCGGGCTATCGACCAGTGACAGGCTGGTTTGGCAAACTTAGTCACATGCATCTCGCTACGGGGGATTACTGGATTTCAGATAAAGAGTCCGGCATTGGTGACAACAGTCGAGTGGTGATCTTGAGCCCAACGGCAATTCAAGTTGTGCGCTATTACCTCGAATATTGTGAACAAATGATTGTAGAGCATGGGAATAGCAATGTAGAACTTAGCCGTCGCTACAAGCAGATTGTCGATGGCGATGAGTATCTGTTTTTTTATCAAAAAGAGGGAGAGTTGTTGCCTTGTACGCCGTCGAATTATACCACGATGATAGATGATATTTGGCCTCTACAACCTAACTGGGCACGACATCATATACGATCAACACTGAGTCAAACTGGGGTCGATTCAACCTTAATCAATGCATGGATGGGCCATGCTACAAATGGAAAGCGCTGTTACCACTCCTATAGCACCTTATCGAGGACGCAATTAGAAAAAGTAACAGATACTATTGAAGAGCATTTATTACAAATAGGAGTCGAGACTATACAATGGACCAAATTGGCTTAGAAGCTCGCTCGAAAAATCGATTGAAGCAGATAGAGCGTGTTAAAAACAAAGCTAGGCAGTTGTTTGAAAAGCAGTTTCCGAACCCGTCTCACATACCAACTCAAGATAACTTTCATGACAAATGGATGCTTTATCTGAGTGATATTACTGAGACATTTGGAGCTCATAAAGACTATCGACGTGCGTTTAACTGGGCAGTTAAGCAGGTGCTATCATATCAAGAGCAATATAATTGGAAAGTCACTCCACCCTCATATATTGTCACCAATAAACCGCCAAAGCAGCTTAGAACGTTAGAATGGATGCAGCGCGCATGGCGCGTCCATAACTTCTATCAACATTGGTACCAACAGCTTTTATCAAAACCTGTCGATGACCAGGCGCAGTCGTTTTGCAATGTTGTACTTTCGTTTATCTTTCATAGCGGCCATTGTACACCTTGCGTGGTGAAGGCGTTCATTGAATATATTAGTGGTAAATCACTTGCTCTCAAACAATGGGATGAAACCCCCTTTGTTTCATTGCTAACAAAAGGGGGGTCATTCAATACCAACATAAAAGTTGACGAGCAGCCACTCACCCAGTTTCAGTGCTACTTACATCCTGTTACGCTCGGTTTACTCAGAACATGGCGTCGTTGGAAAGATGAAAACTGGTGCTCTCCTAATGATGAATCCTCTTTGATGAAAATACTCACTGGCAACAATCTATCATTGACCTTCGACCAGCTTTGCTGCTCTGGGGTATATGTCTGTGAGCAGCATCAAGGCGTTTCTATTAATCAGGCGTTGGTTGAGTATCAAGTTGGTTCAACCAAATCTTATAGTTTACCGACTTGCGATCTTGCTCGTATCCTCCATCCTGAGGTTGCCATCGCTAAATATTTTGCACCACAATCCACGAAACACGCTTCCAATAAGTCGACATCACATAAAATAGAACGAAACTTCGACACAAGTATAGATACTTATCAGGAACTAAAAGTCAGTCTGTACCCTAAAAATGGCGCGAAAGAGCTTAGTAAAAAAAAACTATTGGTGGACTTAAATGCTCTGGTTGAACGGATAAAGTCATCCCCTGAACAAGTGAATGAGCGACTTATTGTTGACTGGTACCGCCATAAATTGAGTACGACTTGTGGCATTCCCACGATTAAAAGATATCACGCTAATTTGACTCGGAAGTGGATATACCTCTGCAACCAAAATCAGCTAGATAAACTTGAATCTGACGATCTTGAATCCATTTATCAAAACGCAATAGAGACCCAACCAACAATTAAGTCGCAGAAGTATTTTACAGCGAGGCTCAAGGACCTGCATGGTTTTGCAGTAGAGCACTATAACTTTGCACAAATTTCTGAGCAGTATCTCTATTCTGACCCCACACAGACTCATACTCGATCGGGTTTTATTGATGAAGCCCTATTCCTTGCTTTAATTAATACAATAGAAGCCAGCAATGATTTCGATGACGCGGATAAATTATGCTTACAATCCATTAGTATCATTGCTTATCGCTGTGGCTTACGTATTTCTGAAATAAGAAAGCTTCGGATGAAAGATATCGAGCAATCCAATATTGGCTGGTTATCCATTCGCTCTAGCTATTTGGGTGAAAATAAAACTGCCAGCAGTTTAAGGAAGGTGCCATTGCACCCTTTGCTGTTAGAGCACGAAGAAGACATAATTAACAAATACTTCCATCTGAAATTTGAACAACAAACGTCGAAAACAAAGCCCTTTTTCTCTTTAGGTCATGCCAATTTACCATTTAGTACATTCGAGGTATCACATCTCATCGGTTGCCTTCTAAAAGCGTTATCGTTAAATAATCATTTAGTGTTCCATCACCTCAGACACGCGTGCCTCAGCAAACTTCAACTCCTTTTGGAGCTACCTGACAATCACCCTATACCAAATCAACTCATTCCATATGATGAACAACAGAGGCAGAAAATTAAGGCTACGGTATTTGGCCGTTCGCTGATGACTGGCTACGATGCTATTGCTGCATTTGCAGGACATGAATCTCCAGCTATGACCTTTAGGCACTATTTTCACTTCTCAGACTGGATCGTGGCACACAAATTGAGCCTGGCTGACTATTCAACAATAACCAAAAAAGAAGCGCATCATTTAGGTTTACTACCCAAAAATACAGTAAGCGATACAAATAATAATCAGATCTTGAAAGAATCTAGCGCTTACCTAATTCGCAAACTTCGAGTTAAATATCTAGAAACCCAAGTAGAGGAAGGGAAAGTTCCGGCACTCTCACTAATGATGTCCGACCATGAAGTCATCTCGATCCCAATTTGCTATCAAGCATTGACTACTTATAACAAAGGGTTCCAAGTGGGCGATATATGCGCTAAATACAGACTGAAACAGAGGACTGTCGATAAGTGGATTAAGAATGCTATGGAAATTAAAAGCTATGCTACAGAATCGAAAGGCACAGAGTACCGACGACACTTTACAAGTGCTCGTATCGACAAGTTGTTACCGGCTCAACTCAAAACAGAAGCAGAGCAACTGCGCTTAAATCAATATGCTTCTAAGTTAAACGAGGCCTTGAAAGACGACTTCAAACGGCATGCAATTCAGGATGCTATAAAATATGCGCTTCAACATACCAGCCCTTCTCGATCTGGGATCTACTTTAACTCACCCGACCGATTAGAGAAGTTTGTTGAGGCCTGTCACTCGTTTATACCAAAAACGCACTGGAGAGCCGCCACTCAGTTTGTTGAGAAAAGTATTCAGCTTGAAGAGTGGCGTTTAGCTACAAAAGGAATATCAAGCTACTCGGAGCGGAAACCTTCAGGGCGCAGTAAAAAAAGTCGAGGGGCAATCAGGCTAGAGTTAATTCATCCTCACACACAGCAAGGTAAGAAGCTCAAAGTCAAACGTTCGTCGTCAACATTGATGTATTTATTCCACATGATGGGGATAATGATGCTTTAACCGGAAACCACAAGACGATATGCCTCGCAGCACAATGAAGATAAATACCTCATGATTTGTAAGGCTTTGTCTCCTGAGTCTTCTGAACAATTACCCAGTCTTCTAAGAGTGATAGCGTTATTTTCTTAAAATTGTTTCAGATATATCAAGCTCGGTTGTCTTGTTCACGCTTAACCATTACGTATGTTTTTCCTGTTCTGGCGTTGTAACTTCTTAAGCTCAAAGTGTTACCCAACATTTTTTAATCGATGTATTACTGTCCTAACAGCGAACGTTTGTGGTAGCCATATTTCGACTTCCAGTATTTGTTGCACCCATACAGTGGTATAGATTTTCAGGTAAACCAATCACGGTATCTAGCAGTTTTTCTTTGATGTAGCTGAATCTGACATTACCGGCGGTGACTAACTTAAAACGTTAATTACTTGGGTTGAAGCATACGAAGATGCGATGGACAAAGAAATAATCAGGCAAAGAGAAAGCTTTCCTGAAATCGATGCAAACCTTAATGAACTGTGATCTCTGGCTCTCTCGACGTCTATGGGTTGGCACGCAGATGCTTTCCCGAGCTTGATTGACGCTATCGAGAATCGCGTCAATTAAATCTGCTTTAGCAAAGGAATTCCCATTGTCTAATATCGCTGGAGCTTAAGGAACCACAGAGTCGCAAGCATGTTGGTAAGTTGGTTCTTATTCCCGATCACGAAGAATAAACTAAATAGCCCTATATTTAGTTCTCATGTTTAAAAACATGTGCAGATATATTCTTAAGCTATACCTCTATCTCAATTGGATTTAATGGTTTAGCGAATAAAAAAACCTTGTGCAACGTGGTAACTGATCCGCACCAGCAGTTTTGACATTGAGTTAAGTGAGTACAATCACTAATGAGGTGAACCATGACAAGTAAGAAGAAACCTATTATCCATTCTCCTGAATTTAAAGCAGAAATCCTGAAGCTGGCAGAGAAAGTGAGAGTCGCTGCAGCTGCAAGGCAGCTTTCGTTAAATGAACCTCAGATCTACGGTTGGCGAAAAGCCACAAAGAAGAATTCTAATATTAGCCAACGAGAACAAGAATTGGCTGTTGAAGTCGCTAAGTTAAAAAGGCTGTTGGCAGAGCAAACAGAAGAGCTAGAAATCGTAAAAAAGGCCGCCACCTACTTCGCGAAAAATCTAAAGTAAATTGCTATGAATTTATGCTCGAACACCTGCTGAGTTTAAGTATTTCCTGTATGGCTAAGGTGTTCAGAGTTTCTCGAAGTGGGTTGTATTATTGGGTTGAGAATCGGCACAAGGCGATTCAACGTGAAGACAGAACGCCAAAAGGTTGATACCTAAGCAAAAGAAGCTTTTGACGTTAGCAAAGAACGAGATGGATCGAGACGTATTCAGAAAGAACTAGCAGATAAGACCATTGCCGCCAGTATTAAACGTCAGGACTTAATAGAGAACGCAGCACGCAAGTTTAAGTGTACAACGGACAGTAAGCGTAAAATGTCCGTTGCTCCGAACTTGTTCGCTCAAGATTTTAACGCAACGGCTCCGAATCAAAAATGGGCAGGAGATATCACCTATGTTTCCACAAGCGAAGGCTGGCTGTACTTAGCTGTCATTATTGTGGTTGGTCTATGAATACGAGAATGACGGCCTCACTGGTCTACGATGCTTTATCAATAGCTTTATTTCGCCGAGGTTTCTCTGATCAGGTTATTACTCATAGCGATCTAGGTCGTCAGTAATGTTAGAAAGATTATCGAGACCTCCTAAGTCATTTTAATCTAAGGCAAAGTATGAGTAGGAAAGGAAATTGCTGGGATAATACTTGTGTTGAGAGCTTCTTTCATTCTATGAAAATTGAAGCAATCTAATATAAACCGATCATGACGAGAGAGCAGATGCGTTAAACGATCTTCGAGTACATCGAGGTTGATTATAATCAAACGAGAAGGCACAGTGCGCTTGGGTACCTAGGCCAATGAACTTTGAAAAACAAAATGTCGCTAAGTTAAGTGTCCAGTCTGACTGGAGCAGATCAGTCACTTCAAATTAGAGAATAAAGCTACCTCCCAATATTCGAGGGTTGGATACACTTAGCGGTAATTATTGAGCTTTCTGGTGCTGCTTTATGATCAGTCCTTTTTTTGGACATATTATAGAAAGTGTGATCAAAATTAGCTTTGAGATTTAACGTTAGAGTAGATCAAAATTTCATAATGGATGACACCATATTTATTTCTGATAATGGATAAAAACAGGAGTGAATATGAGTGTGAGCGAGCACAGTGTAGAGCGTAAACATTGGGGTGATTACAACATTTTTGTTCTCACCAATAACAACGGTGTGACGGTCGAAATCAGCGATTTAGGCGCAACGATTGTTAGCTTCTGGGTCACTGATAAGTCGAGTATACCGCGTAATATTGTGCTGGGTTATGACACCGCGAACGAGTACCTGAGCGGCGGTGCATTTATTGGTGCAGTTGTTGGCCCTTGGGGAAATCGAATCGACAACGGGAAATATGAGCTAAACGGACAAACGGTTCAGCTAGACAAAAATGAAGGGGAAAATCATCTTCACGGTGGTTCATGTACGCTTCATAAACGCCGTTGGGAAGTTATGGCGAGTGCGAAACAAGGCATTTCATTACAAACGCGGGTAGCAAGTGGCGAAGGTGGTTATCCGGCTAACTTAACATTGTTAGTGACGTATCGCTTGAGTGATGACAATGAGTTGTCTATTGATTATCACGTCACGGCAGATAAAGAATGCCCAGTGAACCCCACGCATCACGCTTATTTTAATCTGTCGGGCCAACACAAGAGTATTGGCGATCATGTCGTGAGCATTGATGCCGACCGCTATTGGCAGGTAGACAAAAACTCCATCCCGACAATTCAGGCTTCGGTCGGCACAAGCGCAATGAGCTTTATGACGCCGAAAAAGGTAGGACTTGGTTTAAGTAGTGCGGATACAAATCTTGTGGAAACCAAAGGGTATGACCATTGCTACATCGTAAACGGCGAAGGGTTAAGACATTTCGCTTGGGTATTTGAGGCCACAACCGGTATTGAGTTGGATGTATTTTCAGATAGGCCAGCGATACAATTTTATACAGGCAATCATTTAGCGGGCGAAAGCAGAAAGACAAACGAACTGTTTGTTCAATATGCTGGGTTATGTTTGGAGACCCAAGCCTTTCCTAATCAAGTTAATATGCCAGAGTATCAAGATGGCGGTTTAGTACACCCTAACAACCCATTTTTCTCGACCACTATATACAAAGTCAGTGTCGACAACCTTTAGCATTTAAAACGGTTCAATCTTTAATCAAATCATCTCTACGTACACCGGTTTCTTAATCATTATCTCTAAATACACCACCTTCATGCCAGTGCTGATTTAAGCGCTGGTGTGTTATTTTTCTTCGATTTACCGCATGAAACTTCTTTGAAACAAGTCATGGCGACTCAATTCTTATGAGTAAACTCACAATTACAAGAAGTTAGAAAAAAAACGTAATTGAATAATGAATTAACTAAATGATTGTGTTAGCAACGCGATAGATACTGACGTGTATTATTTGTGTATTTTGAAGTCGTGCCATGATTGACCTAAATGAATAGAATTCATTCGCTGAAATCTATAGAGATTTAGTCAGTCTGGAGCGGCCAATATTGTTGAGAGAGCCTCACATTGGAGCATTCACGTGGAACCTATTTATAAAAATCAGCAGTACTCAACAGAGCAACGCGTTGATAATCTAATTCAACTCATGACGCTTGAAGAAAAAGTGGGCCAACTACTTCAGTTGCCTGCCAACGTTGAAGGAAATGCAGACAAGCTCGAGGAATGGCATGTTGGTAGTTATCTGCATTGTACTGGAACGATGAATACAGCACTTCAAGAGAGGGCGCTTGATTCCCGTCTCGGCATTCCGCTGATCTTTGGAATTGACGCTATTCATGGTCACTGTTTTGACAACGATTCAACCGTTTTCCCGAGTCAGTTGGCCGCGTCGTGCAGTTGGGACTTAGGTCTTATGCACAAAATGGCTCAAGTTACTGCTAAAGAGACAAGAGCGTCAGGGCTGCATTGGACATTTTCACCAGTATTATGTGTAGGGCGCGACGCCCGTTGGGGAAGAATTGATGAAACCTACGGTGAAGATGCATGGTTAATTGGAGAAATGGCCGCTGCCACAATTAAAGGGTATCAAGGTGACGACGTGAGCTCGCCAGATTCTATTTTAGCGTGCGCAAAACACTACGTGGCTTATGGTGAAACCATTGGCGGTCGTGACTCGTATGAAGCCAATGTAACTAGACGCCAGTTGCTATCGACGTTTTTACCGCCATTTGAAAAAGCTGTGAAGGAAGCCAATGTTGCCTCGTTGATGACGGGGTATCACAGCAACGACGGCATACCGTGTACGATTGACGATTGGTTGTTAACCGATGTAGCTAAAACCGATTGGAATCTGGGTGGCTTTATCGTGACAGATTGGGAAAACGTACGTTCACTGCATACGAAACAAACGGTATGCGAGAACGAGAAAGAAGCGTGTTATCAGTCATTAATTGCAGGCAACGACATGATGATGTCTACGCCAGAGTTCTACCCTCTGACGGTGGAACTTGTTCAAGAAGGGCGTATTTCAGTTGCGACATTAGATTCGTCTGTAAAGCGCATTCTAACTAAGAAGTTTGAATTGGGTTTGTTTGATTCGATGGTCAATTACGCTCCAGAACGAAGCTCAATTATGGGCATCGAAGCGCACCATGCGGTTTCATTAGAAGCCAGTCGTAAAGGCCTAGTGTTATTGAAAAACGATGGAGTGCTACCTATTAAGCCTAACTCGCTAAAGAAAGTGCTTCTGGTTGGTCCTAACGCAGACGACGTGATCGCACAGCTTGGTGATTGGTCGTTTGGTTCGATCCAAGCAAGCATGACAAACGATACATTTCACCGGGAACAAACAGTCACACTGTTAGACGCCCTAACTCATGAAGCGGATGTGCAAGGGTTCGAGCTAGAATTTATTAAAGGTGCAGACTGCGTTGATACCTCGGTTGATGAAATCGAGGCAATCAATTTGGCGCTGCCGACGGCGGATCTTGTTGTGGCATGTGTGGGAGATACTTTATCCCAAAACGGCGAGTTTCATGACAGAGCGAATCTGGATTTGAGTGGACAACAGCAAGCTATGCTTGAAACTATTCGCCGTCAAGATAAGCCTCTTGTGGTGTGTTTAGTGGCGTCGAAACCATTAACGATCCCTTGGGTAAAAGAGCACGCAAATGCCATATTGTGTGGTTTTAATTCTGGTCCTAAAGGTGGACAAGCGCTCTCTGAGGCATTGTTTGGTCAACTTAACCCAACTGGTAAACTAACTATTTCATTTCCCGTCCATGTTGGGCAAATTCCGGTGTACTACAACAAATATCAAGGTTGGCACGCGCACAATAGTGGCCAAACAAACGGTGAAGAACGTTACATTGATATGCCTTTAGATCCGTTATTTAGCTTTGGTGAAGGGATGTCATACAGCCGTTTTAGTTACAGTAATGTTCATATTCAGAACACGCACCTTAACCCTGGTCAAAATGTCGAAATATCGTTAGAACTTGAAAACCTATCTGATATAGATGGGGTCGAAATTGTGCAGGTGTACCTTCGTGACCTTTATTCCTCGGTCACTACTCCTATCAAAAAACTGTGTGGTTTTGCCCGAGTTGAGCTTGCGGCGGGTGAGAAAAAAGAGGTGAATATTGTCGTACCGTTTGATGAACTGGCGCTCATCAATGCGAAACTACAAAAGGTTGTGGAAGCGGGTGAGTTTGAATTTATGATTGGTGCATCATCTAAAGACCAAGACTTACAGCGTGTTCGAGTCAACGTAGGGCAATCTGTTGTATTGACCTAGCAAATAAGTAATAAGAAGTATGAAATAAGAAATAAATGAATGGCTAAAAAAAGCCCAAGTGCATAAAGTGAAAATGCGCTTGGGCTTTAATTTGCAGTGGAATTAATCGGTTATTTAAAGATGAAACCGTTCACTATGTTTTCTAGGTGCTCTTGTTGACCAGATGACTTAACAGGGGCGATGTTGTTTGTTACCGCAAAATCAGCCACTTGTTGAAGGTTGATGTCACCAGCAAGGATCTTCTTACCTAGGTCTTCATTCCAACCCGCATAACGTTGAGCAATTTTCTTAGACAACACATCGTTTTCAATCATGTCGGCAGCGCGCTCTAAAGACAGTGCCATGGTGTCCATGCCGCCAATGTGGCCGTGGAACAAGTCTTCGCCATCAATAGAAGGGCGACGAACGCGAGCATCAAAGTTGAAGCCACCTGTGGTGAAACCACCTGCTTTAAGAATTTCGTACATCACTAACGTGTTTTCTTCCACGCTGTTCGGGAATTGGTCGGTATCCCAACCCAGTTGAGGGTCGCCACGGTTGGCATCAATAGAACCAAACAAGCCTAAAGACGTTGCGGTCGCAACTTCATGATGGAAACTGTGACCCGCAAGCGTGGCATGGTTCGCTTCAATGTTCACCTTGATTTCGTTCTCTAGGCCGAACTGTTTCAAGAAACCGTAAACCGTTGCGGTATCGTAATCGTATTGATGTTTGGTTGGCTCTTGTGGTTTAGGTTCAATTAAAATCGCACCCTTAAAGCCAATCTTATGTTTATGCTCAACCACCATCTGCATTAGGCGGCCTAACTGCTCGCGTTCTTGGCGTAAGTCCGTGTTTAGTAGAGTTTCGTAGCCTTCACGACCACCCCATAAAACGTAGTTTTCGCCACCCAGGCGCTGAGTTGCGCCCATCGCGTTGAAAATTTGTGTTGCCGCGTAAGCGAATACTTTCGGATCAGGGTTAGTTCCCGCACCCGACATATAACGTGGGTTGGAGAAAGCGTTCGCCGTACCCCAAAGCAGTTTAAGGCCGGTTTCCGATTGCTTTTGTTCAAGCACATCGACCATTGCTTGGAAGTTGTTCACGTATTCCTTGATGGAGTTGCCTTCTGGTGCCACATCGGTGTCGTGGAAGCAGTAATAAGGAACATCGAGTTTAGAGAAGAAGTCGAACGCGGCATCGGCTTTCATTTTGGCCATTTCCATGGCGTCGCCATTTTTGTGCCAAGGGCGGTCGAACGTGCCAGCACCGAAAACATCAGAGCCCGGCCAGCAGAAGTTGTGCCAGTAGCAAGCTGCAAAACGAAGGTGGTCTTTCATGCTTTTGCCAAGGATCATTTTGTCGGCATCGTAATGACGGAAAGCAAGTGGATTTGAAGATTCAGTGCCTTCAAATTGTATTTTATTAATGTGTTCAAAATATTTAGTCATGATTATTGTTCCATAATATTAGTGTTATGTTTCATCAATAATTATTCCTTTTCACCACATCAGCAATTACGAAATTTTATACACACATTAATCTATTTGTTTAATGTGCATCACGTCTCAAATAATCACTCATTATTGATTGGTTTATAGTTGTTTTTCATTCACTGACTACTCACTGTAGTTTTGATGTTTTTTTAAAGTGTTGTTTTTGTTGTGTATTTTGGGGTTTTAGTGAGGTGTGTATGCTGGTTCGTTAACTATCTATGCTTAATTGCGCATGACTCGCACTATCTTTGTGATCCAATGCTCAGTCGTAAAATCTACCAATAGCAGAAACAAAAAACATAATTGAGAGAAAGTCATTTGCCTATAAAGATAAGATAAATTAACTATCCATAACAAATTACGGAACAATAGGTGAATAAATGGCGACGGTTCAATTCAAAAATGTAGATAAGATCTACTCTGAAGATGCGCACATTGTTAAAGACTTCAATCTCGAGATTGGCGATGGGGAGTTTGTGGTGTTTCTAGGGCCTTCGGGGTGCGGGAAGTCAACCACGCTAAGAATGCTATCGGGTCTCGAAGAGGTGTCTCATGGCGAAATCTTAATTAATGGTGAAGTCGTCAACCACCTTAATCCTAAAGACCGAAATATTGCGATGGTGTTCCAAAGTTATGCCTTGTACCCACACATGACGGTGTATGAAAATATTGGTTTCTCGTTAAAGATGGCAGGCGTCAACAAAGACGAAATTAAAAAGCAAGTTCGACACGTAGCAGATATGCTGCAGTTGACACCGTTGCTTGAGCGTAAGCCTCGTGCATTGTCTGGCGGGCAACGCCAACGTGTAGCAATGGGGCGAGCGATGGTTAGAACGCCGGAAGTATTTTTGTTTGATGAACCTCTATCGAACCTAGACGCTAAACTTCGTAATGTGATGCGTACTGAAATCAAAGACCTCCATAAGAAGCATCAAAAAACCACGGTGTATGTGACTCATGACCAAGTGGAAGCAATGACACTTGCCGATAAAGTGGTGATCTTACGCGATGGCATCATCGAACAAGTGGGCACGCCAAAAGAGATCTACCACAAACCTGCCAACCTGTTTGTCGCTGGTTTCATCGGCAGCCCATCAATGAACATGTTACCTGTTGCAATGAAATCTGCTCAAGATGGTTGGGGCATCGAATTAAATAGAAAAACCATTGATGTGGTGTCGTTAAATGACTCAAGCACAGTGACTAATGAAGCCACGTTGGGAGTAAGACCAAGCGATATTAGCAACCAAAGTTCAAGCAAATCGGTTGCGGTTGAAGTGTTTGTTGAATCCACTGAATTACTTGGCACAACAATACAAGTCCATGGGCAGCTTGGTGACACAGCTGTGACCATCGAACTGGATTCTGAGCAGCAAGTCGAAGCGGGCACGAGTTGTACTTTCTATATCGATATTCAAAGATCGCACCTGTTTAATCAAAATGGCTTGGCTATCCTCTAGCATTGCAATGTAAGAGGAAAGAACCAGTATGAAAAAGATACTCGTGCTATTGGATGTGATGGTGTTTTACGACCGCGAAATATTCCGAGGAATTAAAGCGGGTGTGCATTGTCGTTCAGAAGACGTATCTATTTATATTAGTTCTGAAGAGCACATTGATAAGTTGAAAGAAGATTGCTGGGATTACATCATTGCTGATGGGGATAAGTTGGTTGATACCCCTTCAGTGATGAGAGTGGCGCGCAAAGGGTTAATTTATTCGAGCTACCAACTCGATTCCATACCTGCCGGCATTTCTACGTTAGTGGTTGATAATCAGCAAATTGCGATTACCGCACTAGGTAAGTTCACCGAGCTTGGCATTCAACGTGTTGGCTTTTACAGCAACGAATTTGACCGTCAATACAAGTGGAGTAAAGAAAGGGAACAAGGCTTTAAAGCGACCGCAGACAAGATCGGCCTAGAAATGTGCCTTGTCGACCCACCTCATTTGGTGGTTAGTAATGAAAAAGTAGGGGTGTTGTGCAGCACAGATCGCTCGGCGAGAACATTAATACAAGCGCTTACTGACGAAAAAATCATGGTGCCAAAGCAAGTTAACGTGATTGGTGTCGATTGTGATCCTATTGAAAGTGAAATTTCTCCTGTCGCAATTACTTCTGTCGATATCAGCCCTTTTGATATTGGTAAGCAAGCTGTATCACTGGTGCTTAAAGAAGAGAAAGCTCAGGCGTATTTTTACACACCAAGCCAATTAGTGGAAAAGGCATCTTGTAGCAGTGAAGACTTATCTGACGGAATAGTGAGTCGTGCCAGTTTTTATATTTACAATAATTACCACAATAGTATTAAGGTTTCTGATGTGGCTAACTATTGTCGTGTTTCAAGGAAAACGCTAGACAGTCGATTTTTTAATGCAAAGAATATAACCGTCCATCAATATATTCATGAAAGACGCTTAGAAAAATGTATGCGATTATTATCTGAAACCGATGAAAGTATTGAAGATATAGCATTGCAATGTGGTTACCCGCACCAAAGTTATTTGTATCAAGTTTTTAAGAAACACTTGTCTTGTACCCCGCTAGATTTTCGGAAGAAGGAGAATTCGCGTTATCATATTTAATATACGCATTCCAATATCTGATTTTATGTGAGCTCGATAATATTATTGAGTTTTTTTGTGTCTAATGAATAGTTTGCTTTATATCACAATTAATAATTCCATGGAAAATACCTAACTCTATTTACAACATTTGGTAAAGAACTCCAAGCTGGTTTATCTCATAGTGTTGCTGTACTCATACAACACTAATAAAAGGTTAAAACCAATGAAATGGAATTCATTTTTGCTAATAGCGGGCGTCGCTATCGCTTTACCCGGCTGCTTGTCTGAATCTGGGTCTGAAGTTGAGACAGGCTCTCCAGAATTACCTTCAACAGAAGTTGCCAGTTTGTTCCAACTGTCTGAAGGGTATCCAATTGGCGTAGCGCTTCCAGCTGGTGACGCTCAAAACTCAGTGTTCATTAGAAGCGACTTACAAAGTGTTGTAGGTCAGCATTTTAACCAAATAACCGCTGAAAACATTATGAAACCCAGTTACTTGCAACCAGAGCAAGGAACGTTCTTTTTTGATGATGCGGACCTATTGGTTGCATTTGGCCAAGAAATTGGAGCAGGGATCCACGGCCACACGTTAGTCTGGCATCAGCAGTTACCTGAGTGGATGAAAAGCTGTACAACCAATTGCGCCTCGGTGATGGCCGATCATATTACTCAAGTTACCAGTCATTTTGCGGGAAAAGTAGACAGTTGGGACGTAGTCAACGAAGCATTTCATGAAGATGGAACGTATCGAAATGCCGGCGATCAAGGAAGTGTTTGGTTTGCGAATATTGGTAAAGATTATATCGCACAGGCATTTACCGCTGCTGACCTAGCAGATAGCAGTGCCGATTTGTACTACAACGATTACAACATAGAACGTAATGACGCTAAGTTAACCGCGGTGCTTACAATGGTTACCGAGCTGGAAAACGCTAATGTACCCATTGACGGTATTGGGTTTCAGATGCACGTTGGGCTCGATGACCCAAGTATCGAAACGATCTCTGCGTCTTTAACTAAAGCTGCACAAACAGGCCTAAAAGTAAAAATAACGGAACTCGACGTGCGCTTGAACCGGAACGGTGATTTCTCGCATTTATCGCTTGAACTCGCAGATAAACAAAAGAATCGTTTCGAAAATATCGTCACTCAATACTTAGCTATTGTTCCGAAAGAGCAACGTGGTGGGATCTCCGTTTGGGGCGCCTCTGATGCCGACAGTTGGATTATTGATTTATATGGTAATGCCGATTGGCCGTTACTTTTTGACTCGAAACTCGTGGCAAAACCTGCCCTACAAGGCTTTGCTAATGGCTTGATATCCGCAGCCGAACCCGAAGTGCCATCATTGTTTAAAGACAGTTTTGAAGATGGCGTGTACTGGTATGAAGACGGTTCGACAACCGTTGTTGGTGCATACACTCATAATGCCGCCGATAAAACGATGAATGTTGATGTGGACTGGTTAGCCGATGGCGATGAGTATGTTATTGCCACTACGTTCACTGACAACGAAACAATTGATTTCTCCACTGCTAAAACTCTGTCTTTTGATGTTTACGTACCAAGTGAATATGGAACTGATGGGCACTTAGCGATTCAGCCTTTCATCATGGATGGCGCTTATACGCCTGCGTATATTGGATGGCAGTTCGACTATCAATTGGATGAATGGTCGACGATTACTATTCCCAATATTTCACCAGACTTTGCTTTTGGTTACAGCGGAAATCCTGACTTCACCAATATAGACCGTATCGGGCTGCAGTTCATTGCTAACGGTGCTGTTCTCCCTCAAAAAACGATTCAAATCGATAATGTGATTATCCGATAACAGCTGAATATCGCAGCTATTACCTGAAACCGGGAATATGTAAAGCCTAAATATACAGAGCCTGCGGCGTGAAGTCTCAGGTTCCAATATCGCTAACTTTAAATTTGAGTGGGTATCCACTCGGAATAACTATACCAACAATAAATAAAGGACCAATAATATGGAACAGTTGAAACTCTTACCTCTTGCTGCTGCAGTGGCTACCACAATGATGGCGCTACCCGCTATGGCTAACGATGCAGACATTGAAGCGTTAACAAAACGCATTCAAGAACTTGAAGCAAAAGTGGTAAAAATTGACTACGTGGATGACCAACAACCTTCGGTGTTAACGCCAGAAACGAAAGCTCCTGTCGGTGTGGTTTTTTCTGGTTACGCTCGTTACGGCGCGCATTATACCGATGGCGACCGACGTTATGTTGAGGTCGGCACCACTGGCCGTTCATTGGGTCGTTTAGGTAACGAAGGGAATGGCGGAGAATTTCAGTTAGGACGCATCTTTGAAACGAATAATGGCCCAATTTGGAATGTGGGAGTCATGGTTGATCACTGGGCAAATGATCAGTGGGGATCGCCTGGTGGTGTTGATTTGAAGAAAGCTTTTGCTGGTGTGACAAATGTATTTGAAAGTCAGCCTGAAATGTATTTTTGGGGTGGTCGAGATTTCCACCAAAGACCACAACAGGGCATCAATGATTACTTCTGGATGTCGCACGATGGTCAAGGTGGTGGTTTCAAAAACTATAACTTTGGTGGCGCAAAACTCGACTTTGCAGTGATCACAAAAGTTGATTTCGGTGACGGTGGTTCGTTAGGCAATGATTCAGGGCGCTACGCGTTTACCAGTAAATTGCACAGCATTGATGCAGGTGTGGGTACTCTCGATTTTTATGCTAACTACGGTTTTGCCTCTGATGAAGCCGGAAATGAATTAAAAAATGAAACATCGTGGCAAGTTGGCGCGCAATTAGGGCTCGGCGAATCAAACCAAGTGATCGTTCGTTACTCTGATGGTGCTGATGATTCTTCCTTTGATCTTGCGGGTGATGTACAGGCGCTCTACATGAGCTTTGAAGGCAGCTACAACTATGGCAACCCATGGTCTGTTGATTATCTTATCTCATATAAAGACGTAGTGGGTAAGGATGCCGCGGCGTTAAATGGCAAAGGTGAGCGCAGTGAATATGCCGCAATTGTTCGACCAATGTATAGCTGGAACGAAGTTCACTCAACATGGTTTGAAGCGGGTTATGCAATGGAAGACCGTGAAAATGATGACGAAGTGAAAGGTTGGAAAGTCACAGCGTCGCAAAACATTTCCATGGGTGGCATGCCGTGGAGCCGTCCAATGCTTCGATTGTACGCGACCGTTGGCGATGTAGAAGACACAGACAATATTAAATACGACACACTGAGCCTAGGCGCAATGTTTGAAGCGTGGTGGTAAATAATAGTAAAAATTCAACAAATTAATAAATTTCAAGCTGTTCAATTCAAAATTTAATAAAAGAAATTGGCCATTTTTCATATATGTGAGCAATGGCTAGTTCTTATCTTAAAGTCCACGAAACAAGAAATAGAGTAAATTAGAAAACAAAAAATATAATTGTTCCAACTGGTGTTTTTACACACTATTTAAACAAGCGGTTTAACTAGATAAATAATTAGGTGATGTAAATGGCATCAGTAACTTTTAAGAATTTGATTAAGAACTATGGAGAAACTCAAGTCGTTAAAGATATTGACTTAGAGGTTAATCATGGGGAATTTATCGTATTACTTGGGCCTTCTGGCTGTGGTAAATCTACAACGTTAAGAATGCTCGCAGGGCTAGAAGAAATATCAGGCGGCGAGATTTATATTGACGATCTTATGGTGAATGAGCTTCACCCTATAGAACGAAATATAGCCATGGTATTTCAAAGCTACGCATTATACCCACACATGACGGTTGGCGAAAATATCGGTTTCAGTTTAGAAAACATGAAAATTGATAGAGCCACACGTAAAGAAATGGTGGCTGATGTTGCTAAGGTTCTTGAACTAACTCCGCTTCTAGATCGTAAGCCGAAAGAACTTTCTGGTGGCCAAAGACAACGTGTCGCAATGGGGCGAGCCATGGTTCGCACACCAGAAGTGTTTTTGTTTGATGAGCCTTTATCAAACCTAGACGCAAAACTTCGTGGCCAAATGCGCAAAGAGATTCGCGCGCTGCATGAAAAAGTTAAAACCACCGTCATTTACGTTACGCATGACCAAGTTGAAGCCATGACTCTGGCTGACCGAATTGTGATTTTGAACAATGGCATTATCGAACAAGTTGGTACGCCGAAGGAAATCTTCGAGCAGCCTAAATCCCAATTTGTTGCACGTTTCATTGGTAGCCCGGAAATCAACGTATTTGATACCAATACCACCGAAATCAACTTGAGCTTACCTGATGTCGACCTTTCTGCAGATATCGAGTCCATTGGTATTCGACCACAAGATTTTTCTCTTTATCAAGATGAGATCGAACCTGAGTTTTGTCGTTCATTAAACGTTACGGTGATTGGCTCTGAAGTTCTGGGTTCAGTTATTCACCTTGATTGTTTGTTTAACGGCAAAAAAGTGGTGGTTGAAACTCATTACGTAGAAGAACTCATTGAAGGCGACATGACGATCTACTTCGATAAACGTAAAGCACATTATTTCGATAACAACAAAATTACCACTCTACAATAACAAAGGACTGAACATGAAGAAGTCGAACATCAACTTTTTATCATTATCTATTGCGACATTGCTTGCGTCCAATGCCTATGCAGCACCGACCGAAATTACGGTAGCTTCGTTCCCTAATTTTAATCAAGTCGCTGAAGTGGCGATTCCAAAATTTGAAGCGAAATATCCAGACATTAAAATAAACCTAGTCACATTGGCGTATGGCGATCACCACAACGCAATGACAACGGCTTTGGCAACGGGTGCAAACTTACCAGATGTCATGGGTATCGAATATGCTTACATCGGTCGTTTTGTAGAATCTGGTGGCCTAGAAGATTTAAATGCGCCGCAGTACAACGCCGCTAAATTTACAGAGCAGCTTGTGCCTTATTCTGTGTCGCAAGCGACGAGTTCAAAAGGCATGTTGTCGGGCATTCCTGCCGACATCGGCCCAGGTGCGACTTTCTATCGTGCTGACATTTTGGAAGCCGCAGGTGTAACAGAAGAAGAACTGTTAAAAGATTGGGACTCGTTTATTCAAGCGGGTGTCAAAATCAAAGAGAAAACGGGCAACTACATGCTCGCTAACGCTGTCGATATCACGGATATCTATATTCGTTCAAATCTAAAGGATGGCGATGGTATCTACTTTGATAAAGACCATAACGTACTCGTGAATTCTCCTCGTTTTAAAGAAGCGTTCCGTTTAGCGAAAAAAGCCCGCGATGCTGGGATTGACGCTGAAATTGGTGCTTGGTCTAACGAATGGACAGAAGGTCTGCGTCGCGGAACTATTTCCGTTCAATTGATGGGTGCATGGCTAGGTGGGCATTTACAAGATTGGATTGCTCCAGAAGCAAAAGGTAAGTGGAGAACCTCTCAGCTTCCGAATGGTTCTTACGCAAGTTGGGGCGGCTCATTCTACAGCATCCCTAAAAAAGCTGAGCACAAAGAAGAAGCATGGAAATTTATCGAGTTCATGGCGACAAGCCCTGAAATTCAAAAACTTGGCTTTACTGAAATCAACGCTTTCCCTGCGTTAGTCGCAACACATACCGACCCGTTCTTTGACGAAGAAGTGGCTTACTTGGGTGACCAGAAAGCACGCTTGATTTGGCGTGAAGCGGCGTCTCACATTCCTGCGGTTACGGTTGACCGTTACGACGAAGTGGCGCGTCAAGTTGTGAACGATTCGCTAGAAAAAGTGCTTGAGAACGATGCTGATATCGACGAAGTACTGGCCAATGCAGAGAAACAAATTAAACGTCGCGCTCGTCGTCGTTAATGCAGTAATGAGTTAGGGCAATCGCCCTAACTCGAATGATTTTCAAGTCGGGATGAGATATATGAGTTCTTCATTAGCTACCAATTTAACGGCAACGCAAAAGGGAAACTTTTGGTTGCGTAAGGGCAATAAAATCGCCCCTTACTTATTTGTGAGTCCATTCTTCGTGATATTCGGAGTTTTCGGACTGTTTCCATTAATTTTTTCACTCTATCTTTCATTTCACTACTGGGAGCCAGCGGCTGGCTTAGCTGCGATGGAGTGGGTTGGGATAGAAAACTATGTTTTCGCACTGGAAGATGAATGGTTCCAGAAGTCGATCTACAACACCGTTGTGATCGCTCTGAAATCCGGCATTCCTCAACACGCAGTCGCATTGCCACTCGCGTACTTTATTCACACCAGCTTTAGCAAAATGCGTAACACAGTAATTGGTGTGTATTTTGTGCCATACATTACTTCGACGGTTGCGATTTCTCTGGTTTTCACCACTTTGTTTTCTCGTGACTTTGGTATGGTTAACCAAATTTTGACCTCGCTAGGCAACTTCTCAATTGCGGATATCAAAGTGTTCTCGTGGATCTTCCCAACGGAGAATATTGACTGGAGCAAACCCGCGTATACCAAAGACATGATTTCCTTCGTCGTATTCTGGCGATTCGTGGGTTGGAACACCGTGCTTTACTTATCGGCGCTACAAACCATTCCAAAAGATATTTACGAAGCGGCCACTATCGATGGGGCGAGCCGTTATCAACAATTCTGGAACATCACGCTACCAATGCTAAAACCAATGGCGTTCTTCGCTGTGACATTAACTATTATCGGTAACCTGCAGTTATTTGAAGAACCGTTCATTATCACTGGTGGTACTGGTGGTATCGACCAAGCAGGTAAAACAGCGGCAATGCACATGTATATTACTGCATTCGTAGAAAGTGACTTTGGTACTGCATCTGCAATTTCATGGATTCTATTTATGCTGATAGCCGGTTTGACGCTCGTGAATAACAAACTTCTAGGTGGTAACAACCAATGATCATGAAAATAGAAAAAGACAGGCTCATTGCCTACATTATTGTCGCCTTAGGAGCATTAATAATGCTCGCGCCATTTTACTTCATGTTTATTTTTTCATCGCATTCGAATACCGGTATCTTGTCGGTGCCACCGCCCATCTTTTTTGGTGAGTATTTGGTTGAGAACTTCAATACCTTGTTGGAATTTCTACCGTACTTTTGGCACAACTTAGGCTTGAGTTTGTATGTTGCGGTTATCGTAACAGCGTTGAACCTACTGTTTTGTTCGTTGGCAGGTTACGCGTTTGCGATGTTCGATTTTAAATTCAAGAATGCTATGTTTGTTGGCATTATGGCGACCATGTTGCTACCGCCATTTTTAGGCATGATTCCAACCGCGATGATCATGTCTACCATTGGCTGGATGAACGATCCTAAAGCTCTGATCGTCCCAGCGGCGTGTGGTGCGATGGGTATCTTTATGATGCGTCAGTTTATTTCGAGCTCAATTCCTAAAGAGTTAGTCGAAGCCGCTCGCATGGATGGTTGTGGTGAATTTAAGATTTACTACCGAGTGATTGTGCCGTTGATTAAGCCAGCATTTGGAACATTGGGTTTGATTACGTTCATCGGAACGTGGAACAACTTCATGGGCCCATTGGTTGTTATGAACGACATGAAAATGTTCACGGTTCCACTGGCGTTACGAGCGCTTCAAGGAACGGGTCAAGTGCCATGGGGCGCGGTGTCTATAGGAGCTGCGATTGCGGTTCTGCCGCTATTGTTCTTGTTCATCATGGCTTCTCGACGCCTAATTGACGGACTCACAGCCGGTGCGGTTAAAGGATAAGTACCATCAGCGTGATGCCCGCTTTATCGAATTGATGAGCGGGCATCGCGCTATAAATTATAAGGATAATTGCTAATGAAGAAGACATTTTTACCGGTGCTGTTACCGACGCTATTTGCTGCCACGTTGTTTGGGTGCAGTAACAATGCCAATAATTCTATATCTGCTAATGAATCTAAATCAGCCAACACAGCAGCTGAAGCAACCCAATCTCGTTCCGAGTTATCACTCAAAGCGTTGGCTGATCAAATCAACCTCGCAGTGGGAACAGCATTTGAAACTCGTCATTTAAACGACCCCATGTTTCGAGACACGGTGATTCGTGAGTATTCTCAAATCACCCCAGAAAACGAAATGAAGTTCAGCTATGTACAACCGCAACGCGGTCAATTTGATTTCTCTAAAGCCGACGAACTGGTTGAATTTGCATTAGAAAATAATATGGCTGTTAAAGGACACGCGTTAGTTTGGCATATCCAAAACCCTAAGTGGTTAGAAGATACGAAATGGACAAAAGAAGAGCTGACTCAGGTACTAGAAAACCACGTTAAAACAGTCGTCGGCCATTACAAAGGTAAAGTCGCCTACTGGGATGTGGTGAACGAAGCGTTTGATGACACTGGTGGCTTTCGCGATACGTTATGGTATCGAACTTTAGGTGAAGACTACATAGAGTTGGCATTTAGATTCGCTCATGAAGCGGATCCTGATGCATTGCTTTTCTACAATGATTACTCAACGGAAGGAATGAACGCCAAATCAAACGCCGTTTACCGTCACGTAGAAAAATTGCTTGAGAAAGGTGTGCCAATCCATGGTATCGGCACGCAACTGCACTTAACGGGTGATAATGCGCTCAGTGATGCGTCTATTGCCCGCAATATTGAACGTATCTCGGAGTTAGGTTTAGATACGCACTTTACCGAAATTGATGTACGTATTCGTGATGGGCAAGACAACTTCGCATTGCAAGACCAAGCGAATCGTTACGAAAAGCTCATGAAGCTCGCGGCGTATTACCCTGAGGTTGATATGTTCACAATGTGGGGGGTCACGGATAAGTATTCGTGGGTTCCTAGTTGGTTTAATGGTTACGGGCGTGCACTAATATTTGATGAAAATTATCAGCCTAAGCCTGCATATTACGCGATCCAAGGCGTCTTGGTTGATGCGGTAACGGGTAACTTTAGTTATGAGCCAGTAACCGATATGAGCAATATGCAACGTTACGTTCAACCGTTTAACGCTAAAGCACTAACGTCTGATCAATTTAATGCCGAAGAAGTGGTGTTTTACCCATTTGGGTACAATCAGCTTGGCGGACGCAATCAAACACTGCCACAACGTGATGTTATTGATGGTAAGTGGGCGGTGGGGTATCACAATAATGCGATCATCGGCCAAGTTCGCCGTGAAGACAGCAGTACCGTAACGAACAATGTTCAGTTGCATGAAAATGACAACGTGGAAGTGTTTGTTCGCATTGGTGAGCAATTCTGGCAATTCCGTTCTGTCGTGGGTCAAGACTTTGCTCCACTCGAGTTCCCGGGCAAAGCGACGGGCGCATGGAATGCTGACGGCACTGTTTTCGACTTCAACATTTCATTTTCAAACTATCAAGATTTAGTGGGCGAAACCTTAGGCTTTAATATCGCGTTGTCGGATAACGACAGTAAAGATAGCTCAGGAAGCCGACATGCTCAGTTGTATCCTCTCACGGGCACTAACATTGGTTGGCAAGGTGAAGAGTTTGGTGAATTGTTTATGAATGGTCAAAATGCTGTGCTGTCTACAGTGCCGGTTTCAACTCCACCAGCTTTTAAAGCGTCTAAGTTGACAAGCAAACCAAGCGGTGCTGATGATGCAGTATGGCAACAAGGTTATCAGTATTCATTTGCGTTTAACCAGTTGAACCAGCGTGATATGTCTGTAGCTAAAGGCGACAATTTTGCCGGAACTTGGACGGTAGGTTATCACCAAAACTGGCTATATGGGGTGGTTAATCGAGTGGATGACATTACCGTGACGTCAATGGAACAAACCTACGAAAATGATAACGTTGAAGTATTTTTGCAGCGTGGCGATAAAGGCTTTACCCAGTTCCGAACTGTCGTAGGGCAAGATTTTGAGGATGTGGGCTACCAAGGTGAATACAATGCACAATGGAATGCAGATGGTACTCAACTGTTCTTTGCGATTGAGCTTGAAGCACCGATGAAATCTGGAGAGGGTGTAATGTGGAACATAGCACTTTCAGATAACGATGGTGATGAAGAGGGGCGTAAATATCAATTGTATCCAGTGCCAGGAAGCAACATTGCTTACCTTGGTGAGGAGCTTACAAAACTCATTGCAGATTAAGCTCTGCTAACAAAGGGTGACGCACAGCGTCACCCTTTTTCGTTGCTGTTAATTTGCCGACTTAGCTTATCAACTTAACGAATCGATTTAGGTGGCTGTTCTAGTTTACCGACTAACGTTGTCGACTTGGCTTATCGGTTATAGCTGACGATTTTAAACCTACTGATTTTAAAAAATGATCATCAACTCATAAAAGAGCAAGGTAACCATGAGCTCACGTCTAACCTACCATGGTTAATGGATGCGTTAAGCCAACTAGATACAGAAGTGCAGCTTAATAAGGCGTTATTTGTAATTGATAAAGCGTCGCACAGTCGCGCGTTATTTGCAGTATTTTAGACGTGATCACCGTCATTACAGGGCAAGCCAACTTGTTGGCATTGAACGCGGCGATTGAAGCGGCGCGTGCTAGGACGTCGCGAAAGATCAAACCGACATTATTGCCGAGTTTCGTCATTAACCCCTTGTGTGATAGGCACCTCGCTTGCACATATAAACCATGAATTCTCGTGTCATGAAAGCATGATTGAATTCTTATTTATTCAAAATTATCAGTGTGCTGTGATAACTGCCACAAAGGAATAAAGGGCGGTGTGCTCCACTGGTAACAGAATAGTAATGGAGTAAGAACAGTGAAAATACGCAGCTTAATATCGTTGAGTGCAGTATTGGTAGAATTGTTATTCAATTCTGGGTGTGGTTCTTCAAGTGGAAGCTCTGAAGAAGCGCACGTGGTATTAAATGAAGCGTACTACAGCGACTTGTATGATTGGAATGAGACGAATGGATTAGCGCACAGCTTTTTAGGTCGTGGCATCAATATGGGAAACTACTTAGAGTCGCCTAATTACGAAGGTGAGTGGAATGCAAATCGACTGATTCAACCGAGTGACTTTGATAACATTCACAATGCAGGTTTTGCGAGTGTGAGAGTGCCAATTCGTTGGAGTGCGCATGCAATGGAAGGTGCACCTTATACGATAGAGCCAGTATTTTTAGCGCGAGTACAGCAAGTGGTTGATGAAGCTATTCAACAAGGGTTAAGAGTTATCATCAATACTCACCATTACGAAGAGCTGTTCTACAACCAAGGTGAATTTGAACTGCACCTAGCGCGTTTAAAAGCAATTTGGGCGCAATTAGCCGACCAATTTCCTCTTAGCCGTTACCCGCAAGATCAACTGGTGTTTGAGCTGTTGAATGAACCTCATGAAGTGGTTGGTGTTGATGAATGGAATATTCTGATTGATGACTTAGTCAGCGTGCTTTGGACTGATAAGGCGAGAGAGCAGAATAACGGCCTCGAACAACGTAAAATTATGGTAGGTACAGCCGATTGGGGAGGGCCATTTAAGTTGCCTGATTTGAATTTACCGGCTGCATGTAATGCCAGTAATACTATTATTACGGTTCATTTCTACGAACCCTTTAAGTTCACTCATCAAGGCGCCGATTGGACAGAAGGAGCCAGTGACTGGATAGGAACTCGATGGTTAGGCAGTGATGCTGAGCAACAAACCTTGTTTATGTACCTTGATGCTGTCGCGCAATGGAACGATCAACCAGGGCGTGAGTTCGAAGTGAATATTGGTGAATTTGGCGTATACAGCCAGTTTTCTAAAGCGGAAGATCAACGCGCTTGGACAGCGTTTATCGCGAGAGAATCAGAAAAACGTGGTTTTAGTTGGCACTACTGGGAATACAGTGCAGGATTTGGAGCATACGATGCGGAAGCAATGCAATGGCGCACGTCGCTCATTGAAGGATTGATTCCAACCGATCGTTAGTCATTGTGTTTTATCGATATCTTGATGAACAAAAGCGCCGAGTATAAGGAGATTTCTCTTAATACCCGGCGTTGTTTTATGTGTAGCTTATGTTGTGTGCGTTAACGCTGCATGACTTAACTGAACTTTCGTTGAAGGTACTCAAGTTAAAGGTACGTTCTCTACAAGTGCTTAGGTTAATTGAACTAGCGTTAACTGTAATCGCGGCAACTGTACTTATTCGCAAACCACTTATAAATAAGCCCGTTAGTCGAAGTAGGGTTTGATGGTTTGAATGGAACCATCGGCATTGTGTGTTAATTCGGTCATTTTTATACTACGTAAGTGAGTTTGCCCACCAGACAGTGAACTGTCGTGGTAAAACAAGAACCACTTTCCTTGGTATTGTGCAATGGAGTGATGAGTCGTCCAGCCCAATACGGGTTCTAAGATCACGCCTTGGTAGATAAAAGGGCCATATGGAGATTGGCTTGTGGCATACACGATATTGTGCGTATCGCCAGTCGAATACGAGAAGTAATAAGTACCTTCATGTTTATGTAACCACGGCCCTTCAAAATAACGGCGGTCAATATCACCAGCAGTGAGCAGTTTTCCGTGTTCATCTAAAATTTGAATTTCTTGAGCAGGCTCGGCTAAATTGAGCATGTCTTCACTCAGTTTAGCGACCAAAGGTAACAATGCTGGCTCATCGTCTGCTGGGTAAATCTCTTCACCGTATTCGCCATTTCGCCAGTTTTGTAACTGACCACCCCATAAGCCACCAAAATACATGTAGTACTGTTGGTCATCATCTGCGAACACGGCAGGGTCAATACTAAATGATCCATCAATGTGTGTGTCTTGTGGTTCAAATGGGCCTTCAGGACGATTGCTTACGGCAACGCCAATATGAAAGATGCCGTCGTAATTTTTGGCAGGAAAATACAGATAGTACTTGCCATCTTTTTCTGCGGCATCAGGTGCCCACATTTGACGTTCCGCCCATTTTACATCGTTAACGTCGAGTGCATTGCCATGATCGGTGGTTTTGCCAAACGGGCGATCAAGTGAAATAACATGGTAGTCACGCATGTCAAAATGGTCGCCATCATCATTTAATGGCTGTCCGGTCTCAACATCATGAGACGGGTAGATATAAATCTTGCCGTCAAATACATGAGCAGAAGGATCGGCAGTATACATGTGGGTGACGAGTGGTGAAGAAATAGGGTTAAGTTGGCTTGCGCGTTCTAAATCGCGAGCGGTGACAGCTTCAGCGTCACTCAATGGCGTAGCTTCAATGGTAGTTTCAGTCATGATGTTTACTCACTAAGTTTATAATTTAGTTAACGAATGTTTAAACCAGTATATCGGAGCTAACTCGCCACAAAATGGCGTTTATTTTCACGCGAATTACGTTTTTTCACTATTGTGATAAGCACTAGATCTCCGGTTTGACACCCAAATTACACGCTTATTGATATCGGGTTTGGCACTCAAAAAAGTGAGTGCTAAAGGGGGTAGTAATAGAAAATAAGTTGATGTAAGTCGGTGATTACTGGCTTTTGGAATGAATGTCTATAAAGGTTCTGTGTTTTCGCGGTACTCAAAGTAATCGAAGTCGGCGTGTTTGCCTTGCCCGGTAATATCGGCAGCGTAAAGAGCCGCGAATGTTCCCGTAAATCGGAAGATATCAGGGCCACCCTCATCTGACAGTGGTGTGCTGTTCAGTGCTGGGCCGATGTTGTGCCATGTGTCACCATTGAGTGAATAGCTAAACTGATACCACTGTTTATTAAGAGTGAGCCTCATCCATACAACGGAAGCATCGCCGATGGTCACTTCTGAGCCATATTCTTCATACTGATCGTTAATATTACCCACGATTTTCAACACACGTTGACCGCTGTTATTCGCGGTCATCTTCAAGAAATAGTGACCGTTTCGGGCGTAATAGGCGCACAATCCTGCCATTTCGTAGGGAGTGTTTGGAGCAAACTCCATTTTGGTTTCGGCGCTAGCATAGAAGGATTGGAATCGACGGGCGATCAAGCTCTGTTCATAACGAGAGCTAAGATAATGGCGACCCTTTAAACGTAGGTATCCAGGACGTTCAGTTAACGAACCCCATTGTTCGGTGAAAGGTTCGCGCAAGGTTTGATATTCAAGCCTTAAAGTGCTGTCATCAAATTCATCTCTTGCGTCTAACACTGGCCAAGGACAAGCAGCAAGATCGGGTGCTTGCACTTGAACCGCTGGGGTTTTCCCAGTAGACACGTAAGGCCATCCATTGTGCCAATGTGCTTTTTGAATTGCACTTTCTCGGCCAAGAATACAAAAGTTGTTGTCATATTTAGGAATGAACTGGTATCCCTCAGGGTTGGGTATACCGCGACCACACAGGTGCGTTAAATACCATTCACCTTGTTGTGTTTCTACTAAAAACCCATGGCCAGCTCGGCTAAGTTCTGCTTGCTCTTGAAAGCGGCTAGTGAGAATAGGGTTTTCGGGGTGGATTTCATAAGGCCCCAAAAGATTATTTGAACGGCAAACGGTGACAGCGTGATCGCGAGACGTACCGCCTTCAGCCGTGATCAAGTAGTAGTAACCTTCTTTTTTGAGCATCTGCGGGCCTTCAGTGCAACCTAACTGAGTTCCTTTGAAGATGTTCTGTGGCTTGCCAATTAGCGTGTTTTTGGCTGGGTCAAATTGCTGCATAACGATACCGCCGAAAAAGTTCTCGTTGGCACGTCCGTCCCATACCATATTCAGCATGTATTTCTTACCGTCATCATCGTGGAACATTGATGGATCAAAACCGTAGTTGCCAATTGATACAGGTTCGCTCCAAGGGCCTTCAATATTTTCTGCGGTAACAACAAAGCTTGGTGTTGCCATCCAGTTACCACCACGACACGAATGAACGTTGGAAAAGCAGACCCAAAATTTTCCATCTGAATAAGACAGTGCCGGGGCATAAACGCCTTCTGAATTATCCATTCCTTTCATATCTAATTGAGATGAACGAGTGAGCACGTGACCAATTAGCCGCCAATTCACCAAATCTTTAGAATGGTGGATTTGTATGCCGGGAAACCATTCGAAGGTAGAAGTAGCGATGTAATAATCATCGCCTACACGAACAATAGATGGGTCAGGGTTAAAGCCTTTTAGTACGGGGTTTTGAATGGTCAGTGTCATGATGATCTCGTTATCGTAGATATAAAAAAGTCCAAGTGATACTCCCCCTGAGAACACTTGGACTTGGTCTAAACAACGCCCAACAATTACTTGTAGATGAAGCCGTTGACAATATTTTCTAGATGTTCTTGTTGGCCAGATGCTTTAACCGGAGAAATGTTGCTGTCTACAGTATGCTTAGCTAGCGTTTCAAGGTTAAGGTCACCGTTTAGGATCTTCTTACCTAGGTCTTCGTTCCAACCCGCATAACGTTGAGCAATTTTCTTAGACAACACATCGTTTTCAATCATGTCGGCAGCGCGCTCTAAAGACAGTGCCATGGTGTCCATGCCGCCAATGTGGCCGTGGAACAAGTCTTCGCCATCAATAGAAGGGCGACGAACGCGAGCATCAAAGTTGAAGCCACCTGTGGTGAAACCACCTGCTTTAAGAATTTCGTACATCACTAACGTGTTTTCTTCCACGCTGTTCGGGAATTGGTCGGTATCCCAACCCAGTTGAGGGTCGCCACGGTTGGCATCAATAGAACCAAACAAGCCTAAAGACGTTGCGGTCGCAACTTCATGATGGAAACTGTGACCCGCAAGCGTGGCATGGTTCGCTTCAATGTTCACCTTGATTTCGTTCTCTAGGCCGAACTGTTTCAAGAAACCGTAAACCGTTGCGGTATCGTAATCGTATTGATGTTTGGTTGGCTCTTGTGGTTTAGGTTCAATTAAAATCGCACCCTTAAAGCCAATCTTATGTTTATGCTCAACCACCATCTGCATTAGGCGGCCTAACTGCTCGCGTTCTTGGCGTAAGTCCGTGTTTAGTAGAGTTTCGTAGCCTTCACGACCACCCCATAAAACGTAGTTTTCGCCACCCAGGCGCTGAGTTGCGCCCATCGCGTTGAAAATTTGTGTTGCCGCGTAAGCGAATACTTTCGGATCAGGGTTAGTTCCCGCACCCGACATATAACGTGGGTTGGAGAAAGCGTTCGCCGTACCCCAAAGCAGTTTAAGGCCGGTTTCCGATTGCTTTTGTTCAAGCACATCGACCATTGCTTGGAAGTTGTTCACGTATTCCTTGATGGAGTTGCCTTCTGGTGCCACATCGGTGTCGTGGAAGCAGTAATAAGGAACATCGAGTTTAGAGAAGAAGTCGAACGCGGTATCGGCTTTCATTTTGGCCATTTCCATGGCGTCGCCATTTTTGTGCCAAGGGCGGTCGAACGTGCCAGCACCGAAAACATCAGAGCCCGGCCAGCAGAAGTTGTGCCAGTAGCAAGCTGCAAAACGAAGGTGGTCTTTCATGCTTTTGCCAAGGATCATTTTGTCGGCATCGTAATGACGGAAAGCAAGTGGATTTGAAGATTCAGTGCCTTCAAATTGTATTTTATTAATGTGTTTAAAGAAATCAGTCATAGCTAAAGTTCCAGTTAGTCGTTTAATCGTTGTGGACGTATTTCGTTAGCTATATTTTATTTTTTTCGTGGCCTCATCAATTATGTTTTTTGATACCAAATTTCTTGAATTTATTAAATGTGCTCAACCTCTCAAAAAACACTATTATCTATATTGATTAATCTTGGTTGTTTTTTTAACGCATTGATTTTTATGGTTCCAGTCGATTTCATTTGTTGGATTACCTGCGTTGAATCACACATAATAAATATCGTAATTACGTTACGATATTGAGCAAGTTGATAATTTTTTCCAAAGCTAGAAAAATAATAACCAGATAAATATTGTTCCTTGGAGAAAATAATGAATACGATAAAGTTATCGGTGAGAGAAAAGGTAGCTTACGGCTTAGGTGATACTGGTTGTAACTTTGTATGGCAAACCGTGATGCTCTTTCTTGCCTATTTTTATACCGATATTTACGGCCTATCGCCTGCGCATATGGGCACTATGTTTCTTCTTGTTCGTTTTATTGATGCGGTAACCGACCCTATTATGGGATCAATTGTGGACCGAACTCGTACCAAGCATGGTCGTTATCGCCCATATCTTCTATGGATGGCGGTTCCTTTCGGTGCGGCTTGTATGTTTGCATTTTATACGCCTGATGTCGGCGAAACTGGTAAAATTGCTTATGCGTACGCGTCGTATATTTTCCTCACCATTATGTATACCGCCATCAATGTACCTTATTGCGCAATGGCAAATGCTATGACCAATGATTCTAACGAGCGAACTTCACTGCAATCTTATCGATTCGCTTTAAGTACTGCTGGTGGATTGGTCGTGGCAATGGTGGCGCTTCCACTCGTGGATGTTATTGGTCAAGGTGATGTTCAAAAAGGTTACGTTGGCGCGATGGCTGTTATGGGCTTGGGTGCGATTGGTTTGTTTTTCATTTGCTTTGCCAACACAAAAGAACGATGTGTTCCTGAAGATGAAGCCAAACAATCTGTGGTTGAAGATCTAAAGCTGTTGATGAAAAACAATCAGTGGCGAGTGTTATTCATTGTGAATGTGGTTTTGCTTACCGGAGTCGTACTTAAAGGTGCTTCAACCATGTATTACGTGAATACCGTAATGGGAAGAGCGGATCTTGCCACCACATTCATGGTCGCAGGTATGTTGGCAAATATTGTGGGTGCAATGGCTTCTGCACCGTTACTCGGCAAATTTGATAAGCCTAAAATCTATCGCGTCTTAATTGTTGTTTCTAGCTTTTTGTCGGCACTATTGTTTTTAGTTGATCCAACGAATATTTATATGGTGTTTGCTCTAGTTATCATGTTGGGAGTGATTCAAATGAGTACTACGCCTATCTTGTGGAGCATGATGTCGGATGTGGTTGACTACGAGAAGACGCGCAGTAATCGCTCTTTGAGTGGCATGGTGTTTTCTACCAATTTGTTTGCGATTAAATTAGGTATTGCGATTGGTGGCGCTTCGGTGGGTTGGGTTTTAGCGGGTGCAGGTTATGTCGGCGGATCGGAAACCCAATCTGACCAAGTGGTCACTGCAATTAATCTGTTGTTTACGGTAATACCTGGCGTCATATTCGCTTCTTTGGCGATATTCATGATGTTCTATCGACTTGATAACAAGAAGCTTGATCAAATTAAAGCGCTTCTATTGCTTGATGCAAAAAAGAAGCAAGAACAAAAAGCGAGCGTGCATAACGCTGAGCTAGGATAAAACTCGCCTTGTGCCATCGAGCACAGAGCGGAACGACCTAACCCCCAGAGTTTATCGCTCCTGATGAACTCTTGTTGCCCCACTTAGTTGTGGGGCACTTTTGCTATCTGAAGGGAGCGATATTCCCCAGAGCATCATTGGAGAAAAAAGAGTGAAGACGTTGTTGTTGCTGTTAGACAGTATGATCTATTACGATCGCGAAATATTGAAAGGCATCAAGGCTAAAGTCGATGAGTCGAGCATCAAGGTAGAGCTTCATCTAGAGTGCTCATCAAATTTAGAATACATCTTGTCGCGCGACTGGGATTACGTTATCGCGGATTACGACAAACCGCATATTAATCACATCGTTGATTCATTGTCGGCAAAAGCCGTAGTGTACAGCAATCACCAAATTGAGGTGATTCCTTCTCGTTTATCTTCTGTGATTTTAGATAACAGAGGGTTAGCGATTACCGCATTGCAAGGGCTTGAAGCCACAGGGATTACAAGTGTCGGTTATTTTGCTAACCAACAAGATTGTGTGTTCCCGTGGAGTAAAGAGCGCCATGTTTCATTCAAACAAACTGCGCAAGCCGCGGGGCTTGCGGTTGTCGATGACGTAGAAAAAGCAATACACAACAAAGCGTTTCCGATGGGCGTGTATTGTTCATCTGATCGCTCAGCGCGCCGTCTTGCAAATTTGTGTCACACATTAGGTGTGAGCGTGCCCGAAGAGGTGTCGATCATCGGCACAGATTATGATGACACTGAGCGAATGTTATCGCCGATGCCTCTCAGTTCGGTTGAGCTCAACCCCGTCGAATTGGGCAAATTATGTGTAGAAACCTTACAGAAAACGCTGCGCTTCAAAAAACCGCACCATACCAAGTTCTCGTCGTATAAATTGATTCAAGGGCACACTACCATTTCGCAAGACAATGCTGACCAGATAGTCATTAAAGCGGAAGGGTATATTCGAAATCATTACCATCTCAATATCAAAATCAAACAGGTGACGGATCATTGTCGAGTGTCTCGTAAAACCTTGGATACGAGATTTTTGATCGCACATGGTGTGACGGCGCACCATTATGTAACGCGCCTTCGATTAGAAAAGGTAAAACAACTATTGTCTACAACATCTGAAAAACTGGACGTTATCGCCAAGCAGGTGGGTTACCCAAGTCAGTCTTATTTATCTCAAGTTTTCATTAAGCAATTTGGGCTCACTCCTATAGCATTTAGGAAAAATAACAACCGTTTTACTTAATTTCCCCCTCAACTGTTATGAATCTGGCAAGCGTCGTGTTGGATTTCGTAAGTGAGTTTTACCTTAACGTATTGAATATGAATTTCGGAGATAGTAACGCCATACATCATATAGAGGTGAACAATGGTGATTTACAAACAACCGGAATATTCAGTGGCACAGCGAGTGGAAGACTTATTGGCTCGCATGACGTTAGAAGAAAAAATAGCTCAACTCGGCGCGCAGTGGCTGCTGTTAGATGAAAATGGCGATCATAAAGAACGCGGTTTGGAAATGGTTTCTGGTACTGACTCGCGCAGTCTTGATGACAAAATCAAGCATGGCTTGGGCCAAATTACACGCGCACTTGGTACCCATACTGTTGATGCACAAGCGGGCGTTAAAGCGCTCAATAAGTTTCAGCAATATTTGGTTGAGCAAACGCGCTTAGGCATTCCTGCGATTCCTCACGAGGAATGTTTAGTGGGTTTAATGGCGCAAGGTGCAACGTTATATCCATCGTCACTAAACTATGGGCATACATGGAACCCGGCTTTGATTGAAGCTGCGGCAGCCGATATTGGCCGACAAGTTAAAATGGTTGGGGCAAAGCAAGGTTTAGCTCCCGTTCTTGATGTATCGCGTGATGTGCGGTGGGGAAGAACAGAAGAAACGTTAGGCGAAGACCCTTATCTCGCTGGTGTAATGGCAAGTCATTATGTGAGCGGCTTGCAAGGGCCAAACCGAGATGTGTTTGCCACACTCAAGCATTACGTTGGTCACTCAGCCAGTGAAGGCGCGCGTAATCACGCGCCTGTAAACCTTGGCTTTAAAGAACTCAACGATACGTTCATGTTGCCATTCGAAATGGCGGTCAAACTCGCTAATGCGGGTTCGGTAATGCCTGCGTACCATGATATTGACGGCGAACCTTGCCACGCTTCTCATCATTTATTGACGCAAGTGTTAAGAGAAGAGTGGGGCTTTGATGGGCTTGTTGTTGCGGATTATGGTGGCGTCGAATTGCTTGCATCGCACCATGCAATTGCAGAAAACAACGCACAAGCGGCGGCGCTTGCATTCAATGCGGGTTTAGACATCGAACTTCCTGACGATGCCTGCGCGGAACGCCTCACTAACGCCATTGATCAAGGCCTTATTTCAATTGAAAAAATCGACGAAATTGTGGCTAGGATCTTAAGCGTTAAATTCGAAATGGGTTTGTTCGAAAATCCCTATTGCGAAGTTCCTACTACGCCTTTACACACGGAATCTAGCCGTGAACTCGCTTATCAAATCGCGAGTGAATCCATAGTGCTGCTCAAAAATGACGGTACCTTGCCTCTTAATACCCAAACGACACTCGGTTTGGTAGGCGCGACGGTTGACGATCAACTAGCGTTGTTAGGAGGCTACAGTTTCCCAGTACATCTAATTTTGAGCGAATCTGATAGCGATGAACAAGTGTCTAAAACCTTGTTGAACATCTTCCAACAACAGTTTGAATCGGTGAATTATCATAAAGGCTGCGATATATTAACTGAGCGTCACGCCAATGCGCCTGTTTTCCCAGGAGATGTTGACCTTGCGATTGGTCAAGCGATGACATCACCAATTAGCCAAGATACCTCTCATATCGCGGGTGCGGTTGATGTCGCGATAAACAGCGATGTGGTCGTAGCTTGTGTTGGCGACCTTGCTGGGTTGTTCCAAACTGGAACTGTAGGTGAAGGTTCTGATACCGACTCGCTAATGTTGCCAGGTGTGCAGCAACAGATGCTCGACGAGCTACTGGACACGGGCAAACCGATTGTTGTGCTCGTTACCGGAGGTCGACCATATCAACTAGGAAGAGCAGAAGAGGAAGCCGCTGCAATCGTGTATGGCTGGGCTCCGGGGCAAGAGGGCGCAAGCGCTATATGCGATGTCATTTCGGGTAAAGTGAACCCAAGTGGTCGCTTAACCTTATCCATTCCAAAGAACGTTGGAGCTGTGCCATACTTCTATAATCACAAGCTAAAGAGTGCGGGTACCCCGATTGCTTACCACTTTGGTTCGGCATACAACTTTGGCTATGGCCTCAGTTACACCCAGTTTGATTACGCCAATGTATCGCTCAATTGTGATGAGGTGACATTCGACGATATGATCGAAATGAGCGTTGAGGTGACTAACAGTGGTAGCCGCGATGGTGCAGAAGTCGTGCAGTTGTATGTGCGCGATAAAATTTGCTCAGTGGTTCGCCCTGTCAAGGAACTAAAAGGGTTCAACAAAGTATCGATTCAAGCTGGTCAAACAAAATCAGTGATGTTCCGTTTACCGGTCGATATGCTTAACTTTACTGATGGTCAGCACCGCCGTGTGGTTGAAGGCGGTGAGTTTGAACTGATGATAGGGCGTTCGTCGAGTCAAATAGAACATCGTGCTACCGTAAAAGTTCAAGGTGGCAAGCACGTGCTTCCTAAAAACTGGAAGATGGTCTGTGAGGTAGAAGAGTTGTTGCTGTAATTTCAGTCGCAGTCAAATTTGATAGCGATATTGATACTGAAATCGATGTTGAGATTGTGACTGCGATTAGCACCAATTAGATGAGCGATAAAAGGTGAATGATCTATTGGTTTCACCTTTTTTAAACAAATAAGCTAAATGAGAAAATAAACTTTAATTAGTTTTTAGGTCGGTAAAAATGACGACTAATTGCGAGTTTTTACCATTTATTCATTTATATTTTGCGTATTTCACTTATTATTTTTCAAGGCTATGTGAACCTGTTCATTGACAACTCAATTATATTAAACCTAGTTCCGTGACTACATTTCACACTCACCCCCGATAATGTGCTGTCATTCACAGTTATCTTCCTAAATCCCCCTTGAATCTCTCCTATATGCACGATTTCGATTAATTGCAGACTGTAATCATGCTGCTTTTATAACCACCATCACACCTTGGTAGAAAAACAAAATAACGTAAAAAGAGTAATAGAAAAGCGAAAGGCAAGAATCTGAATTTGACGCTAGTTTAATTGTGCTCGCTATTAATTGGGCTTAATTAAGTCGTAGTGAAAAAAAAAGGAAAATATAATGAAAAAGGTAATTTCTCTACTCTGTACTGCAGTAATTGCATTTGCTGCCACTCCTGCATTAGCTGACTCAGTAAAAATCGGAATGGCGATTGACGATCTTCGCTTAGAACGTTGGCAAAAAGACCGAGATATCTTTGTTGATAAAGCGGAAGAGCTTGGCGCGAAAGTGTATGTTCAGTCGGCAAACGGTAATGAACAAACTCAAATAGCACAGATTGAAAACATGATATCGCGTGGCGTTGACGTGTTGGTGATCATTCCTTACAACGGAGAAGTACTAAGTAATGTTATTGCAGAAGCAAAACGAGACGGTATTCAAGTCTTGGCTTACGACCGCCTAATTAACAACGCTGACATTGATTTTTACTTGTCGTTCGACAACGAAAAAGTCGGTGAAATGCAAGCGACTGCAATGTTAGAAAACAAACCAAACGGTAACTACTTTTTGATGGGTGGTGCGCCAACAGATAACAACGCGAAATTGTTCAGAAAAGGACAAATGAATGTACTGCAATCAAAAATCGATTCCGGAGACATTAAGGTTGTTGGCGATCAATGGGTTGATTCATGGTTAGCTGAAAACGCGCTTAAAATCATGGAGAACGCTCTAACAGCCAATAACAACAATATCGATGTTGTGGTTGCATCAAACGACTCAACAGCAGGCGGCGCAATCCAAGCTCTAGATGCGCAAGGACTGGCTGGCAAAGTGTCTATTTCTGGCCAAGATGCCGACCTTGCAGCAATTCGCCGAATTGTAAATGGTACTCAAACCATGACGGTTTACAAACCAATTAGCATTCTAGCGGATCGCGCGGCTGAAATTGCGGTTGAATTGGGAAGCGACGAAGCGCCTAAATCAAACGCTGTGCTAAATAACGGAACAAAAGACGTACCTGCTTGGTTGCTCAAACCAATTGCGGTCAATAAGAACAACATCAAGAAAACGGTCGTCGCAGACAAGTTCCATTCTGAAGACTCTATCTATCAATAAGCGTGTCCATTTAGAACTAGGGCAAGGTGCTCTAGTTCTTGTTTTATTGCAAAGGAGCGGGCTATGGAAGCGTTACTAGACATGCGCAATATTGTAAAACGGTTTGGTGAGGTCAAAGCGTTAGATGGAGTCAGCATTACGTTGGGACGTGGTGAAGTGTTGTCGCTATGTGGCGAAAATGGTTCAGGCAAATCAACGTTAATGAAAGTGTTGTGTGGGATTTATCCTCTCGGAGATTTCGACGGTGAAATCATCTTCGAAGGCCAACAAGTTAAAGCGCGTCACATTGCCGATACCGAAGCGTTAGGCATCGCCATTATTCACCAAGAGTTAACGTTAGTTAAAGAGCTCTCTGTGCTAGAGAACCTATTTTTAGGCGCAGAAATTCAATCATACGGTGTGCTCGATTTTGACCGAATGCACGCCAAGTCGGTAAAACTGCTACAAAAAGTTAGATTAAATGTGTCACCAGAAACGCGAGTAGGCGATCTCGGCGTTGGGCAGCAGCAGCTCATTGAAATTGCCAAAGCGCTGTCGAAAGACGCCAAAATATTAGTGCTTGATGAGCCAACAGCACCACTGACTGAATCGGAAACTGAGATTTTACTGGATCTGGTTACGGATCTGAGAAGACAAGGCGTAAGCTGTATTTATATCTCACACAAACTCAATGAAGTGAAAGCCATTTCTGACCGTATTTGCGTGATCAGAGACGGCACTCACATTGGTACAAAAGCGACGAGTACCATCACCACCGACGACATCATTACTATGATGGTTGGCCGAGAAATGAAACAACTGTTTCCACGAGAAGATCATGCAATTGGCGACGTGGTGTTAGAAGCTAATAACATTCAAGCGTGGGACAAATTGAACACCCATATCGCGAAAGTGAGTGATGTGAGCTTTGTACTTCGAGAAGGCGAAATTCTTGGCGTTGCTGGGCTAGTCGGTGCGGGAAGAACCGAACTAATGGAATGCCTATATGGTTGCTATCAGGGTAAAAACAGCGGACGTGTTTCGTTACATGGTCGTGAACTGAAACTGCACAGTAGCCAAGATGCATTGCACGCTGGAATTGCCATGGTGCCGGAAGACAGAAAACGTCATGGCATTATTCCCATTATGGGCGTGGGTGAAAACATTACGTTGGCTGGGTTAGATTCTTTTGCATCAAGTGGTGTGCTAGACGACGTTAAAGAAGCGGCAGAGATAAAACAGTCAATCCAATCACTGACCGTTAAAACACCGAATGCTGAACTGCCAATCAGAAACTTATCAGGTGGCAATCAACAAAAAGCCATTCTAGCTCGATTTTTGATGGTTAACCCTAAAGTGCTCATTCTTGATGAACCGACACGTGGAATTGATGTTGGAGCCAAGTATGAGATCTATAAGTTGATGTTTAAACTCGTAAAGCAAGGAATAAGCATCATTATGGTTTCGTCAGAACTGCCTGAGGTGTTAGGGATTAGTGACCGTGTATTAGTGATGCACGAGGGGAAACTAAAGGGTGATTTGGTCAACAAAGATCTTACCCAGGAAATAATTATGGACTGCGCACTCTCAGACAAGATCGCAGAAGAGGTATGATGTCATGGAACAAATAAAATCTGTATCAACGAACTCTGGATTCAAATGGCGCGACTGGTTAGAAGGCGCAAAATTTCAACTGCTTGTTATGGCAACCGCAATCATTCTTATCATGCTGTTTTTTAGTGTGATGACTGAGTGGGCGTATCTTTCTCCAAGAAATATCTCCAACTTATTTAGACAAACGTCCATTACCGGAATTTTGGCGATTGGTATGGTGTTCGTGATCATCAGTGGCGAAATAGACCTTTCCGTTGGTTCAATGATGGGTTTGTTAGGCGGCGCTGCGGCCATTTTGGATGTTTGGTTTGGGCTGCCTTTACCTGTCACGATTGTGATTACGTTAGGTGCGGGTTTTCTACTTGGTTTATGGAACGGCTGGTGGGTTGCGTATCGAAAAGTACCATCGTTTATTGTGACGCTAGCGGGGATGTTAGCATTCCGAGGCATTTTGATTGGGATTACCGACGGAACGACGGTTGCGCCTACCTCAAGTGAAATGGGTATTATCGGCCAAAGCTATCTACCAAATATGGTTAGCTTGGTGATGGGTGTGGTTGGACTGTCGCTGTATTTTGGTTGGCAGAAGAAACGCAGAGTCACTCGTAACCATTATCAATTGCCTGTTGAAGCTGCACGTACTGCAATGCTCAAGCACAGTTTACTTGGGGTTGCGGTACTCAGTATTATTCTTATTTTGAATGATTATCGTGGAGTTCCTACTCCTGTACTTTTACTAGCGGTATTCCTTATCTTAGGTACGTTTATAGCCAATAAAACGCAGTTTGGTCGACGAATTTATGCCATTGGCGGCAACATTGAAGCGAGCCGGCTATCAGGCATTAACGTAGAAAAAACTAAACTGTCAGTTTACGCGATGAATGGCTTCTTGGTGGGAGCGGCAGCGTTAGTATTGAGCAGTCGATTAGGCGCAGGGTCACCTTCTGCAGGGAACATTGCCGAACTTGATGCCATTGCCGCTTGTGTAATTGGCGGCGCCAGTATGGCTGGTGGTGTGGGTACGGTTATTGGCGCTGTTATTGGGGCATTTATTATGGCGTCGCTCGATAACGGAATGAGCATGATGGACGTTCCGACCTTTTGGCAATACGTGGTGAAAGGTGCAATATTACTGCTTGCGGTGTGGATGGATAGTGCAACTAAAGCGAAGCGTTAATTAATAACGAGGCGAAGCGAAGTAGCGAAACGCGAGTTAATAAGCCAAACGAGTATCAAATAAAAAGCCCTTATTATTCAGTAATAAGGGCTTTTGCTTGTGCGATGTTTTTCAAAACTCAGATCAAGAACAAAGTACTAACCGCTGTTAAGAAAGCCCCATCAAAGATTCAGCTAAAGCGGCTTCCCGATAATCTTTAGGCGTTTGGTCTAGGTTCTTTTTAAATACGGTGTACATGTATTGTAAAGATGGGTAACCACAAAGTTCTGATATTTCGATGATGGGTAATGATGTACCTTGAAGTAATGTACACGCGCGTTTTAGTTTTGAGTTGTGGATCTCTTGGTGAATGGAATGACCACGCTCTTCTTTAAAACGAGCTTCCATGTTTGAACGTGAAATCCCAACATAGCTTAATACTTGATCCACCTTAATACCTTTGTACGCATTGTGACGAATAAAGTGCATCGCCTGAATGACGTAAGTGTCTTTTAGTGCTTGGAAGTCAGTACTTTGTCTTTCGAACACTTTGGTTGGTGGAATCAATATTCGAGGCTGTTTATTATCGGCATTAGGTTGTCCCGCTTCAATATCGCGGTTTTTCACCAATTTGTGCAGCATTTTTGCCGCGCGATAGCCCATGTCTTTACAACCTTGGCCAACCGAGCTTAGAGACACGCGAGTTAAGTAGCGCGCTAGCTCTTCGTTGTCGATACCAATTACAGATACTTTGTCAGGTACCATGACATTTAGGTGCTCGCACATTTGCAGTAAGTGTCTGGCTCGTGAGTCGGTGACGGCGATGATCCCCGTAGGTGTCGGTAGGCGTTGCAACCAGTCGGCTAGGCGGTTCATATCGTACTGCCAAGTTTGAGGACTGGTTTCGTTGCCACGATATACCGCGCCTGAATAACCCTCACGTTCGACAATCTTTTTAAACGCTAACTCGCGCTCCGTAGCCCAACGTTTGGCTGGGTCTTGTGGAATACCATAAAAGGCGAAGTTCTCCAGTCCTTTTTCTTTTAGGTGCTGAAAACCTAACTCAATCAATGCTTCGTTGTCGGTAGCGACATAGGGCACGTTGGGGTAATCATCGGCATTGGTGTAAGATCCACCAACGCCCACGACGGGTACGTCAGAATCAGCCAACAGTTCTTGAATTTTAGGGTTATCGAAATCAGCAATTACACCATCGCCGCGCCACTCCTTAAAATTATCTAAGTGAGTAACGAAGTCTTCTTCCAAGAAAATATCCCACTCACATTGAGATGCCTGCAAATATTCCCCGATGCCTTCTATAACCTGACGGTCGTAGACTTTGTTGGCGTTGAAAAGCAAAGTAATACGGTAGCGTTTATCCATGATGTCCTAACTGTTAAGTTTGTCAGTTTTTGTTTTTTTTGATTGTATCAGCGAGCAGTTGAGCAAGGTGTGATCTTTCGCCCAGTCGTTAAATCAGTGAATATCACTGTTAAATAACGTAATTGTGCAACGCAATAGGTTGATGAATAGTGTAGGTAACTTGAATCGTAACTACGGCACATATAAGACCAATTCCGGTTTGTGTGGTGTCGAATCGCAATCAATTGAGGTTTACGTATGTATATTGGAATCGACTTGGGCACATCGGGTGTTAAATCCATCGCAATGTCACGCAGTGGCGATATTTTAGCGACGCATTCTGCAGAGTTATCGGTATCGCGTTTGAAGCCATTGTGGTCAGAGCAAAACCCACTCGATTGGTGGGAAGCAACATGTGAAACAATCAAAGGTCTTGGAGATAAAGTAGACTTGTCACAGGTTGTCGCGATTGGGTTGTCTGGTCAAATGCACGGAGCAACACTTTTAGATAACAAAGGAGATATCCTTCGTCCAGCCATTTTGTGGAACGATGGGCGTTGTGAAGAAGAGTGTAAAGAGCTGGAGCAAAAAGTACTGAATAGCCGAGACATTACCGGCAATATCATGATGCCAGGCTTTACTGCGCCTAAACTCAAATGGGTCGCAAACTATGAACCAGCGCTATTCGCAAAAATAGACAAGGTGTTGCTACCTAAAGATTACTTGCGCTTCAAAATGACGGGCGATTTCGCATCGGATATGTCTGATTCCGCGGGAACGTGTTGGCTTGATGTGAATGCGCGAGATTGGAGCGATACTTTGTTGCAAGCGACAGGGTTAACACGTGCACAAATGCCGAAGTTGTTTGAAGGCATTGACGTAACGGGAAGCTTGTCTAGCGAAATTGCAACCTTGTGGGGAATGCCATGTGTTCCCGTCATCGCTGGTGGCGGTGATAATGCGGCAGGAGCTGTAGGCGTTGGTATCACTGAACCGGGACAAGCGATGCTGTCTTTGGGAACATCTGGCGTATATTTCGCTGTAAGCGAGGGTTTTATTTCAAATCCTGAATCAGCATTACACAGTTTCTGTCATGCACTTCCAAATACTTGGCATACCATGTCGGTGACATTAAGTGCTGCTTCATGTCTTAAATGGGTGGCTGATCTAACTGGCTTTGATGATGTTGGCAACATGATATCCGAAGTGCAGGAAAACGCTGATAAAGACTCTCAAGTAGTCTTCCTGCCTTACTTATCCGGTGAAAGAACGCCTCATAATGATCCTAATGCGAAAGGCGTGTTCTTTGGCATGACACATTCAACTACGCGCTTTGAGCTTGTTCAGGCGGTATTGGAAGGCGTAGGTTTTGCTTTTGCCGATGGTTTTGACGCCTTGCATGTCACGAAAATGATCCCTGAAGAGGTGTCATTGATCGGTGGCGGTGCGCGCAGTGAATATTGGCGTCAAATGCTAGCCGATATTGTGGGCTTACCTTTGGTTTATCGCAAAGGTGGCGATGTTGGCCCTGCTCTTGGTGCCGCTCGTTTAGCGATTCTTGGGATAGAGAAAGAGGCTACGCTTGAAGACGTTTGTCCAGTTCCTAAATTGGTTCAGCGTCATGACCCAGATGAGAGTAAATATCATTATTATAAAATAAAGCGTGAAATTTTTCAGGAACTCTACAAAAAAGTTAACACGTTATTTTAAAGGCGTTGTTGCCTTAATCAGTTGAACCTTTTTCGAGCCTTGTAATCTGCTCATTAATGGTGGTTAGAACTGTGGTGATATGGGTAAGGCAAAAACGGATATAACTAACAGGGCGGAGTACAATAAGTCTCTGTGCAAATGGGGCTCGGTTACGTTCTAGATAGATGATTTAGGTGTAGCAAATGATGCAAAACTCATCATGGTAAGCGTGGTAGGGGCTTCCAGTACTCTGATACAGCGATTGAAACTGTATTTATGATTAAGGGGATATGAACTCTACCATTGCGTGATCTTCAAGGTTTTATCGACTTTATCTTTGAGCTATTGGAGGTTCCACTGACGTCCCTGACTACATGTGTATCAGCAAACGCTCGAAGACAGTTCAGGTCAAATATCGTAACAAATCCAGAGGAGCTATTGACTCGACTGGTCTCAAAGTCTTTGGTGAAGGTGAGTGGAAGGTGAAAAAGCGCGGCATCGAAAAACGCAGAACTTGGCGTAAACTTTACTTAGTCGTTGATGTCGACACTCATCAGGCTACCAGTGCAGAAGTCAGTTTTGTAAGTGTTGGCGATAGCGAAGTTCTGCCAACATACTCAACCCTTTACGTAGAAAGATAGATACCGTATCTGGTATTACACAAAAAGTTACTATGAGACTCTGAAAAACGGAACAATAGCGGAGTGGAAATCTGAGTCGGGTTATCACTATCGCTCAATATCTGAGACCGCAATGTCTCGATATAAATGACTAACCAGCTGTAAATGAAGTTTAAGATTTTATAACGCTCAAGTGGGAGAAATCATGGTGAATGTCAAAGCTATAAACAAAGTATAGGACTAGGTATGCCTGAAACTTGTCGTATTGACTAACAAATACACGAAACGGGGTAGATCTATATCTAAATGTAATTATGCAACAAAGCCGTGTAAAAATGGTGATTTATTTATACAAGGATTGTTTATGGAAGATAAGATATTTAACTGGGGGGTTATTGCTCCGGGAAGAATTTCTCACTCATTTGCAAAAGCAATGAGGGTTGTTTCGGATGCTCGTTTATTTTCGGTAGCCAGTTCCCAATTAGATCGTGCTCAGAGTTTTGCTGCGGAGTATGGATGCAAATATGCTTATGACGATTATCAAACTTTAATCGAAGATCCAAATGTAGATGTCGTGTATATTGCCAATCCTCATCGCTTTCATTTTGAATGTATCAAAAAATGTTTGATAGCTGGTAAACCTGTTTTATGTGAAAAACCTATTACGGTAAATGAAGCACAATGCCAAGAGTTGATTGAGCTCGCGAATAAACATCAAGTATTTCTAATGGAGGCCGTATGGACTCGTTTTTTGCCAATATGGCAACAGGTTCAAGTCTGGATTGAAAAACAGAGCATTGGTCAACTACAATCTATGTCATCATCATTTGGCTTTAATCTTCCGAAAGATGAAAGTGATCGATTATTTAATAATTCTCTTGCTGGAGGTGCGTTATTAGATATGGGGATTTACAGCCTAACTATGTCACAGTTTGTAATGCAGAAAGAGCCTACTTCAGTCGTTGCTAACGGGGTGATTGGTTCAACATATGTTGATGAGCATACAAGTGGCACCCTTAGTTATGAAGGAGTACAGAGTTTTTTTACTTGTAGCTTTAATAAACCATTGGACAATAATTTTATCTTGTCTGGTAGTAAAGGTCGTATTGTCATCCCCTCTATGTTCTGGGCTGCTACTTGTGGAATTTTGGATATTGATGGTCAAGAACCAGTGATGGTTGAATTACCATTTAGAGCTACAGGTTTTGAGTATCAAATCGAAGAAGTAATACGTTGTCTTAGTCATGGTAAGTTACAAAGTGATGTTATGAGCTGGCAAGATAGTGTTGCGACTATGCGTATTATGGACTTAATACGAGAACAAATTGGGATTAAGTATCCATTTTTAAATATGTCTGACCATTAATGTATATCATACTTCCAAAATCGCTTAAGTGTACTGTTATTAAGGCAAAGATTTTATATTATCTGCGATAAACTTAATATTGTTCACGCAGAATTTTTTTGTTAAGTAAATAATCTATGTATTGTTGATTGCTAAGTCGATAAAAGGGTCTGGTGAGTTAGAGACGGTAACCTATACTACGGCGTTTCATGAATTTATGGCAGCATACATCAAGGTAGATAAATCTCTGGACGGTTTATTAAAGGAAATCATCGAGAACCAATAAAGATGAGCAGTCGCTACAGTAGGTGATTTTATGTCAGAGGATATAGCCCGCGTTGCTAGCGTTGGTTGTGCTGTACAATGAACTTCGCACGTTCATATAGCTCATCAAATGTGATCACTTCTGGGTTAGTGATATTTTTGCGAAGCAACTCAAATGACCTCAACTTACCTTTGTTCACACCATGCTCTGATACAAACTCTCCCATACAGCCTATTACTAAGCAGGATTTAGGTTGGTAATTATAAATTTCTTCGCCAGTTGGGTTTCCTTCGCTATCGCTGGGGGTAATTCGGCTAGATAAATTCTCCACGGCGGAAGCGACAGTACCTTGGACTTGTGCGATAGCTCCTGCCAGTTCTCTTGAAGGTGCCCAGCAACCTGATCGATAAGGCTTGGTTTCTAATAAAGCTGTGGTATGGGTTTTGATTTCAACAAAGCACAAATTGGAGATGATACCTTTGCTTTTCATAAGCGCATCAACTCGCTTACCATGTGAATCAACACTATGCCCTTGAACTACTTGTTCCAGTTTTCGGTCATCTAGATTGGATAAGAATATGTAACCTAGGCCATAACCAAATACCCAAGAGTTCTTTTCAAAGTACTTTTGCCACAAAGCCTCATTAGAGCAATTCTTCTTATTTTTTAATGTGTCAAAGTAACTTTGATCAGTAAGTAGACTGCCATAAATACCTAATTGCTTCTTTCGAAAGCCTACTGCAACAAGATCTTCTGTGGTCACCTCAGATTTTAATACTTCAGCAAAAAGCTCTTGATTTTCGGTAAGGAAAGATCTCGCCTGATGTGAAGTTAAAGCTATTTTTCTTAACTCTTCATCAGAAATATTTACTTTAGCCTTGTTCTTAAAATCTACAGATTGGATATTTGCCAGAAACTCACAAAATCGGCCTATTTCTTCACCTACAAATGAAAACTCAGCCCCATAAGGCTTTCCTGTTTCTTTCTGATATAAACTTTTGGATGATTAAAACAAAAGTTTGCCTATTATCCTCTAAGAACTTTGCTGTTATATAAGTTTTTGCGTCTGGCTTCTTTCTTAAAACTAACTCGTCACGTTCTTTGGCATACTCGTATCCATCTTGAGAGGATAGAATTTTAGATGCAATACGAACACTTCTCTCCTTGTCCCCAAAAGCTGGAAGTGAAGTACGGTTCTTAGAGGGGCGGCACTTGGTAACAAGTGTCGTCTACTCGACAAAGACGTGCTGACGCCGATCTAGGCAAACACGTCTTTGCCCGTGCGACCTGAAGTCGTATGAAGCGTTGTTCACCGCTTTATGAGTGAACCATCTGTATCACCAGATGAACCTATGAGCCTGAATAAAGTAGCGGCTCAGACAATGTAACGAAGAGCGGGAATATCCCGTTCGGGATTTGAATCGTGAGAAGAAGATCCTCCTGATAACCACAAATCGGGTGAGTGCTAGGTAGTCAGTATGATGAACGTAAGTGAATCCACGTAAGGTGCGTTATACGTTGAAACAGCGGAAGTGGTTATTACGCTGTAGCCAAAAGGCAACGGGAGCTGGAAAGGGATTGGGCAATGCTCTTTCGTGATCGATATGCTCCCCGCACTAGAGTGGGCATCTAACCTGATATTCTACGTGACATACGGAACAGGGTAAGCCCGTATTACTCCCTATGGGAAAGCCTTTGTGGCCGATAGTGATGCGGGTAAAGGAGGTTGGAAAAAGCGAAAGCTGCATTGTAATGATGCAGATACAGGTTAATGCCTGATCACGAAAGTGAGCCCACTTCCGACTGGTCTCCCATTGCGAGAGAATTTGAAGAACTTTATTTAAGGAGAAAAGCAAATGATGATCTCGACAGAGATTAGTGCATCTTCTGACGGTGCTCAGTGGCAGTCTATCGACTGGAAATCCGCTGAAGCACACGTATTAAAGCTCCAAATGCGTATCGCAAAAGCAACAAGAGAAAAGAAATACGGCAAGGTAAAATCCTTACAGTGGCTCTTAACTCATTCTCGCTCAGCAAAACTTCTTGCTGTTAGGCGAGTCTCTCAAAACAAAGGCAGTAAAACGCCTGGAATAGATGGTGTTATCTGGAACACAGATACGCGCCGTATGAAAGCGGTTAACCAACTTAGTCGCAAGACTTACAAAGCAAAACCACTCAAACGTATCTACATTCCCAAAAAGAATGGCAAACTCAGACCTCTCGGTATTCCATGTATGATAGACCGAGCGCAACAAGCTCTCCACCTACTTTCACTTGAGCCTGTTTCTGAAACACTTGCCGACCTTAACAGCTATGGATTCAGACCAAACCGCAGCACCGCTGACGCCATCAGTCAGTGCTTCATATGTTTGGCACAAAAGAAATCAGCAAAATGGGTTCTTGAGGGCGATATCAAAGCTTGCTTCGATAAAATCGGGCATCAATGGCTTATGGACAATATCACCGTAGATAAACGAATGTTGGAGCAATGGCTGAAATCTGGCTTTGTGGATAAAGGCCTGTTCTACGACACTGATGAGGGTACGCCACAAGGAGGGATAATATCCCCAACCTTGATGCTAATGACCCTCGCAGGGCTAGAGCAACGCATAAAATCCACAGCACTTAGAAAAGGAGCTAGGGCTAACTTCATTGGTTACGCTGACGATTTCGTGGTCACTTGTTCTTCAAAGGAAGTGCTAGTGAGCGATATCAAACCGTTGATTGCTGGCTTTTTGGCTGAAAGAGGGTTAACCCTATCCGAAGAGAAAACGAAGATTACTCATATTGATGATGGTTTTGACTTTCTGGGCTTCAACCATAGGAAGTACAAAGGGAAATTGCTCATTAAACCGAGCAAATCCAACACACTGTTATTCTTGAGAAATCTACGTGAACTTATCAAAAAGCATGCAACTATCCCCGTTAATGATCTTATCAAACTGATAAATCCAAAACTCAGAGGATGGGCGAATTACTACCGCCACTGCGTGGCTAAACAAGTATTCGGTTATGTAAGCCACAAACTATTCCAAGCGCTATGGCACTGGGCAGTTAGACGTCATCCAACCAAGTCTAAAGACTGGGTTGTTCATAAGTATTTTCTCAATCGAAAAGGCCAATGGCAATTTCATGGCTGGCAGAAAATTATGAACATGGATTGTCGTTTCAATCTGTTCCAAATTGCGAAAGTGCCAATAGAACGACACGTGAAAATCCGAAGTGCCGCAATCCCTTATGACCCCGACTATCAAGAATACTTGGCTAAGCGGAAGTCAAAAAGACAAGCACGCAATTCTTGGGTTGAACCTGTTCCAACTGCTTTATGAGTTGCTGGGTATCAAACGATGCCTTAGCGGAGGCTTGAGCCCAGTGCAGTGAAAGTTGCACGCTGGGTTCTTAGGGAGACGGCACTTGGTAACAAGTGTCGTCCACCCGACCATTATTTGGTAGGCCTTTCACTCATTCATATCCTGCTCACAGACTTTTTCCATACTAAATCTAATACGATGAAATAGGGTAGGATCATGCTCAATTTTAAGTGTGAACAGGCAAAACATTATCAGATGCTTCAAAGGTCAGCTAACTAGACGAGAACAGACCAAGCCGGCATGGCTTGGTCTGTGTGCTAAATCACTCTTTCCTTTCACCTCCTTCGTTCTTGTTCCCTCACTAAAGTCAAATAAGCCCTAAAAACACTATATTGCAACCTTAAGACCTATTTCTCACCACCATAGCCTCTACACTCAAGTTTCTAGAATGGAAAACGCAGTAAATAGGGAGAGGAAAGTATGAATTGGAATGTGGCACCAATAATGGCTTTGGTCATTTTGCTACAAGGGTGTGGCGCACAAAATATCTCACAAGCTATTGAACAGAAATACACAAATCACGCTTCTAAATTTGCCACTATTGAAGGTAAACGTGTGCATTACCGAGATGAAGGACAGGGTGAGGTGGTGATTTTATTGCATGGCACTTCGTCGTCACTTCACGCGTGGGAGCAATGGACGCAAATCCTCAAACAAGACTACCGCGTCGTACGTATGGACTTGCCGGGTTTTGGCTTGACTGGGCATCAGCCTCAAAACCAGTACGAAATCGCTGACGATATTGCCTTTTTGAACGCATTTACGAGAGAGCTCGACATCGAACAGGCACATTTTGTAGGTAGCTCTTTAGGAGGACGCATAGTGTGGGAGTACGGTTTGCAACATCCAGAGCAGGTTATAACCCTTACGTTGATAAATGCGTTAGGTTATCCGCAAGAATCGTGGCCGCCAGGCATTGAGATGGCCCAGTGGCCCGTCATCGATAAAATAATGGAACATGTCACTCCAAGGTTTATATTCGAAGATGGGCTTAAAGAAGTTTACTTCGACCCGCAACTTGTGGGTGCGGTGTTGATTGATCGTTACTACGAACTGACTACCTACCAACAAAACCGACAGGGATTCACACGTCGCGTCAAGGCATCGCTGGATGAGGACTCGGAAAAGATAACACAAATTGCTAAGCCGACGCTTATTCTTTGGGGGAAGGAAGACCGTTATTTTCCAGCTGAAAATGCGAGAAGATTTGAGCGTGATATTCGGGGCTCTTATGCTGTTGTGTATGACGATGTTGGACACTTACCGATGGAAGAGGTCCCTGAGCGATCAGCAGAGGCATTTAAACAGTTTATCTCGAGAGGTAAGCCTTAGGAGTAACCTGGTGCCAGCGCTTGAACGCTTTGTAGAAGCTGCTGGTATCTTTAAAACCAAGACGATAGCTCAACTCGGTAAGGCTTGGAGGCGGGGTTTGAGTTAGCCAACGGACTGCTAGCTGTTTTCTAGTATCATCAAGAAGACTCTGGAAGGAGGTATGCTCTTTTACCAGTTTGCGGTAGAGCGTTTGTCGGCTGAAGTGTAATTGCTGCGCAACTTTGTCTACGCTGAGCAGTTCTCCATTTTCTAGTGCGTTTGCTACTATGGTCCTGACTTGCTGCTGGAGAGGTTGGGTTTTCGTTAGTGTCTCAAGATGACTTTGTGCGGTTTTTGCCATCATCGTTTTCAGATACTCACTACTTGTCGCAATGGGAAGGTTGAGCCATTTCGACTCAAATATCAACTGGTGATAAGCACTGTTAAATTCAATGATTTCTCCAAAGGCGGGTTGATATTTATCCACATAGTGCGGAGTTAAATACCCAAACTTAGCTTTGGTTAGTGGGAAAGGCTGGGCACTCAGCATTCTTGCCCATGCCACCATCGCACTCATGCTGCGTTCAATGGCGGCTCTAGGGTAATCATGGCGTGATTCAATGGAGAGGGTTAAGCGGCACTGCTGTCCATCGTCATCCACTTGCCAACACTCCGAAGCATTCATCAGAAAAATATTACTTTGGAAGGTGTTAAATGCATCTCTTAACGTCGCGCATTGGCTTACCCAACTTGCGAGTACACCTTTTGATTTAGGAGATATAGTTTGCCCAATGATGAGTCCAATTTCGGGCGATGGATGGTGCTGTTCGAGTAGTGACCATAAGGCAACCATTTGGCTTTCTGGAAGTCGAGCCGACAACGTTAGCTTAGCGCTGTTTTGAATAGCCTTCAGCATTATACCATCAAAGTGATTAGATGCTTCTACCTGTTCACGCAAAGCGGCAGGCAACAGTGAATAGGCATTTACTAATTCAATGACAGAGGCGAATGAAACGGATTTATCGATAGAGTTATCTGCCATGAGTGTTACCAAAATTTTAAGTCATAGCTAACTAATATCGCAATATTCCTCGTCTATCAATCTAGAGTGCTTCTAAAAAATGGTAAGTTCACAATATGTTAGCTGATTGAGATTATAAAGTAATCTCTCAAAAATCGGACTATGTCCTCTATTCAATTAGGGTTAGGGACTGCGTTTGTCTGGGGGGACCAACGAATAAGGGTTAAGCGTTGCGTAGCTAACGTTAAATCCCAAGTGTTGAACAAGCCCGAGCCTCTATTTAAGTAAATTGTGCGATCTGCTCTAGAACGGTCGCAGCCTTGATGATTTTCTCAAAGCGAGGGCGGACTTCGAAAGGCAGAGGTTTCTACATGTAATCTGGTACGACCGACACGTCAGTTTTGCTATTTGCCATACCTTTAGTTATTCATGATACGCTAATGTTCAATTTCCCGAAAATGATTTTTGTCCAGAACCTTGCTGATGGAGGCTCTGGCACGTTTTTGCCCCATTCAAAGTTAGCCCACTTATCAGTCACTTTTTATTACTGAGGGCATTGACCTACTTTTTCTAATCAGTGTAGTGTCTAGTCGATTGAGTCTCTTTAAGTAGGATTATTATTTTGAACACGGAACCAACGGTGAACACTGATGAATTTCTCAAGAACCTTTCGACAGAATTGAAGTCCCTCCCGACACAAGACCTAGAACTATGCGACCTATCGAATGAGATAGGGCTTATCGTTGCAAAGTTGGCTGGCACAGAACAGGCTCTCGAAAATGAATTTAATAGTGGAATCGCACATGGATTTGATTTAGTGCGACGTAAGGTAAAGAAAGCACGTTCAATACCCAGCTAGCTAATTTGGGTGGCTCAGATCTACCCCAATATATGGTACGTCCCGTTATTGCAAGTAGAGTTAAAAACAACGAGCTGATTTGCGCTAATATATTCAGAGTCTATTAGAGACTGCCATTAGTCTCAGCTCTATGATGAGGTGTGCGCCAGACTGTCCTCACAAAGCGAAAAGCATTTTAAGTTGCTGTTTGGGGCAACAGGTCTTCAGTCTGGTGGTCTCGGTGTTTTTCAAGGTAGTTGTCATCATTTGCTTGCTTATTAAGCAGCTTCTCTTTCTGGATTCAGATGAACGTCACCAACAGGCGCACAGTTCCTGATATCACCAGACCACCGCTCAGGCTTTCGCTGTTTTGCAGCGAACAATACCTCTACACGACGCTTCAAGATCTCTTTATCTTTTCCATTGTGACGCTCTGAAGGCGTGACGTAATTTAGCTTACTGTGCTTGTGCTCGGTGTTGTACCAGAGTACGAAGGCTTCAACCCAACTTCGGCTACTATCGAGACTTTCAAAGCCCTTTGTTGGCCAGTTTGGCATGTACTTAACTGTACGGAACAATGACTCGACATAAGGGTTATCATCACTGACTCTTGGGCGACTATATGACGAGGTAATACCTAACTCTTCCATTTTAGCTTTGAACGTCAACGACTTCATTGGCGCACCATTATCCGAGTGAAGAACCAGCGCTTGATTAAAGCACTGCTCTCGCATCAACGTCCTTTGCAGAAGTTGTGACGCCAGCTCACCGCATTCATGCTCATACACTTCATAACCAACAATTTTTCGACTGTAGATGTCCTCAATGACATACAGGTAATAATGTTGACCTCGAACCTTTGAGGGTAAGTAAGTGATATCCCAAGTATAGACTTGGTTCGAGTCCGTCGCTGTGTAACTGGTTGGCTTCGCTTGCTTCTGTCTGCTCCGCTGACGACCTCGCTTGTGAAGTTGCCCCTGCGTACTCAACACTCGGTAGTAGCTCGACTCAGAGGCGATGTACTCACCTCTATCAAGCAATGTCGGGACGATTTGAGTTGGAGGCAAGCTTGCGAACTCTGAGCGGTTACACACCTCGATTATCGCATCACGCTCTTCCTGCGACAGCTTATTAGCAGGCTCAGGCCTGAGGCATATTGGCCTTTTGTCAGCTTGTACTTCTCCTTGCTGATACCAGCGACGATATGTTCTCAAGTCGATTTGAACTTCATGGCAAGCTGGCTCTAAACGACATCCACATTGCTTCGCTTCAAGGATAAGAGTCACTATGGTCTGCCTTTCATCGGTTGAGGTTAGTCGTCCTCTGGCTCTTCCCCGTAAAAGGCTCTCAGCTTTTTTCTTAGTACCAAGAGGGCGGCCGTTTCAGCGAGTGCTTTTTCTTTGAGTCGTAAATCTTTCTTCAACTCTTTGATTTCAAGTTTGTCAGCTTTAGCCTGCTTCTTTGCTTCAGCTTCGTGCTCTTTACTCGACTTAAACCCTTGCATACATTCGCTGCGCCAGCTTTGGATTTGTTCTGGGAAAAGGCCTTTTTCACGACAATATTGGCTGAGTTCACTTTCTGTCATTGAGTAGGTTTCAGCGACAATGGCTAGTTTAGTTTGAGCAGACCACTGCTCTGATGAAGTGTTACTATTTGGCACGGCGGCTCCTGAACGTCTGAGTTGCTGGCGCCAATGATACAGGGTCGCAGTACTGATTCCTTCCTCTTCCGACACTTCTTTAACTGACATCGAATAGGGAGGTAATAGCTTCTTCAATATAGCTTCTTTTCTTTCTATTGAGATACGAGACACAATTACTCTTTATCGCCCAGACTGGTTAAATTTTAACAGTGACAACTACCCTGCCAGATAGGGGTCTAACCGTTGTGTCATCTTTTTCTCTCATTGCAAATTCTGATTATGTTCTTATTTCAAAGGACTTTTTACTGACTAAGACTGCCCGTGCTATACGGGCTATTTTGTTGGCTAGTGCTACCACTGCCACGTTAAAAGGTTTTCGTTTCTTAAGCTCTACAAGCCACGAGCCAAAGTATTTTTCAACCGATTTGTCTCTCCATAAAATGGACCTCGCAGCATGGATGAATAGCGTCCTTAGTTCTTTATTTCCTCGTTTCGATATTCCAAGTAGCGTTGATTTACCACCAGTTGAGTATTGAATGGGGACTAGTCCGATCCATGCCGCCAAAATTTCTCCCGTTTTTGAAGTCATTGGGGTTACCAACTGATGATAAACAAGCACTAGCGATGACTGGGCCAATACCTGGAACACTTTGCAGTTGTTTCATCTGCTCGTTATCTGCAAGGATTCTCTCGACCTTATCTGCTTGTGAATCTATGCGTTCATTAAGGTTTTGATAGTGTTCATGTAACTCACTTAATTCAAAAATGATTAGAGGAGGAAGGTTTTGATTCTTATCCACTAGCCACTGAAATAAACCTTTCATACTAGCGTGGCCTTTTGGCAAACTGATCCCAAACTCAAGAAGGATTGAGCCAATTCGGTTCATACAGGCGGTGCGCTCTCTAATATACCCGCTACGAATTTTTCGAATCGTTGAGATAACCTGAGCTGACTCAGTCTTTGCTGAAGAGAACCTCATTGTTGGCCGTGAAGCTGCTTCTGCAATAGCGTCTGCATCGATAAAATCATTTTTGTTGGTTTTAACGTAAGGTTTTACATATTGAGGTGGAATTAGCTTGGCTGTATGACCAAATTCAGTACACTTTCGAGCAAGCCAATGAGACCCGCCGCATGACTCCATGGCTATAATGACAGGCTCATGACACGATAAGAACTCTAGTAATTTTTGGCGAGTAAGCTTTTTCTTAAATAACTGATTCCCAGCATGGTCATGACCAACTAAATGAAAAGAGTTCTTACCTAAATCGATTCCGATAATGTGTGAGTTATTCATTTGGTACTTTCCTTTTAAGACTAAACCATTTCAAGTTTAGCTGTAGGGAGGGACGTACCATCTCATTAAGCTTGTATCAACTGACCTACGAATCAATTCACTAAACCATAATTTGACTTATTTTTCATAATATCAAGTGTATGACTGATGTTGACAATCTAATTAATAACTTAAAAGTGAACAACTTACCTAGCGATTTTGGTATTATAATCTTGATAATTAGAAAAAATTCTTCAATACCGACGCTGGGAATAACTAAGAAGAGCAAAGCCTATTTTTCAAGCTTGGAGCTTACCTTACGATTTACTCAGATGATGGCTGCAAATTTAACTTTAATGAATACCAAAATTGTTTAAAAAGGAACTAAAGATGGCAAGACATAGTGCTAATCGGGGAATACTGGTGCTGGAAAGTCCATGGGAGTTGGATGATGGTGACTCTAACCGTTCAAGTGTTGTGCCTTTTATTGAAGGTGTTGCAAAATTAGCAGGGGATACAGAAGTTTACCATGCTAATTTTTATGACAAAAAGAGCTTTGAATATGCCTTAGAATGCCTTTGTAAGGTCAGGTTTTCTAACACTATTGTTTATATTGCAGCTCATGGGTACAAGCAGAAAATAGGTAATATGAAGTTAGAAGATATTCTTTTCGCTATTGGCATGAAATCAAAACAGTACAACATAACAGGGGTCATGTTCGGTTCATGTTTTGTCGGGGGGAATACTGAGTTGATCGAAGTCTTCACCACTTCTAATAATTTACGTTGGTGTGCAGGTTATGCTTCGACATCTAACTGGCTAAGTGGCACTTTCATCGATAGTGCAATCATTGCGCAGATGATCAATTTAGAAGAAAGTGATTTCTCAAATCGAGATACACTTGTTGAGCATCTTGCTTATGCAATATCCCCTTTCTCAGACCAAATGTATATTGGTGACGATTATAAAGATAACCCTGTAGCTTTGTCGGACTCATTACAGTTTATCGTGCAACCTAAGGGGCAGGGTTACCATCCAAAAACGGTTTCGTCGGAAATCTTCACTGCTAAGAAACAGTACGATGTATAAGATATCCGCCACATGGCGGATTAACACGAATGTAGTGGCATAGTGAATTTGGTCACTTAGTTAGAGGTGATATCATCACCTCATAAGTTAACAGGTGACACTATGACAAAACGTACAAGACGACTATTTAGCGCAGAATTTAAGTTAGAAGCAGCTCAGTTAGTCCTAGACCAAAATTACTCAGTGACTGAAGCAGCCCAAGCCATGAATGTGGGCAAGTCCACGATGGATAAGTGGGTTCGCCAGCTTAGAGAAGAGCGCCAAGGAAAAACACCGAAAGCTTCACCGATGACCCCTGAACAAATAGAAATTCGGGAATTAAAAAAGAAGTTGGCTCGCCTTGAAGAGCATAATGAAATATTAAAAAAAGCCACGGCTCTGTTGATGTCGGACTCACTGAACAATTCTTGATAATCAAGAAACTTAAGCAGAGCTACAGCGTAAAAACATTATGCGAAGTCTTCAATGTTCATCGAAGTAGTTATCACTATTGGCTTAAACGCCCAACGATAATTAACGCTGAAACAGTAAAATTGCGCAGCTTGGTCAGTGAGGCTCACGCTGCAAGCAATGGCTCTGCGGGAGCGAGAACCATTGCAGATATAGTCACAAATCAGGGTGTAAAGCTGAGCCGATACCGAGCAACAAAACTTATGAGAACGCTTGGTTTAGTGAGTTGCCAAGTGCCAAAACATCGTTACCGCAAGGCTTCACAAAAACATATTGACGTTCCAAATCACTTAGGTCGTCAGTTTGCGGTTACCGCCCCAAATGAGGTCTGGGCTGGGGATGTGACGTATATTTGGACAGGTAATCGGTGGATGTATTTAGCCGTTGTTATCGATCTTTTTGCCCGAAAAGTGATTGGTTGGTCGATGTCTCTATCACCTGATTCTAAACTAACAGGCAAAGCTCTTTCGATGGCTTATGAGTCACGTGGTAAGCCTAAAGGTGTTATGTTCCATAGCGATCAAGGCAGTCATTATACTAGCCGTAAATACCGTCAATTGCTGTGGCGTTTTCAAATAAAACAGAGTTTATCTCGCCGAGGAAATTGTTGGGATAATGCGCCGATGGAGCGTTTCTTTAGAAGTCTGAAAACGGAATGGGTGCCAACTGTGGGTTATCGTAGCTTCGCTGAGGCTCAACAAGAGATTACCCGTTACATTATCGGATACTACTGCCAACTCAGACCACATCAGTATAACGGTGGTCTAACTCCCAATGAATCAGAACGATTATATTGGGAAAACTCTAAAACCGTGGCCAATTTTAGTTGACCACTACATGGAAACTTTCCGCAGTTCTATCCCGAAATTTTCTTTTGATTCATACAATAGATTGATATTGGTTGTAGTTGATTAAGTTTAGGCTAAGCCTTAACCAATACATAAGTCGAGGAAGTTACGATGCTGTTTGTGGCTTCCTCTGATTGGATATAACATCTCTAGAATTCGCCATTTTTTACGCTTTTTTTACGCGAACCCTGACTGCGTATCTGATAGAGTCGCTGTTAAGATTTTCTTTCAAATGACTTATATGGCAATGAGTTGGCTACAGAAGCGTTATATTTTATCAGCGTCGGTGTTTGTTCTTGCACTTGTCGTCTCTTTAGGACTTGATCACTGGTTAGGCTCAACCATCGCGGTGTTGCTGATACTCCAGCTTTCTATCGTTGTGATTGCCCTTCAATGTCACTCACGAATAGCTTATGTGGCTGGGGTTGCCGAAGCGGTCAGTTTCAACTTCCTCTTTACCACGCCTCGGTATTCGCTTCAGATGTTCCACCTAGATGACATCATTAACTTACTTGTTTTTATTGTGGTTGCCTTTACCACTAGCCAGCTCGCTGAACGATATCGACGCCAACAAAATGCGCTAGAACAAGTGCAACTACGCCACCAAATTTTGCTCTCCGTATCTCATGATTTGAGAACCCCGCTCGCGGGGATTATAGGCAATCTCACCACTTTCAAAGAATATCAGACGCAACTTCAAGCCAAAGAAAAGGATGAACTGCTCGACAGTGCCATCAAAGAAAGCCATCGCTTACACCAATACATAGAGAACCTTTTGCAAGCGACGAAATTGCAGCACGGCGTGGTTCGCATCCAGAAGCAACAAGAATCCATTGTACATATTGTAAAAAGCGTCATTGGCCGTTTCTCTTCATCCATCACAAGTATTGAGGTTGTCGTCAATGGGGCGGTTTCATTGGTTGATGTCAGTCGGGCTTTGCTAGAGCAGGCGTTATTTAATGTATTAGACAATGCGCTGCGCTATTCCCCCAAAGATAAACAGGTCAGTGTGACAATTTATCAGAGTCAGCAGAATGTGATGATTGATGTCTACAACCAAGGCCAATCACTGCAACCTGATGAAGCAGGACGAATGTTCGAGTTGTTTTATTCGGGCAAGGAAAAAAGAAGTGACGATTCTGGCTCAGGCCTTGGGTTGAGTGTGGCAAAAGGCGTGGTCTCAGCCCATCAAGGTCATATCGAATGTGTAGAACTGCAACAAGGTTGTCTGATTAGGATTTCGCTACCAAGCAGTCAACAAGGAGAGCAGTAGTGAACTACAAAATACTGGTGGTGGATGATGAGCCTCAAATCCAAACGTTTATGCGCATTTCATTAGCGTCTGAAGGCTTTGATTACGTGGGAGCAGACTCGTTAGCCACGGCAAAAGTGCAATTTGAGCGTGTTCAGCCGCATGTGGTGGTGCTCGATTTGGGATTGCCTGATGGTGATGGTATCGAGTTCCTCTCGATGATCCGTCAGTCAAGTAAAACACCCGTGCTCATTCTAACGGCACGCGATCAAGAAGAAGAGAAGATCCGCTTGCTTGAAGCAGGAGCTAACGACTATCTCAGTAAGCCGTTTGGCATTAAAGAACTTATTGTACGGATTAAGGTATTACTGCGAGACTTGGTCAGTGACCATTTTAGCGAGGATATCGTTACTTTTAGTGGGATCAAGTTACAAAAAAGTACCCATCAATGCTGGCTGTACGATACCGAAGTCATTCTGACCAAAAAGGAGTTTGCGTTTCTTGAAATGCTCATGATTACACCAGGGCAACTTGTGAAACAGACAGACTTGTTGAGAGAGGTGTGGGGCGAAAGTCATACCGACGATACCCATTATCTGCGCGTACTGGTTAGCCAGTTGCGCAAAAAACTCAACGACAGTGCAGACGAACAACAGCTCATTAAAACCGAATCAGGGATTGGTTACCGTCTAGTTTCGATGGAGCCACCTCGTGATTAATCTCAAGAACACCGTTCGACTCTTTGTCATGCCCATGCTTTGGATGGGGATTGTGCAAGGTTCATTTGGCTTATTGTCGCTGTTTGTATTTCAAGATCATATTTCAGGTGACTTTTTTCTCCTTCGGCGGTAATGATGCTCTCTGCTTTTTTGTTATCTGTTCTATTGCGAAAAAGTGATCTGCATAAAGTCACGTTTCGAGATGCGTTAATGTTTGCCAGTTTAACTTGGGCATTAACAGGCTTCTTAGGTGCATTGTCGATCCATTTCGTTACCAAAGTCAGTATGACTGACGCAATATTTGAGTCCATCAGTGCCTTAACCACCACAGGTGCCACCATCCTGGCTGGCTTGGACGATATGCCAAAATCTTTTCTCTTGTATCGTCAATTTCTTCAGTGGATGGGTGGGTTAGGCGTGGTGATTTTTGTCGTTGCGGTATTGCCCATGCTCAATGTTGGAGGAATGCGACTGCTTAAAGCAGATACGCCTGGACCAATTAAAGATGACAAGCTTTCGCCCCGTATCAATAAGACGGCGCACTATCTATGGGGTGTCTATTTGGCGATTACCGTTGCGTGTGCGTTGGCTTACTATCTTGCAGGGATGTCGGCTTACGATGCTATTGCGCACAGTTTTACCACGGTTTCAACGGGCAGGTTCTCGACGCATGACGCCAGTATGTGGCATTTTGAAAGTCACCTTATCCTTATGCTATCTAACATTTTCATGATGTTGGGCGCGATCAGTTTTGGTCTTCATTTTCGAGTATTTCGAAGTGGTTTTGCAGGGCTACGTCTGTATGTCTCTGATGAAGAGTCAAGAGTATTTATTCTTACAGCGATTGCTCTCTCCTTTGTTTTTGGCTGGTATATTTTTAGCCATTCTGCCTATGACGATTTTCTTACCTCACTAAGTTTTGCCATGTTCAGTGTCGTCTCATTTATGACCAGCACAGGATTTGGGGCGGCGAATTTGGGCAGTTGGCTTGCGGCAAGCGCTCTCTTTTTGGTGTTTTGTGACTATCTTGGTGGTTGCTCAGGTTCAACCGCAGGGGGCAATAAATTTGTGCGCGATATCATCACGTTTAAAGTGATTCGCCGAGAAATTCGTCAGCTTACCCACCCCAGAGCCATTTTGCCGATCCGTTATCAAGGGCGTGTTGTAACCTCTGATGTGACCAGTGCCGTGATGGCTTTTATGTCTCTGGCAGCGCTGACCACCGTGGTGTTCACTTTGCTGATGATGGCAATAGGACTGGACTTTTGGTCGTCTTTTACCGCAGTGGTGGCGTGTATCAATGTGCTTGGCCCTGGTTTTGGCGTGGTAGCAAGCAATTTTCAACCTGTTTCTGATACAGGCATCTGGATATTAAATCTGGCAATGATCCTTGGCCGACTGGAATACTTCACGGTGTTAGCCATAGCCATGTTATTGCCCCACTTTTGGAAAAAATAATAAAGGTATTGTTATGGCACATTTTACTGTCATTGGACTTGGGCGTTTTGGTATCGCGGCCAGTCTTGAATTGATCCATCTAGGACACACAGTGACGGGCGTTGATCGCGACCCAAAAATTGTTGAGAAATATGTCGAGGAGTTAACGCAAGCCATTATTTGTGACTCTACCGATGAGAATGCGCTGCGTGAATTAGATCTTGGCAACAGTGAAGCGGTATTGATCGCGATTGGGGAAGATATGCAGTCAAGTTTGCTTTGCACTTTGGCATTGAAAAATCTCGGTGTTAAAGAGATTTGGGTTAAGGCCAGTACCAAAGCACATCACACCATAGTGTCGAAACTTGGCGTTCGACGTATTATCCATCCAGAAGAGGAAATGGGCGTGCGTGTCGCTCAGGCACTAAACTACCCTATGGTGAATAACTACTTGTCCTTAGGTCATGGCTTGTATGTGGTTGAAATTCATATCAGAGCGTCATTACACGACACACCGATTGGACAAATTCTTGGTGATGCCAAAGGCAGTGTGCAAACGGTTCTCATCAAACGTGAACAAGACGTGCTCAATCAAATTGGTCATGATTTTGTCTTGAAAGCGAATGATATCATTCTGTTGTGCGGCACTCGCGCTGAGCTAAAATACCTCGCTCCAAGGTTGGTGTGATATGGTTCAGTGGCATCCCTCTATCACGCCGATAGAACGTAAACCCAAGTCAGGAAAAAAAATAGTGGGTGCGCCGCCACTAATTTTAAGTGGCAGCTTTTTACTGCTCATCTTGCTGGGTACGGCATTACTCAAACTGCCTATCGCGGTTCATGAGCCTATCACTTGGATACAGAGTTTGTTCACGGCTACCTCAGCCGTAACGGTGACAGGGCTAGTGGTGGTTGATACAGGCACTCAGTTCACCTTATTTGGGCAAGTTGTCATCGCTTTACTCATTCAGTGTGGTGGCCTCGGACTCATGACCTTTGCTATTGTGACCTTGATTGCTTTGGGAGGGAAAATCGGCTTTTTAGAGCGTACCGTCGCAAGAGAAGCATTTAATCAAACCGACTCCTCAACGCTTGTTGCGACCGCTAAATCCGTGCTTATGTTTGCTCTGACCGTCGAACTGGTTGGGATGACCATACTGACCTGGTATTGGAGCGATGAGCTTGGCTGGGCAACCAGTCTATTTCACGGTTTTTTCTATACCATCAGTGCATTTAATAATGCAGGGTTTGCCTTAAGTGCTGATAGCTTAATGCCTTATGTGGATGACCCCGTCGTTAACCTGACGATTACAGGATTATTTATCATTGGCGGGTTAGGCTTTTCGGTTTGGATGGATTTAAAGCGAAACCGTCGCTGGTCAAAGCTGACGGTTTATAGCCGCATGATGATAACGGGAACCGTGCTTATCAATGCCGTGGCATTGATAGCTATCTACCTAATCGAGCGTGATAACCCCAACACCTTAGCGCCACTCAGCGAACTCGGTAAGTGGCTGGCTTCTTGGTTTCAGGCCGTGACTCCACGAACCGCAGGCTTTAATACACTTGCGATTGACCAACTCGAAGATGCAACAACGGCAATTATTCTAGTGCTGATGTTCATTGGTGGTGGTTCGTTAAGTACCGCAAGTGGCATCAAAGTTGTCACCTTTATGGTATTGATTTTATCGACGTACGCTTACTTACGTCGTGATGAGCAAATCCATGTGTTTAAACGTGAAATCGCGAAAGATACGATCAGCAAAGCTCTTGCACTGACGATGATTTCGGTTGTGGTGACGTGGTTAGCCATCTTTGCATTACTGTTGACGGAAAATGCCCCGATGATAGATGTCGTGTTTGAAGCGGTTTCAGCATTAGGTACGGTGGGTTTATCTCGTGGTTTAACAGGTCAGCTTTCCGCATCGGGTGAACTCATTATCATCTTTATGATGTATATGGGAAGATTGGGACCATTAACCTTTGCGTACTTTTTAGCCAGCCCACGCCAGAAAAAACTGCGTTTTGCGGAGACAAAATTAGCCATTGGATGAGTTTTCAAGGCTAACACAAGGAAGTGCTCAAATGCTTAATGAATTAACATTTATTGCAATCTCACAACCGTAAACAGCTTTAATTGCCAGTAGTGCGAATTACTGCGGGTGTCTTCTTATAAAAACTCTCGTGGTGAAAATTAGCTGTGAAGTAGATAAGAAGATTTACGCGTTGTAGACATACAAACTTCATTGCAGGACTACTTGAAATAATCTGAAATATTAGCGTACTCCAGAGATCGTAACTCAGAAATGACCAGAACCTTCACAGATGGCACTTCTCAATTCAGAAGTGCCCTATTATTGGCGAGACCTTTTACTCATTCACACCCTGTTCATGGGCTTTTACCGCACTAAAACTTATCCATTCTTCTCATGTTGTTAATCCCCGAGGTGTTTCAAGGGGTGTAGATTCCACCTTTCCTTCAGCGTTAGCTAACCTTAAGTTCTTTTTCGATCAGTTTGTAGGTGTTGAGGTAGTTTTTGATTTCTTCAGAACTCGCTTTCTGTCGGTTAGGCCAATCAAGCTCACTAATCATTACAGAACCTAGCCCATAAAAGCCGATTCAATAAAGGCAGCTTTCTGCTCAACTGTCGAGACTAAGTCGCGCTGCCAAACAGGTAGAAGCCAATAAATCGGTTTGTCCAAGGAGCATCACTTGGTTCTTTGCCACCACAAATGAGTATTTCTAATGGGCGTGATTCAGAGTTAAATCTAATAATTGATTTTGGTAATCTACTCATCTTATTTCCCTAAAGCACTTTAATAATCAAGCCTTCAGCGATGAAATTAACACTTCACTGCCGACAGGCAGCTTAGCCTTGGGTAAGCATGCTGATAGACTTAAGGTTACATATCAACGCTGTACGTAAAAAATATGTAGTATAATTAGACATATACCTCATTCGTTCCACACAAAGTACCAGGCACAAAAAAGCCTCGTGCTTGGCGAGGCTTTAGTCATCTAAATGTTCTGGATACATCTCGATAAAAGTTTCCTGACTGCCCAACGCCATTAGGGTCAAGACTAACGTCCCGTCTTCATTGTAGTTGTACCCGAGCAAGGTGAGCTGTTTGTTTATCTTAAACTTGTGCACCCTAAGAAAAGACAAATTACCTTTCTTCATCACGCCAATAAAAGGGTTTTCTGTAACCTCTTTCACTGCTTTATCTAGCTCTTGTTTCTGGTTTTTGTGTAGCTTTTTTACAGCCTTGGCAAATGTCGTAGTTTGCTCAATCTTTGTTACTTTCGCTAAATTCATAAGAGGTCGTATTCCCGCGCTCTAATTCGGCATGAGCGATTATTGCCTGTAGTACGAACTCATAGGTTAAGTCAGGGTTATCTTCCATGAGCTTGCCTAGATTTAACAACACAAGAAAAAGATAGCTTCTTGGTTTGAGGGATACCAAGTTACCTAAAGCATAATAGTGTGATATAATTACATTTATATCACACTATGGATGTGGAATTTATTATGGATAGCAAAAAGCTAGTTATCAAACAAAACCAAGTGACGCTGTCACACTTAAAATCTCAAAAAGAAACACAAGAACAGTGGTCAACGCAAAAAGAAACACTCAAACGATTTAAGGTTCAGTTGCCCGACTTAACTGACAGTTTTGCACCTGATTGGCATGAGTTGCCTAAAGTTCTAAAACAACTGCAGGTGTTTGATGACAATCGCGGCGGTCTCAGCACAAACACATTAAAGATGTTGTCCTTCGTACTGCGAAAGTGGGACTATTATTGTAAAGCCGAAGCAATATATAGTTTCCCTATTAATGAACACATCTTATTAAATTGGTTCCGAGCATTAAAAATCGAAGGTGTGAAAATTAATACCCTTCGACAATATCGAGCCCAGTTAAGTTTGTTCCATAAAATAATGGAAATTGAAGACATAACAAAAAAGCTCTCTGTGAAAACCTTCTTCACTTCGCTTCCGAAAGATGAAATGGAAATTACAGGAGAACAACTTATTGATTTACAAGCAAAACCGTTCAAGAAGGTTCATTTAAATAAACTAATGGATACCTGGGGTAACCACAAGTACCCGATGAGGTTCAGAGACTTAACTGTCCTTACTGTTGCTTATGGAACTTTACTACGTGAATCAGAAATTGGGGCTATACGCAAAAAACATATAACGATATTGGATAATCGGGATGTTAACATTGATCGTGTCTCGTCGAAAACTAGTATTAGCCCTGAGCCTAAGCGATTAACAGGTCGCTTTGCGTCCATTCTTCGCACGTATTTAATAGAGTATTGTGACAATCTAGAAGACAATGAATATATCTTCAGTTGGCTTACATCAAAAGGACAGAGGCCAGCGGCGTACAGAGAAACACCAATGTCTGGCATGACCGTTGATAGAATTTACCAACGTGCACATCGATGTTTAGAACAATCAGGTGACGTTGTAACTAGCAAGCGTCATCATCGAGACATCTGGAGTGGCCACTCTAGCCGTGTTGGTGCGCTGCAAGATGGTTATGCCACCGGGTTAAGCCTAACCCAATTAATACAGTTAGGAGACTGGAAAAGTGACAGTATGGTCCTTAGATATTTAAGAGGATTAGATAATGAAAAAAGTCCCAACCTTTTGTTGCAGGATTAACCCACTAAATCATTTCAATATTCACGAAGTGCGAATTTTTATATTGAACCGATATTTAGATAAAGCTCGTGGCTATATTAAGAGTGGCTTAAAAGTTGAGTTACTCTCTCTCGGACCAACGATATTATTACCACGAGCAGGTGTTTTTTTAGAAAGCCATTTTAAGTAATCGACTTCGTTTAAAGGTTTAGATATAAAGTATCCTTGGAAAGTATCATAACCCAGTTCTTGTAGAACTTTAAGTTGTTCTAAGGTTTCAACACCTTCGACGATAGGCTGTAGATTTAATACCTCACAGAAAACCAAAATCCCTTTTAGAATACCACGCTCTGTTTCTCTAATTGTATGCCTTATAAACCTCTGATCTACTTTTAGTGTGTTAATTGGTAATTTCTGCAAATATGTTAATGTAGAATAACCAGTACCGAAATCGTCGATAGAAAACGAAACCCCAAACTCTTTACATTTCTTTATTGATTCTGCTGCCGTCTCTATATTGTCGACAGCATGCGTTTCCAATATTTCAACTTCGAGTAATAATAAATTCTTTTCATTTCCCTGTAACACTTTCTCTTTGAGTATAAGAGCAAGTTCTTTAGCTATAAAAGAGTGTGATATATTAATACTTAAAGGGCAGTGATAACCAATTGAACGCCAATGTTGAATTGTATCGAGGGCTTTATTGATAACCCAATTATCAAGGGTGTCTGACAAACCAAGCTTATAGATCTCAGGTAAGAATTGTCCAGGTCCAAGAAGTCCCTTAATTGGGTGATTCCATCTGATAAGAGCCTCACAACCGACTAATGAATTATCCCTAGTACAGACTTTAGGTTGGAAGTGAAAGATAAACTGATTGTCATGTAGACCTCGAAGTATTTCATTCTTAATATTGTGTTCATTTAATTCAATTCTGTCACCGTCATGCAAAAAGTAAACTTGGTTTTGGCCTTGTTGTTTCGCCTCATAAAGGGCAAATTCAGACTGTCTTATTAGTTGTTCAGGTTTTGCATATGTTTCGTTTGGAAAAGTACTTATACCAGCACAAACGGTAAGTTCGCATTGAGAACCTTTATGCGAAAGATTTAGCGGGAGTTGATTCTTAAAATAAGAAAAGTCATTGTAGACATCATCACTTAGTTTTTCGATAATGATGTAAAACTCATCCCCACTCAAACGAATCACAGCTCCGTTTTCTTTTATTAAATTGCTGATTTTAAAGTGAAAATCATTAAGAAATTCATCTCCAAATGTATGTCCAAACTTTGAGTTCACATGTTTAAAATTATCAATATCTATAATAGCGAGAAGGAGTGTTGAAGAAGTATTGACTGCTCGAGACATTGCATTAGACAATTGTGTGTATAAGTCTACTCGATTAATTAGGCCATGTGTAGGGTCAAGGTAAGCGATTTGCTCAATGATTTTTTCTTGTTGTTTAAGCTGTGTAATATCAGTCGATGCACCACATAGAGCATACACATTACCACTTTTATCGAATAACGGCACTTTTCGTGTATTTACTGTTTGTTGTTGTCCAGAATCTCTTCGCCAGTAAGTTTCTATTTCACAATATTCAACACCAGTATCCATAACACTGTTGTCGATAGTATTAATTTCATTAGCTATCTCAGGAGGGAAAAAATCAGTGTCTTTCTTTCCAGATACAGTATCTACATATTGGTTAAACTGCTCACGCATCTTTTTATTAGCATAAATATATTTTCCCTGTCGATTTTTAAGATATATGTAATCATCTACCGTATCTAAAATTGATTTAAGTTTTAGTTGTTCGTTATTAATTATTTTTTGTCTGATGAATACGTATGACAACAATGCAAAGAGTACTGTTACAGCCAACAACAATAATATTGAAATAATATCTTGATTTTTTTGTAGAAAGATTGAGGTTCATTAATATAAATACTATTAACAGGTAGTCTTTTAATGTCTATGTTATTTTTTTTCAACTGTATAAAATCAAAATATGCAATAGTAGGAGCCTTTGTTATAATATCAGGCAGTTCAATATTATCGATGTTAAGAGTTTTTAAAATCAACTCCCCAGCGATAAAAGCTTGTACCTCATGACTCAAAATAATACCGCCAGTAGCTCCTTGACCAATACCATGTTTATATGGATGATATATCGAGGCTTCTGTATTATTAGTAATAAAGGTAAGTGACTCATCAAAACTCAAGTGGCTGCTATTGGAGTCTTGATATGCAGATAAAAGTATGATTGGATTTTTTTCCCTGTCTAATAAAGAAAGTTTCCCCGACAATTCTTCCCATGTTAAATATGATAAGTCTAAAACTCTCAGGAATTCGCTTGAGTTATTTATCTTATTTTTTAGCTCCACCAAGTCAGCTTGGCCAGAAGTTGAAGAGTCTACAATAACTGTTAATGTACTAATTCTAGGATGAATAGATTGAATTAATTTGACGTTTTCTTCTAAAGGAGTGTGCTCCATAACGCCTTTGATATCTGAATCGTGAGATAAACTAATCGATTTTTTTTGATCGTTTACTCCCATAAACACTATAGGAAGGCTTTTAAATAACCCTTCCCTGTTATTGATCACAAAGTTTAGCGCGTTGTCATCCGTACTTAGAACTAAGTCATAACTTGTTTTTGATACTTTAAGCTTGTGTGATAAAGAAGCTTTAAAGTTATCTATGTTCATTTTCCCGGGAAATCTTTTTGAATCCATGTAGTGGACGTCTAGTTCAATATTTTGTCCTTTTAAAGCGTTACTCAACCCTATTTCAATAGATTTATACGAAGGGAAATTTGTGTGATACGAATGTACGACCAAAACTTTCCATTGCTCTTTAGCGTAAAGCGAGTGGCTTAAAATGATGCTTATGATCGTAAGGCATAGCTTAAAATAGCTATTTAATTTCAATGTCAAATCCTTATTCCTGAGCATAGTTAATTAAGAACTTTTTTCTTAATCAAAGTAAACTTTTAACGCGATTGTTCCAACTAAGACATTATTCCGGTCACATTTTTCTCATTAAGTTACATAACTTTAGTTAATTGCTTCTCATAAGAGTATAGTTGCATTTAAATGCAACTGCTATTACAGCACATAATATACCACCTATTGATAGTCGAAATCTTGCCAGTATGAATTATCGTTATCGGTGGGATTGATTTATAAAGCCTATCAATGCTTAAAAATTCGATACCAGGGGTCTCCGGTGAAATTGTTGAAGTTGGCGCTAAAGTCTCAAACTGGGAAGTTGGAGATCAAGTACTTTTGATCCGCACCAGAAGTTTTGGACACTGAGTTAAGTGAGTACAATCACTAACGAGGTGAACAATGACAACTAAGAAAACACGAATTAAACATGCTCCTGAATTTAAAGCCGAAGCGCTTAAGTTAGCAGAGAAAGTCGGTGTCGCTGCACGACAGCTTTCGCTATATGAATCTCAAATTTATGGGTGGCGTAAAGCCGTCAAAAAAGATGCGAAAATCAGCGATAGAGAAAAGGAACTAGCCACTGAAAATGCCAAACTCAAACGATTATTGGCAGAGCAAGCTGAAGAGCTAGATATCGTAAAAAAGGCCGCCACCTACTTCGCGAAAAATCTAAAGTAGATTGCTATGAGTTTATGCTCGAACACCTGATGCAGTATAAGGTTGTACGTATGGCTAAGGTGTTTGGGGTTTCTCGAAGTGGGTTTTATTATTGGATTGATAATCGGCATAAAGTCACCCAACGCAACGAACACCGAAAGCAGCTTGATAGCAAAGTTCGTGAAGTCTTTGATGATAAAAAGGAGCGTGATGGTGCAAGGCGCATTCAAAAAGAACTTGAAGAAAATGGTAATAAACACGATGTAAAAACCATCGCCGCGAGCATGAGGCGTCAGGGGTTAGTTGCGAAGGCCGCCCGTAAATTCAAATGTACGACAGATAGTAAGCATAGACTTCCTGTAGCCCCGAATTTGCTTGAGCAAGACTTTAATGTGACAGCACCAAACCAAAAATGGGCTGGAGATATCACTTATCTAGCGACAAGCGAAAGCTGGATATATTTAGCCGTTGTTATCGACTTGTACTCACGGCAAGTAGTTGGTTGGTCAATGAGTACCAGAATGACCGCAACTCTGGTCTGTGATGCGCTATCAATGGCATTGTTCCGCAGAGGCATGCCAGAAGAAGTGATTATCCATAGTGATAGAGGTAGCCAATATTGTTCAAAAGACTACCGCGACTTAATCGCAGCTCATAATCTAAAGCAAAGTATGAGTAGGAAGGGGAAATTGCTGGGACAACGCTTGTGTTGAAAGCTTTTTCCACTCAATGAAAGTAGAAGCCGTCCAATACTAGTCGATAATGACCCGAGAAGAGATGCGTCAGCACTCTTTGAATACATCGAAGTTGATTATAATCGAACAAGAAGGCACAGTGCTCTTGGGTATCTAAGCCCAGTTAACTTTGAAAAACAATATGTCGCTTAATGCGGTGTCCAGTCTTACTGGAGCAGATCACCAGGGCCAAAATGTATTTCTTAAACACCTTAATCGTTAACATCATTTAAAAATATAAACTTATTCAATTACAGTCACCAAAAGTACTGATTATTTTAATTGCTTTTTCCTGCCATTTATTCTGAACTTACCTCAAAACCTAAGTCGACAACCCTTTGATTTAGAATAATTAAGTTGCCATCACTCTCTTGATTATTCCAAAGAATAAAAAAACATACGTCGTTGCATGATGAGTTTAGTCCATCAAATGCGAGTAAACCGATTGAAGCCTTCCTCATACAATAGCCGCAGACAAACAACATGCGGACTTAACAAAATGACTAAATTTAACAAAGCACTATTAACAACACTCATCGGTAGCACACTAATCTCTGGAGCCTACGCGGCTGACAGCACAAAAAATGAAGAATTGGACGCTTCTGATATGACTCGCGCGTACTCGACTTTTTATGTCGGCGCGAGCAGCAACGGTGATGTTAAAGCGTCGGGTTCATTATCATATCAATACGATAATGGTATGGAATCCATGGTCTCTCTTGAAGGTACCATGGATAACAGCGGTCACTATACTGATAGCCGAATGCAATATTTCCACGTATTCAGTCTTGACAGCGCAACAACACCACGCGTTGCGGTTTCTCTTGATGTTATCGATAACGATGTGGCGACAACCGCGGCTTTAGGAGCAATTGCGATCTTCCGTACACCCGCCGATTCACTCAGTATTTTTGGTCGTGTTGGTGCTCTAACTGGTGAATATTCTGACGCGTCATTGAGCAATTTCAATGTTACAGACAGCTCATTAGTCGGTGGTATGGGTGCCGCGTATGCCGTCTGGAAGACTGGGGAAGATGGCACTTTCTTAGCGCTCTACCCAGAATTTACATACTTAAGTGGCGATATCGAATCCACTACCGTTAAAACAACCCTAATGGCAGCTACGCCATTGAGTGCTGATAAGACTCGCTGGGGACAAGTTAAATTTGAAAATACCTACGGAAGCATGAAATCAGACACAGTATCCCGCGATATTGATGAAACTAAAGTGTGGTTTAACTACAAAGTATACTTATAAGTGTAAAGCTAATATACATTTCCAACCAGCAGTTAAAAGTTGGGCATCTGCAATACATGGTTTCGTCAGGTGGAAGAAAAGGCGGGGTCTGGGTGGATAGAGTCAGAGGCAGTACCACCTCTGCGACACTCAATATCGGTGGGTGATATTGGAATACCAACGACTGACACACACTACGAGGTAGGGGAGATTATGAGAGGTTCCGTCACCAGTTACCTAAGTGACTTGGTTTATTTGGCGCCATAAAATTGGCTACAGGCCTTGACCTTTATCTAAATACAACTAGTTTTATTGGGGACTTATCGAAAAGCTGATGTCTTTAGACTCTAAATAAAGGATTTGAGAATGAAGAAGTATTTAAACATAACCCTGCTCGCATTGTGTGTTGCCGTTCCTATATTTGGATATGCCGCAGATACCGCACCATCTATCGTAATTAAAAATGTAAACGTGTTTGATGGCGTTAACGAAAAATTGATCCCGCAAACCAGTGTTTTGGTTGATGGTTCGCTTATTAAGCAAATTGGCGCAGATGTGGCGATACCTGAAAATGCGACAGTCATCGAAGGTAATGGGTATACGTTAATGCCTGGACTAATAGATGCTCACTGGCATACTACTTATGCGTATACACCACAAAGTACACTTTTTGTCGGTGACATGTCTGAAGTCGCTATTCGTGGTTTTTTAGGGGCAGAAAAAACATTAATGAGAGGTTTTACGACTGTCCGTGATGTTGGTGGTAACCCTTTTACCATTAAAAAAATGACAGATTCAGGGCAATACCCTGGACCTAGAATTTTTCCTTCTGGTCCACCTATGAGTCAAACATCGGGTCACTTTGATTTTCGTGGCAAAAATGATGTACCAGCCAATAATTCTGATCCCCTTCCATATTGGGAACGCAACTCACTTATTATGACAGCTGATGGAGTGCCTGAAGTCATTAAGCGTTCGCGTGAAATCTTACGTATGGGTGCGACTCAACTAAAAATTGCTGGGGGGGGGGCGTATCGTCAGCCTATGATCCATTAGATGTGCAAGAATACACTTATGAAGAAATGAAAGCAGTGGTGGATGTGGCTAAGACTTGGAACACTTATGTTGCTGCCCATATTTTTACCGATGCAGCAGTTCAAACAGCAATTAAAGCTGGGGTTAAATCAATCGAACACGGTTTCTTAATGAGTGAAGATACACTCAAAATGATGAAAGAGAACGACGTATGGTTAAGTATTCAGCCTTTATTGAACGACGAAGATGCACTCAAGTTTGATAACCCATTTAGCACGCAAAAGTTCATTACAGTGACGAATGGAACCGATACTGTTTATAAAGCCGCAAAAAAAATTGGTGTGAAGATAGCCTTTGGTACGGACATGCTGTTTGACCCAGCGACGGCAGAAAAACAAGGGAAATTACTCTATAAGTTAAACAAATGGTTTACCCCATATGAAGTACTCAAAATGGCTACATCAGGTAATGCGGAGTTATTGAATTTAAGTGGGCCGCGAAACCCATACCAAGCAGGCCCAATTGGCGTTGTAAAAGAGGGAGCATATGCAGATTTGGTATTGGTTAAGGGCAACCCATTAGAAGACCTTGAGTTGATCGTCGATCCACAAAATAATTTTGTTTTAATCGTTAAAGATGGCGTGGTGTACAAGAATACGCTGTAAGGGGTTGAGTATTAAAAGAGATGAGTTGTTTTAAATATTCTCATTTCATTAGTTACAAGGCAGGTAACTCTGCCTTGTAACTTTTGTCAGTTTAGGACGACTGGTCGTTATTTTGTCTCTAGTTTATGACTAACTTACTTATGACTAGTTTTTACGGAGTTGAATAAATGAATATGGATATGAATAAGGCATTAAAACTATTAGTAGTGGGCGCAGTATTTTCTGCTGGTTCAGTATTTGCTGGGCAGCAAACATTGATAACTGGTGCAAAAATATTTGATGGTGTAGCCCCTAATCTAATAGAAGGAAAAGATGTTCTGATTGAAGAGGGAAAGATCGTTAAGGTTGCTAGTGGTATCGAAGCAACAACAGATATGGTCGTAATTGATGCAGGGAGTCGTGTCATGACTCCGGGTTTTATCGATGTCCATTACCATTTAGGCATGTGTCGAACTTCAGTTGCTGATCTCGGCGGTTCTTTCGCTCCCGATTTGGATTATGTTGGTATCTCCGCTTCTATTGCCGCTCAAGAGGCTCTAATGCGAGGTTTTACCAGTTTACGTGATGTGGGGGGCGCTTCTTGGGGAGCTAAAGTTGCCTCAGATCGAGATGAAATTGCAGGGCCACGTATTTGGCCAAGTTTACGTGTGCTATCTCAGTTCGGTGGGCATGGTGATGCGAGTCCACGCTTTATGGTGCCAAGAGAATTTGGCGGGCCAGAGAATTATCTAGAACGTATCGCCTACAGTCGTATCGTAAATGGGCGAGACCAAGTTCTAACTGCAGCGCGAGAGAACCTGAAAAAAGGAGCTTCGCAATTGAAAATGCATTTAGCGGGAGGTGTCGGTACTGAATTTGACCCTATTGATGCAACTCAATTTACTCACGATGAAATCAAAGCTGCTGTAGAAGTCGCCACCGCTTACGGCACTTATGTTGCTGCTCATACCTACACGCCACAAGGTGTGACTGCTGCGGTTAATGCTGGGATCAAATCGATTGAGCACGGTAACTTGCTCGATGAAGAAACGGTTAAGTTGATGGCAGAAAATGATGTTTGGCTTAGCCCTCAGGTTGTTGTGTATAAAACTTTTAGCCCAGATCTTGGTGCTGTGAGATTGGCAAAAGGTAAAATGGTCGAAGCTGGACTAGACAATATGTTCAAACTGGCTAGTAAATATGATTTGAGAATTGCATTTGGTACCGATGTGGTAGTAAGCGAAGCCGCGTGTGCAGATCAATCTAGAGAATTTGTAGAACGTACTGCTTGGTTCACTCCTGCACAAATATTAAAACAAGCCACATCATTATCTGGTGAGTTACTTCAATTATCTGGTCCTCGTAGCCCTTACCCTGGCAAGATTGGTGTTATCGAAGAAGGTGCCTACGCTGACTTATTATTAATCAATGGAAACCCATTAGATGATATTTCAATTTTACGTGAACATGAAAAAAGCTTAGCGTTAATTATGAAAAATGGTAAAGTTTACAAAGATATACGCTAGTTTTGAGCTAAAGAGATAGATAACTAGCATGGTTAATTACTAGCAATTAATACCTGGTATCGAAAAGCATTAGATATTAGGAATTAGTTATTAGTAACCATACCCTCTAATTTTTCATGGAGTGATGTAAATGATAAGTAAGTGGATTACTGGGATACTTATCGCTGTGTTTGGTTTTAGCGTGCAAGCTATAGCCGTTGCCAGTGATTTAAAGGAACTATCGTGGGGCGACCTTATCCCGCAGCAAGAACAATATGATGATCCTTTTCGTCAGCTGTCTTCAAAACAGCTTTATGAGTTGTCACTTGTCGCCAATTACAAACAGCAAGTGACGAGTGGTGAAGCTTTGTCACAGGATTCTCAAGAAATGTTTAATGCGGCCATGACTTCGCTTGCTGCGCAACATATTGATGTCGATGCTTTGATTGCTCAACGAGATATCATAGCGAATAAGCGTAAAGCAGCGTCAGAATCACTTGATGTATCACTAGATAAAGGACAAGTTCGTATCCCCGGATATTTACTTCCTTTAGAGTACAGCAATACTAAAGTAACTGAGTTTTTGTTGGTACCGACTGTTGGGGCATGCATCCACATTCCGCCGCCTCCGCCGAATCAAATGGTGTTTGTTAAATACCCAAATGGTGTCGAGATCTCGAGCCTCTACACTCCGGTGTGGGTTGAAGGTCAGATAACGGTAGGAAATGGACAATCAGAACTTTATTTAGCTGATGGCTCTGATCAAGTGACATTCGGTTATAGTATTCAAGCGTTGGAAGTGGAATCCTATCAGTAGTCGCTAAATCCTCGACTATCCAGATTTCAGTTGACATTTTTCGCCTAGTGGTCAACTAAAATTGGCCACGGTTTTAGAGTTTTCCCAATATAGTCGTTCTGATTCATTGGGAGTTAGACCTCCGTAATGATGTGGCCTGAGTTGGCAGTAATATCCAATGATGTAGCGAGTGATCTCTTGTTGAGCCTCAGCAAAGCTACGATAACCTACCGTTGGCACCCATTCCGTTTTCAGACTTCTAAAGAAGCGCTCCATTGGCGCATTATCCCAGCAGTTTCCTCGGCGAGATAAACTCTGTTTTATTTGAAAGCGCCACAGTAGTTGGCGGTATTTACGACTGGTATAGTGACTACCTTGATCGCTATGGAACATGACACCTTTTGGCTTGCTGCGAGACTCATAAGCCATCGACAAAGCTTTGCCTGTTAACCGACTATCAGGTGATAAAGGCATCGACCAACCAATCACTTTACGAGCAAAAAGATCGATAACAACCGCTAAATACATCCACCGATTACCCGTCCAAATATACGTCACATCGCCAACCCATACTTCATTTGGGGCGGTAACCGCAAACTGGCGACCTAAGTGATTTGGAATTTCAATGTGTTCTTGTGAAGCCTTTCTGTAACGATGCTTTGGTTCTTGGCAACTCACTAAACCAAGCGTTCTCATAAGCTTTGTTGCTCGGTATCGGCTCAGCTTTACGCCCTGATTTGTGACTATATCTGCAATGGTTCTCGCTCCCGCTGAGCCATTACTCGCGGAGTGAGCCTCGCTCACCAAGCTGCGAAGTTTTACAGCTTCAGCATTGATTACCGTTGGGCGTTTATGCCAATAGTTATAACTGCTTCGATGAACATTGAAGACTTCGCATAATGTTTTTATGCTGTAGCTCTGCTTGAGTTTCTTGATTATCAAGAATTGTTCAGTGAGTCCGACATCAACAGAGCCGTTGCTTTTTTTAGTATTTCATTATGCTCTTCAAGGCGAGCCAGCTTCTTTTTTAATTCCCGAATTTCTATTTGCTCAGGGGTCATCGGTGAAGCTTTCGGTGCTTTCCCTTGGCGCTCTTCTTTTAACTGGCGAACCCATTTATCCATCGTGGATTTACCCACACTCATGGCTTGGGCTGCTTCAGTCACGGAATAGTTTTGGTCTAGGACTAACTGCGCCGCTTCTAACTTAAACTCTGCGCTAAATAGTCGTCTTGTACGTTTTGTCATAATGTCACCTGTTAACTTATGAGGTAATGATATCACCTCTAACTAAGTGACCAAATTCACCGTACCACTACAGTATTAATAATCACTGTTCTCATTATCATCATGCGGCTATAAAGGCTTTGTTTCCTAAATCAGGGAACTAATGCTTAAGGCTACGATCAGATCATCTAAGTTAACTCACATACTTAGATCAATGCCAAAGCCTCGCTACAAACAATATAACCAAGCCCTAATCAATCGTTGTTCACTGACATTCTGGATTGATGAAGAAGCGATTCAACAGTGGAAGCAACTCAAGCAAGGTAAACGAGGTCGACCTCGATTGTTTAGTGACTTAGCCATACGACCACCCTCATGGCTAAACGAGTATTTTCGATGCCGTTGAGAGCATTACAAGGATTCATCGATTCTGTTTTCAAACTCGCTCAACTCCCGTTATCATGTCCTCATTATTCATGCATCAGTAAACGAGCCAAAACGGTTAATGTGTCATTCAAGACAAAGAACCGAGGCGCAATACAGAATTTAGCCATTGATGCAACAGGGCTTAAGGTCTACGGTGAAGGTGAATGGAAAGTAAAAAAACATGGTACTGACGGGAAGCGTCGAGTTTGGCGTAAGATCCATTTAGTAGTAGACACTGGCACTCATGAAATCATTGCGGCTGAGTTAAGTTTATCGAATGTCACCAACGGTGAAGCTCTTCCTAATTTACTGAATCAAACTCGTCGTAGAGTCAATGAGATATCTGGTGATGGAGCTTACGACACAAGACAATGCTACGGAGCCATACGCATTAAACAAGCTGTTCCACTTATTCCACCGAGAGAAGGTGCTGCTTTTTGGGTGCGAGGTCACCCTCGTAATCTGGCGGTAGCTTGCCAGAAATTATACGGCTCAAATAAACATTGGAAAAAGAAGTATGGTTACCATAAACGGTCACTTTCAGAGACGGCCATGTTCCGTGTAAAGGTACTGTTTGGTGGGCGATTAAGTTTAAGAAACTATAATGCTCAGGTTGGTGAAACCTACGCCATGATTAAAGCGTTAAATAAGCTCACAGGGTTAGGTATGCCTAAAACGATAGAAATAGCCTAATAATCACTCATATTGGCAGTTTCTATCTGAGATCCAATTAGGAAACAAAGCCTTGATAACGATCAAATGCAGCATGTACATCATTATTTTACTCTGAGCAAAATAGCCCAATGGGTGAAGACCCTCCCCACCCCCTACTTAGGGAAAATACTAGAATTCAACAGTTGCCCTTCTTACTAAATCATATCCGAAAATTCACTTTCACCAGTTAAGTGTGAAAATTAGAAAATAAAGTATTAAATTAAATAAACCATCATTTCATTTTAAATTCAACACAGATCTCACTTCACTAGTGAAATTAACTTTTTTTCTAGTATCAGATCACAAAATATTCTCTATTTCATACTCACTCCCTTATTGAGTTCACAACCACATAAATTCAAATATAAACATCATTGATCAAATATAAATAAAACGTAAACTTAACTTTATCAACAAGGAGTATTCAATGTTCATCAACTATAATAATAATCCAAAAGATTCAAAAACTTATGACACATCCAGACTGCGAGATGAGTTTTTAACTGAGCACCTCTTTAAATATGACAGTGTGCAGATAGTTTATAGTCATATAGATCGTGTTGTAGCAATTGGAGTATGCCCAACAACCACGGCAATAGCTCTCAATGATCATATTGATAAGAATGCATTCGGGACGGATTTTTTCCTACAACGTCGTGAATTAGGCATCGTGAATTTGGGCGGTCGCATTCAAGTTCAAACCAGCCAGCATATTTATACTCTAAATCAGTACGATGCACTCTATTTAGGCAAGGGTGAAGAAAATGTTGTTTTTAGTCGCCTAGATAAAGAGATAGAACCATCAATTTATTGTTTAAGTGCCCCTGCTCATCACACTTATCCATCACGAATCATTACTCAAGATGATGCGAGAAAAGTCGAATTGGGCAGTAATGAAGGAGCAAACAAACGAGTAATCAATCAATACCTACACCCTGATGTATTGCCAACCTGCCAATTATGTATGGGGGTTACTCATTTAGCACCAGGAAGCGTTTGGAACACAATGCCAGCCCATACACATGAACGCAGAATGGAAGCATACCTGTATTTTAATATCGAACCAGAGAATATCGTCTTCCACTTTATGGGAGAGCCTGATGAAACACGACACCTTATTGTAAGAAACAAACAATTGGTTCTTTCTCCCAGCTGGTCTATCCATTCGGGTTGTGGCACCAAAAACTACAGCTTCGTATGGGGAATGTTGGGAGAAAATCAAACCTTTGACGACATGGACTTTGTTGATATGAACAAAATCCAATAATAAACAAACCTAATAAAGTACCCCCCTTTTTTGGAGATATTCAATGCTAAAAAATAAAACATTTAAAATGGCAACGATTGCAGTCATGGTTGCAGGAACCCTAGGGTTTTCTACAATAGTGTCAGCTGCTACAGACATTAAAGCCGCGTTCAACCAATCTGATAAACACCCACAATACCTAGCTCTAGAAGAATTTGGGCAGCAGCTAGAAAAAGCGACAGATGGTCGCTACAAAATCACTATTTACCCAAATGCATTATTAGGAGATCAACGTGCGTCGCTTGAACTTGTTCAATCAGGCGCGGTGCAAATGGCTGTGGTTGCTAATCCATTAATTGAAAACTATGACAACACGTTCACTGCAATTGGCATGCCTTTTGCGTACACTGGAATAGAGCATCAAGAAAAAGTGTTCACTTCAGGTGCTCTTGATGAGCTATTTGCATCAACCAAGAAGTTTGGTTTTGAAGTACTCACGGCTTACACTGCAGGCTCGCGTAACATTTATACCAAAAACAAAAACGTAGAATCTGTTGCAGATATGAAAGGGCAGAAAATCCGTGTGATGCAATCAAATACTATGGTGGAAATGTTGTCTTGCATGGGCGGAACCGGAGTTCCAATGAGCCAAGGTGAAGTCTATACAGCTGTTCAACAGGGTGTACTAGACGGTGGTGAAAACAACGAAATCACTTATGCCGACATGAAACACTATGAAGTAGCACCCTACTTTAGCAAAACCTCTCACTTAATGGTGCCAGACCTTGTTGTCATTAGTAATGACTTTATGAACTCTATACCTGTATCCGATCAAGCCCTTATTCGTAAGATAGCAAAAGAGTCAACTGTTGATGAGTTTGCTAAATGGAATGAAAAAATTGGCGATGCACGTTCACTTGCAGAATCCAATGGCGCAACATTCCTTGATGTGGATGTGAAGCTATTCCAGGATAATTGTAAACCGCTACTGAAAAAGCTTATTAAAACGGACGCACAAAAAGAGATAACCAAAATCATCAATGAACAAGGCTAAGTATCAAAAGGCTAGGATGTGTAAATCTTATGATATCAAACATTTTATGAGTTGAAGGGGATAACCCTTAGACATCACCTAGCCTTTTAGCCGTTTTAAGGAAGAATTAAGTGGAAAAATTGTTGTACTGGGCCGACAAACTCAAAGCTATGACGGATTGGATAGTTGAAAGAGCGTGCGTTGCAATTATGGCACTGCTTACCATTCTTGTTACCTATCAGGTTGTTACCCGCTATCTTTTCGATAGCCCGAGCGCGGTTAGCGAAGTGCTATCTCGTTACATGTTTGTATGGTTAGTATTAATCGGCGGTGCTTACGTTTTTGGACTTCGAGAGCACATGGCTATTACATATGTCCGGGATAAGTTTTCGCCAAAAGCTGGCGTGTTAGTCGATATTTTTACTGAATGGACCATTGTTACATTTGCCTTTATTGTGATGTGGCAAGGCGGATATAAAGTAGCAGCTCGTCAAATGTGGCAGCAAGATTCAGCACTAGAGATCCCTATGGGTATTATTTATTCAGCCCTTCCCATTGCTGGTCTACTCATCATGCTTTACTTCATTATTAATCAAATGAAGTTAGTTCATCAATTTCATAAATTAAGAATAAAAGGTTGAGTTAGTATGGATGCAGCAACTATCGCCGCTCTAATAATGTTTGGCGGCGCTATCTTCTTACTCGTGTTGGGAGCTCCGATTGGTATAAGTATTGGATTACCTTCATTTTGTGCAATGGTAAGTATTCTTCCGATGGCTGGCGCTATGACAACCGCAGCTCAACGTATGTTCACAGGTCTTGATAGTTTCGCTTTACTTGCAATACCATTTTTTATCCTAGCCGGAAATATTATGAATAATGGGGGCATTGCGATTAGGCTGATTAACTGCTCTCGTATACTCACTGGCTACTTCCCAGGATCTCTAGCTCAAACAAATGTTGTATCAAATATGCTGTTTGGCTCAATAAGTGGATCTGGTGTAGCCTCAGCAGCGGCGATCGGCGGAATCATGAATCCTATTCAAGAGAAAGAAGGGTATGACCCTGCGTTTCGTACTGCTGTAAATATTGCATCAGCGCCCACCGGGATGTTAATCCCACCAAGCAATACGCTCATCGTATACGCGACAGTTGCAGGTTCAGTGTCAATCTCAGCATTATTTATGGGCGGCTACTTGCCTGGTCTACTTTGGGGAATTGGTGTCATGCTAGTGGCAGGTATCATGGCATACCGCCGGGGTTATATGTCTAAACATACACTCACTCTTTCTGAGCGATTTAAGTTGTTTATTGATGCTATTCCTAGCTTATCTCTAGTTATTGTTGTGATTGGAGGTATTCTTGCTGGTATATTCACTCCCACAGAAGCGTCGGCAATTGCGGTTGTCTATTCGTTAGCACTAGGCTTTGCTTACAAAGGAATAAAAGTTGATTTATTACCTAGTATTCTACTTTCCACCGCAAAACTAACTGCGATTGTTATTTTCATGATTGCAGCATCGTCGGTCATGTCTTGGGTCATGGCATTTACTCAGATACCTGGTGTTATTGCCGATACACTATTATCTCTGACGGACAACCCTATAATTATTTTATTAATTATCAATGTTATTTTACTGTTTGTTGGCACTTTTATGGACCCAACACCAGCGGTTCTCATTTTTACACCTATCTTTCTTCCAATCTGTATGAATCTAGGTATGGATCCCGTACAATTTGGTGTATTACTTGTATTCAACTTATCTTTAGGTACTATCACACCACCAGTAGGCCCAATTCTTTTTACAGGCTGTAAGGTTAGTGATATAAAAATTGATCAAGTTATAAAAACGCTGCTACCGTTCTTTGCCGTCATATTTGTGGTTTTGATGGCAGTGACTTATATACCGGCAATATCAATGGCGCTTCCGAAAATGATGGGATTGGTGAAGTAGATGGTATGGACCTTGTCCATTTAGAATATCGAGTCATACAATTGTATCTCTTGTATGGGCATGGTCTTTATCCCAAATAACCAGTTTGAATTTATGCCATAATAGGCAACTTCACTCATCTAATGATGAAAGCGTATTTGTAACACCGAGTAGAGTAATGGATCAAATAAAAAAAACTGAATATAGAGCGCCCGCTTTAGAAAAAGGACTTGACATTATTGAGCTCTTGGCTTTTTCATCTGAACCTCAAACGAAGAAACAAATAGCAGAAAAGTTGAATCGCAGTGTTAATGAAATATTTCGCATGCTATCTGTATTAATAGAGCGTCAATATATTGAATTTGATGAAGATTCCTCAAACTATGCACTAAGTTTAAAAACGTTTGTACTATCCAATCAGTACCCACCAACAGCTCAACTACTAAAACGCGCTAGACCCATGATGGAGGAGCTTTGCGCAAAAGTATCCCAATCTTGCCATCTAAGCCAATACTACAACGGTGAGTTAGTGGTTATTGGTGCGCAAGAAAGTCCATACAAAATGGGGTTTGGAGTTCGATTAGGTGCAAGTATAGATGTGTGCTCTTCAGGCTCTGGCACTGTACTTCTGGCTTATAGTTCAAACAAAAAGAGACAAGATATTATCGAAAAATCAAACGCAACTCAGGACGAAATTGATTATGTACTAAGCCACATGGATGAAACGGCACAAAATGGCTACTACGTTGGTGCTAGCCCTCAGATATCTGGCGTAACCAACATTAGCTTTCCTATTTTCGGAGCGCTAGGTGATATTATGGCTATTATCACAGTTCCATATATGACACTAAACTCACAAACTGTTCATCATCATATTGAAGATATTGAAAACACTCGCTTAGAATTAAGAAACGTAGCGAAAAACCTCTGTCAGAACTTCAAATAATTGTTATTTTCAATAATATATACAATTAGGGCCTTATTTGATGAAAACAACTCATTGTTGTTAACAGCAGTACAAAACGAATAATACATGGTTTAATATGGATTAGGTAACTGATTTCACTTTGCCCTTTCCAGTAGCCCATACTTAATTCCGCGTATAATATCTTCCCTCATACTACTTTCATATAAATGGAACCTCCCAATTTCAGATAATAAGTGCGATATTCATGGAAAGGTTTAGAACCGAGACTCGCAACCAATTTAGGAATAAACCGCTTCATACAGTGTGCCTAGAAGTTTGAGCAGCCAAGCCTGATGATCTTGAATACCCGTGATAAAGCTTTGACCGCCAATTTCGAGTGTGTCGATACCTTCGAATTTTAAGAATACCCAACGAGCAATCGGTTTGGTTGTCGTCTTGTTCTTCACCATACTAGGAAAGAATTCCTGGATATTGGTGAGACTTTCTCGGATTTTGTGCTCTAAACTTGCGTAAACGAGAAGGCTAAGTGTCATGATCATTAGCTGTGCCTCGATTCGCTGAGGCTTCTTCAGAAAAATTGATGATGTTAGGAACTCTGGGCTTTTTAAGAAGCGAAATCTACGCTCTACCTTTTGCTGTGACTTGTAATGCTCCAGTAACGAAGCCATTGTTAGACTTCCGTGGTCAGTATCATTGGTAGCGAGGATAAACATGTCCACCTTAAGCTTGACCAGTTTCACTTTTTCTAAATCGGTATGAGGCGTAGCATCGATAAAATAGTGGTATCCCGTTGGCTTTGCGTCTTTCTTCGGCCGACCACGACCGGCATAGATTGGCTCTTTAACGATGGTTGATTGCGCGAAGCTAAGCAAGTGACACTGGCTGGCGAAGTCCCTCATTGCTTGCTCACAATGAACCAACAGCCACTTCTGAGTTAGCATCAATCCAGCAACCCGAGTAACCATTGCCTATACCGCTTAACTGCTTTGGCTCAAGGACCAATAGAGCTTCTTTGGCTGACTTGATAGTCATTGGGACGCGAGTAATAAACTTCTGCTGTTGCTCATCTAGTGAACGAATTCTTTCTTCCGAGTACAGAGCAGCATCAGCGATGAAGTAGCGACTGTTTTGTGCTGCCTTCCTTTAGACAATGGATATGTCGTTTAGTGATCTCTGAGAATGCTTTAGCGTCATTGGTATTGCCACTGAGTGCTTGCATGTAAACAGGTAGATCCGCTTGGTTTTAACAAATCAGCTCAAGGACGACTTGATTTAGCTCTGGACGGTGCTCTCGGCTGTAGCCTTTTACTAGTTTGATGGCATTAAGATCTTCGTCTTGGGCATATTCACCATCGACATGAAAACTAGTGATGTCAAGATGGACAGAGTTTGTTTTAAGTCCAAGCTTATCAACGATATGCTCTGCTATAGCTTAATAAAGTACGGATACATCTACTTCATATAAAGCATCTAGCGTGCGACCGAGTACATCGTCAGTTAAATGGTGTGCTTCAATGTCTTTAGCAAGCAACTTGGCGACAGGCTTCGTCTCGAAGAAATCAGAGAACATATGCAGCGTTCTACTGTGAAAGCCAAGGCCATTCAGAATCATTGCTAGGACGGCGTCGCCATGGGAGACGTTATGATCCGAGTATTTGGGGATGATACGATCAATAATACCGGGTAAGCCGATTTCATGACAGAAAGCAGCGATTAGCTCTAAGTGGTCTAGGCGTTTAATGACAGGTTGAGCAGCAGACATAATAAGTGACCGTTAAATAGCAGTAATAAATCAAAACTGGGGATCGCGGTCAATAGGTCTGTCGTATCTACATCTGCAAACGATCACTGGATCACATTATTTTAATTCTGAAATTGGCTGCGGAATGACGGTTGTATCGACGGTAATATGAAGTTTTCGTCAGACTCTACGCTTGTCATCTGTCCCGTGCTTTTTGACTTTCCATTCACCTTCACCAAACCTTAAGGCCAGTAGCATCAACGGCTAAGTACTGTATTACCCCCTCTTGTTTTAGGCTTAAGTGAGACCTCAACTTGCTTAGCTCTGCGACTGATGCAGGTGTAATTCGGACAAATTAAGGTACATGGGCTAGCCTAAATATCGAGTCGACAAATCCTTGCAGCGCTCTCAGTAGCATAGAAAAAACTCGTTCACCATAAGTGCTGTCGTAATCGCCAAACCACTGAACAGACCAGGCCTCCCGCGCTTATTCTGTTTGCTTTGCGCCCACCCGTTAATCGCCTCTTCATCAATCCAAAAGGTCAGAGAGCCATGATTAATTGGTTGTATTGTAACGAGGTTTAAGCATAGGGCTACGAGAGGGAGTGGACGTAGCTGATCAGATCGTAGGTTCTGGATTTAGTTCCATTGAATTACGCAACAAAGCCCCTTTGATGTGTTAGCTCCAATGGTTCGACTCTATAGTGAAGTGTTTAACTAAAGAATAGTTAATAAAACGTCACTACTCTCACGAATAGTGGCATTTTGATCATTATGTGGTCTTGAACCAGACCTAGAGTCGATATAACCCTTCAACAAAATAGTAATCGCTGTAAATCAGTGCACAATCAATACCGAACCCTTTCGGGTAATTAAAAGTTCCTCTAACTAAAATACATTGGTGCTAAATCTGAAAGCAGTAAAAGCGCACTAACAACACACGCGCCCGCCATCCATCACATCAATACTTCATCCCGCCGCAGATGAAGACCGAAATATCCGTGACAAAACGCCAAAATGTCGTCCAGAAGGAATTCAATGATCGCAACAATGAAACTAGACTCAAATCACATTTAGTCGTTTAAAGTAGAAATATGACTACCTAAACTTCAAATTATACTGGTAAATTACATTATATTGAAACGATGTTTCAAATAATTTCAAATTGCCTAATTGTTTCTTGAACGGCGTGAATAATGGTAATAACAAAACCAGCACACAAGGACCATTTAGTTAAATTAAATCAAAACTTTACTACCCGACTCTAACTCAGTAGAAACTGAAAAATGGGTCTATTTCAAGCTGGATATTTGACTATGAGCCAATACAAAATAGCGATCATCGGTGAATGCATGGTGGAACTACAACGCAAAGAAGACCTGCTGAAGCAAAGCTTCGGTGGTGACACACTCAACACTGCGCTGTATCTTTCTCGTTTGACAAAAAATCACAATATTTCAGTGAGCTACATTACCGCCTTAGGTAATGACCCTTTCTCTGCTGAAATGCTAAAAGCGTGGTCTGAAGAGGGCATTGATACCGATCAGATACTGCGTCTAGACGACAAAATGCCCGGCCTTTATCACATCGAGACCGATGAAACCGGCGAGCGCACCTTCTTTTACTGGCGCAGCGATGCAGCGGCAAAATTCGTGTTCGATCAGCCAGAGAGCCAATCCCTTGTCGATTCATTGATGGATTACGATGCGGTTTACCTAAGCGGCATCACCTTGGCTATTTTAACTGGCGCTGGACGTGACACCCTGTTTAGCTTCTTAGAGAAGTTCAAGGCCAAAGGCGGCAGCGTCTTCTTTGACAACAACTATCGACCAAAATTATGGGCGAACCGAGATATCGCTCAGCGCACGTACCTTACGATGCTAGGTTTCACGGATACCGCATTACTCACCTTCGAAGATGATCAATACTTATTCGGTGACACATGTCTAGAGGAGTGCATTGAACGCACTCAGCAAGCAGGCGTCTCTGAAATTGCCATCAAGCGCGGCGCAAAAGAGTGCCTAGTACTTAGCGAAGGTCGTGTCGAGTATGTCGCGCCTAAGCCAGTTAACTCCGTTATTGATACCACAGCTGCTGGGGACTCATTTAGCGCCGGTTATCTTGCCAAGCGCCTAACCGGTGGCGACGCGTTTAACTCAGCCGCAATGGGACACAAAGTGGCAGGCACAGTGATTCAGTACCGCGGTGCTATTATTCCTAACACAGCAACGCCAACTCTTGATTAGTAGGACAAAGACAAATGACAACCTTAAACGAACAGCTAGCAAGCCTAAAAGTAATTCCTGTAATTGCCATCAACAAAGTTGAAGATGCTATTCCTCTAGGTAAAGCACTAGTAGACAACGGCATGCCTTGTGCAGAAATCACGTTCCGTACCGAGTGTGCAGCCGATGCGATCGCTGCAATGCGTCAAGCTTATCCAGAAATGCTGATTGGCGCGGGTACCGTTCTTACCAACGAACAGGTGGATCAAGCGATTGAAGCTGGCGTTGATTTTATCGTAAGTCCAGGCTTCAACCCACGCACAGTTCAATACTGTATCGACAAAAAAGTACCTATCGTACCGGGTGTTAACAACCCAAGCCTCGTTGAACAAGCAATGGAAATGGGTCTGCGTACATTGAAGTTCTTCCCTGCAGAGCCATCTGGCGGTGTGGGTATGTTAAAAGCACTTACTGCCGTTTATCCAGTGAAATTTATGCCAACCGGCGGTGTAAGTCTGAACAATGTCGATGACTACCTATCCATCAAGTCTGTATTGGCCTGCGGTGGCACTTGGATGGTTCCGACTAATCTAATCGATGAAGGTCGCTGGGATGAGCTAGGCCAGTTAATTGACGACGCAGTTGCTCGCGTTAGCTAACCCAGCTTTCTACAGAAGAAAATCAGCCCGCGAACTTGTTAGTGGAGCTGATTTTATCAACCGGATAAATTCATTTCAGTAACCCTCGCCAGCAAATCATCCGTAAAACCTTCAACCTACTTAGCGAGCACATCGATAAGACTTGCCTTAACCGTGTGAAGTTTAAAATTGGATATGGGGAAAGGAATCAAAGATCATCGCCAGTGCTTGGTAAGCCGATAAGAAATCCGTTGATCATTGGGCTTGAAACTTAACTAAGCACAAACTGAAATACTGCCTAAAACTCAAGTAGCAGAGCGGTGAATTACGATAAACACGCTCGCTTTAGAACCATCATCGTTACCAAACAAACAACTACCGAAACCGTCAAAATCCACAGGGCATACATATAAATGACGGAGAGCTTTATGAAAACATCGTATTTCCGTCAATCGCCGCTTTATAGCCCATGAAGGAAAGGCAATAGCAGTAAATAAAGCTATACCATGTATTAGCGCTACGAAATGGAACCCTCTTACCAGCGCAAGCTCTCCACTTGTGTAATGCTGTGGGGAGAAAGCGTATTGAATGACTCTCTTGGATAAAAAAGGTTAAGAGTCCGCCGACCATTATAGCAGCCCACCAAATACAAAGAACAATATAAATGCCCACTCTACAACTTGCATACTTTATTTACCCCAAGGTTATCCACTAGATCAACATCAGCTAAATTAGACTTGTACAAATTGAGCACGGCTTTACCTGAATAGTGTTCATTGCTGATGCCCCACCAGTTAACAAAATAGATCCAACCTAACCAACAGGCGTCGCAAAAACTAGTAAAGAGATCGTGGCACCACCAACTAGTCCCATTACCGTACTTATTGCCGTCTCAACCATGATCTCATTCTTTTGGCCGTACTCTCGGCATTGGCTATTTCATGGCAAGCTACGCCAATACCAACGGCAGTCAATACGGAGCCACCTAGCTTCTAAAGACGCTGTGTATTGCTTCTCAGCGCTGCAGTAGCTGGTACACCACCTTTGCGGGATATTCGCATCGACTCTTGTGCTTTCTTTCCTTTAAAAAAGTTTTTCAACCGGACCTAAGTTTTTCGCCAACTTATCGAGTACTTTCTTTCACCTGTAGTCATTTTGGCCCTTCGTCAGCACACCCGGCTTATATTTATTATAAATCTCCTCTATTTCAGTTAGTTTTTTGACATTACCTTTTGAGCTATCCCAAGCATCCTCGAACCACGACAGAGCCCAAAACATATCTTGTTGCTGCTGAGGCATTTGTTTCATCGTACGCTCAAATTGTTGAAATGACTGGGGGTAGGGAAAATTGACTTACCACTGGAGAGATAGAGGCTGGTTTACTATTGAGACGGCGAAGTGCAATCGCTTGGACAATACTGACCTTGTCGGGATGTTTGATTTTTGGGTTGTCAGTGAGGATTTGATCAAGCGCTTGACGATAGCCTTCACTGTCATAACGGTAATGATAGATTTTGAGGATAATTTTACTTAACGTGTATCCGCCGGATATTATAGAAATACCGATAGCGATTGACGCTGTTAAAATACTCACTATTCATACTGCACATACCATTTCAAAATGAACTTGATGTGCCACTTTAAGTGGTACATTTTGTAGCTTCAATATGAGTTTTTACTTTTGAGATTGAGCAAGGATTACCGGTGAAATGATGAAAAACTGATAATAAAATTAGTTCATTACTGGAAATGAAAAAAAGCCAGTGATCACACTGGCTGGAGAAATCCCGATATGGATATCAAAACAACAAATAAAATGGTGCAACACTTGATTTAAAGCACCCTCAGAGACAAAGATTCCAGGAGTTCTGAGGCTGCTTCAAGTCAAATCGTATTAATCAATCAAAGTGCGAACGTATTCCGCAATTTCAGTGACTTGGCAATTAGCAAAGAAACACTCTTGGAACTGCGCGCTGCCAACAGCTTGCTTAACTAGGTCTTGGTCAATCGCTTTTAGTGACGTAACTACGTCTTTACAAACAGCCGCTTTAACTTCGCTAAGGATCGCCGCGTTACGCTGCTGAGGTTCAGCGCGCTCAATCGGGTAACCTTCACCACGAGCACCGGTAAATGCTTTTTCGAAAATGTAACGAACGTTAAGCTCACCAGCCCAACCAAAGCCTTTCGCAAATGCCAATGAAATAGCATTGCCATTGTTAATTTGGTTGAAAAGGAATGCATCTGATGGCTCTAGACAGTAACCACATACCACACCTGGGTGAAGGTTGCTTGCCATCAATGCACCTTGGCCTGTACCACAACCAGTAACAATAAAGTCTACTGCCTTTGAGTTCAGTAGGATGCTCGCCATTATACCAAGGTGGATATAAGTCAGATGGTGGTCGTTTTCATCTGTCATGCCGACATTGAATACATCATGGTCTAAGTTACCAGCCACAAGGTTAAGCTCAGAAGCAACCATCGCATTTTTTGGTGCTTGGCTGTTTTCCATCATTAGTGCAATTTTCATAGTAGTTCTCCGACGAGACGACTCGTCAATAGTTTAATCTTAAACAAAATCTTTGCGCATTGGTGTGAACGTATCAATTAGCGTACCAGCCTCGACACACACACAACCGTGTTCAATATCTGGCTGCTTATACATGGTGTCACCGGCCTTAACTATGTGCTTTTCATCGCCAATCGTGAACTCAAAAGCGCCAGACAGTACGTAAGTAAGCTGCTCATGTGGGTGCGAGTGCATCGCGCCAACCGCACCTTTCTCAAAATGGACTTCAACCGACATCATGTTGTCGTTGTGTGCAAGCACTTTGCGGCTCACACCTTCACCTAGATCTTCCAATTGAACATCGTTGTTGAATACGAACATCTGTAAAAACCTATTATGTTTGTGATTCGCTAG